>PKZC01000088.1 GCA_003132905.1 Bryobacterales bacterium | reverse complement strand
CAACCGAATCGACTCGCCAAACCGGAGGTACTGGGACGTGAGGAGAGTACCCCATCGGCTTCAGCACCGCTGCGCCAGCCTTTGCGAACGCTGCTTGCACTTCGCCCCTAAGTCGGAACGGCGCAAGGCCTTGAAGGGTGACTCGTACGCTGGTAAGCGATCCGTCTTCGNNAGTCAATACATCGAAGAATCCGGACTCGTTCCAGCCGCGGACTACGTCCCAAATACGGTAGCCCGCGCCGAGACCCGTAAGTCTTTGCAGCAGATCGAGCACTTCGTATTCGGTTAGTCCTTTCCTTCTCGCAGAGATGGCGGCCATCGCCTCTACGAACCGGTCGAACCGTTGGTCCTCGTCCACCAACCGCCCGTTCAGTCCAGGGCTCTCAAACAATTCGTCGCTACTATGCCCCCTTCGCGAATTGTGCAGTGCAGGCGGGAGAACAGGGCCGAAACACCCGTCGATACCGTCGCTTGCCGACGCTAAGTCGGGGGTGTTTACCTCGACAAGCCAGCGTTGCGGGTCCGAAGGCACCGCATAGTTGTGACTCAAGACTCTCGAGTGAAACAGCACTTGTCGCGACGCTATCACACTGGTGTCGCGGGTTCCGGCGAGAACGAACGACCCCTCCAAATCCTCTTGCTCTTCCGTCCACAAGAACGCGCTAGGGTTGTCCAGATCACGGACGAGTCTCGCGACCAATGCGGTCTGCGGCTGTCCCGGATCGCTTTGGAGTCGAAGGGCGGTGAGGTGTTCCGCATCAGGGAGGTGAACAGAGGGAAGCAAACCGCGCGTGCCGAGGAAGCCTCCATCGATTCGGATACCGCCGACGAGATGCAGATGTGGTCCGACCTCGATACTTTGCAAGCAGCGGACGCTCGCCAGGCCCGGAGCGTCGGCAATCGTCGGGTCACGCACCGAATTGATGTCGAACGGACCAATGTCCGACCATCCGTCGAACCTAGTTGGACGTGCCCGCTGACCTGCTCTTTCGAACAGACCGAGCAAGCTTGCGCACAGATCCATACGAACGAGCGCGNNGCGGAACAGCAATACACCCTCGGTGACGGCTCGAACGACGGGTGATCCTGTTAGGTTCGGAGCACGATCATTTAGCGCTCCGAGCAGCAGGAGTGTAGCAATGAGTGTCGTGTCGCCATCGGCTGCGCTTACGAGATACCCGAACTCACCGAACGGATCGTCTAGGCGTAAGAACGTCGCCGCGCCGCGCGCCGCTGACGGTCTGGCAGTCGCAACGAGGATCGGATCCGGCCGGTCCAGTTCATCCTCCTGCAGCAGGAGTTGATACCGAACCCGCGTGGTGTCGCGTGGTGAGGGCGCGAGGCCAGCCGCCTCCAGTACGGCTGACCAAAGCNNCCATCCTTCCTAGTCGCGAGGGCAGCACGAGCACGGTCAAAGACCTCGCGAAAGTCCGACGAGAATCGCTCGCGTGCGCGCCCGATTGCCTGGAATGCCTCTGGAACAGTCGGACTTGGGCCCGCGCCAACCGTCGCAAGAACGTCCCGCAACATAAGCCTGTCCGAGCGCGACGGAAACGCTAGGCGGATCGAATACCCGATTCGAACCATCCACCCTGGATCCGGCAGAACGAGCATTCGGTACGGAGCGCCTTCGGTCCGACGCTTCTCCAACCAGGACGCGAACTCCCGCCAGAGTACGGGAAGATCGGCTAACAAGTAGTGAGTGCCTTGGTCGTGCCGGAGTAGTTGCCGGAGGCGCTCCCGGAATACCCCCTCGTCGGCCGTGCCGGTGTCGAGAGAGGCGGCAGCAAAGCAGGTGAAAAACAGGTACACGAGGAACGGTGGAGGCTCGTTCCTGTCCCATACACTCGACTCCAAGCTGGCGATCGAGACCTTATGTCGAAACTCCGCGGGCGAGCACCTCACTGCGACGAGGAATGCGTCTCTCGCAACCGCCGGCTCGACGCCGGGCGTTCCTATAGCCTTCCCGAGCTCCTCCGGACTAACGAGAAGCCGCGATACGCGAGAAGCCTCTCCACTTCGTGACACGAAGAAGTGGTCGAAGAGCATCTGGCTCCAGGTATCGGCGCTCCATGCCTTCCAGTTAGCTCGCGCGATAGCGGAATCGTTCAAGCAATACTCTCCGGTGGCGACATCGAGTGGTCGGCAGTTCAGGCTATTCCCGTCTGGGTCGAATCGGTGTTAAGTGAGAGGAATGCCTATCAGGCGGCCGCGCCATAGGATGAGACGGGTTGGGGCCCGGGCTGATGATCACTGCCACCTAATACTGTGCTTCGGCCACGTCCAGGTCGGGGCAACAATGCGGCGCTCTATTTCCATGCACCTAAGGTGGCGTCGGCGACCACCGCATGCTAGTCTCGGACACTCGCTAACCCGGGCCGATCCGCTTACTCCAGCTAAAGGATGTCGGACTCGCTAGCAATTGCTATGCGGCAAGGTCTACTGCCTTTACNNTGCAGACCAGCAATTCGCGAGATAGGCCACCTCGCTGGCACGGCCTCGTACGAGGCACCGTGTCGTCTCAGCGCAGCAGTTCCAGAGCGAGCACGTACGTAAGCTTTGTCGGAACCGCGTTTCCGATTATCTCGGCGAGGGACGTGCGGCGTATAGTGTCACCAAAGCTGAAGAAGTCTGGAATGAACTGCAAACGTGCAGCTTCGTGCGGCGTAATCGTCCGCTTCGCCTTGGGATGTACAAAGCGTCCCTGCCCCATACTCGTGAATCCACTCGTGATGGTTTGTGCGGGCTGCTCCCAATACATCCTTCCGTACACAGACTTGTAGCTGTGCTCCTTCAACCGATGACAATCAGGGCGCATGCTATCGGGCAGCTCATGACGATTGTTCTTGAACAAATATGCAATTCGCTCTTGGTTCACCCTGCTGTGTTTACTGGCGGTGTCGAAAGGAATGATTCCCTTCAGATTGCGAAGATCGCCGATCGCCCACGCTGCGCCACGCTCACCGCGTTCATACACCGCAAGTGTACGCTTCACGTTCGGGTGACGGTCGAGTGAAGCAACCAGTATNNCGAGTCGGCCGAGTGTCGACACGCTCTTCTCAACGACCCCCCCCCGATCATGAAGTACCGCAGAGACGTTCTCGATCACGATATGAGCCGGACGCACAAGGTCCGCAAACCGCGCCATTCGTTCGTACAGCTTGTTCTTGGGGTCTGATCGTCGTGTATGGTTGTTCAAATCGCTGTGTCCCTGGCATGGTGGCCCGCCGACCAGAATATCTACAGGTCCAAGCTCCGCCACAAAGGC
>PKZC01000249.1 GCA_003132905.1 Bryobacterales bacterium | reverse complement strand
CCACTTGCGTGCTCTTGGGAACATAGGCGATCTTCGAATAGAGCAGCGCATTGAGATTCAGCACCAACTCCAGAGGATCGCGTTGCCGCGCTTTCTCGCGCGAGTCGACATCCAGTTCACGCGCGAATTTCTCGAGCAGCTCGGTGGATTGGCCGAAATGGCTGGGCATCAGCATCTCGATATAGTCGCCGGCGGCGATCATGTCATCCAACTCGTCCCAGGCGCTTTCGCCGAGCGATGCCGGCAACGACAGCGCTGGCTGTACGTCGACCAGTGCGTCGGCAACGATAGAGAGCTGCTTATGCCTGCCGGGGACATCGAAGTGATGCACCATGTTGCCCAGGTAGTCCCGATAGAATTGCACGCGGGCCTTGGGCTGCACCATCAGTTGGAACGAGAGGCAACGCTGCGGGCCATCGGAGCGCGGCTGCATGCGCGCTTCCATCAGGCTCTCGCTTACGTGCTCGCTATAGCGAAATTTTGTCAGATGGCGAATGGAATAGTACATAATGCCTTAAGCCTCGATGGCGGCCTCAACCGGATAGGTGATATAGACTTCGTAGATCGCGGTGTGAATGCGGGCGCATTGCTTTTGGATGTCAGCAAAAAACTCGGCCAGAGTGGCGACGATTTCCTCGAGTGGTGTGAACATGAGTCCGGCGCTTAAACGGCCGGCGATTTTGGCCACGCGCGGGGATCGTTTGCTGGCCGCAGCCTGATTGATGGCTTCGAGCGAGCGCTGCAAATGGTCGGCGGCGAAGCGGACGGAATGGGGAAATTCGCTATTCAGGAGCAGAAATTCGGCCACGCGCTCGGGACGCAGATCGGCGGTGTAGACTTTGCAATAGGCTTCGAAGGCGGTGCAACTCCGCAGCAGGCCGATCCATTCCATGTGCTCGGCCGAATCCATCGGTTGTCCGGAACGAAACTGATGGAAATAGGTATCGAGCAGGCGGGAGATGGCCGCTGCGCGCTCGATGAATCGCCCCACTTGGATGAATTGCCAGCCTTCGCCATGGTTCATTGTGGAGTCGGTGACGCCTTGCACCAGATGCGAACTTTCGAGAATCACAGCGAGGAAATCCAGCGGCTGCGAGGTCCACAGGCCAGCGGATTCCATGCGCTTCACCTCATGAAAAAGGCGGTTGAACTGTTCCCACATTTCCGAGCTGATTTGTTCGCGGACCTGGCGGGCATTTTCGCGCGCCATGGCGATGCCATTGGTGATATTGCGCAGCGCGTAGGTTTGAGCGCGCGTGAAAGGGTCGCTGTTTTCGGTTACCGAACCGGGATGCCCCAAGCTGCTCAAGACGCGCAGCCAGCGGCGATCTGAGGAGCGCGGATCCTGCTCCAGCATCAGATTAAGCTGGACGCCCAGCACGCGCGCGGTATGCTCGGCGCGTTCCAGGTAGCGACTCATCCAATAGAGACTTTCAGCGACTCGAGAGAGCATAAGAGAAGAATTCAGAAGTCAGAATACAGAATACGGAGGGCAGTGGGAGAATTCAGAAGCGCGGAGTCCACATTCTGGATTCTGGATTCTGACTTCTGTATTCTGACTTCTTTTTACTGCAACACCCACGTGTCTTTGCTTCCCCCTCCTTGCGATGAATTCACCACTAGCGATCCGCTGCGCAACGCTACTCGCGTCAATCCGCCGGGCACGATTGTCACCTTGTCGCCACACAAAATGTAGGGGCGCAGGTCGACGTGCCGCGGTTCGACGCGGCCATCGAAGAAACAGGGCGCGCGCGAGAGCATGAGCGTCGGCTGCGCAATGTAGTTACGGGGATCGGCTTCGATCCGCTCGCGAAATTCGGCGCGTTGTTCGGCGGTGGAATGCGGCCCGATCAGCATGCCGTAGCCTCCCGATTCGCCGACCGCTTTCACGACGTACTTTTCCAGATGAGCGAGCACGTGCTGGCGCTCGGCCGGCTCGGTCAGCAAATAAGTCTCGACGTTGTCGAGAATCGGGTCTTCACTCAGGAAGTACTTGATCAGTTTGGGAACATACGCGTACAGCGCCTTGTCGTCGGCGACGCCGGTGCCGAGCGCATTGGAGAGCGTGACATTGCCAGCGCGATAGGCATTGAACAATCCCGCAACACCTAATGTCGAATCGGACCGGAATGCCAAAGGATCGATAAAATCGTCATCCACGCGGCGGTAGATTACATCAACGCGGCGCAACCCACCGGTGGTGCGCATGTAGACAACGTTGTCGTGAACTACCAGGTCGCGGCCTTCCACCAGTTCGATGCCCATCTGGCGGGCGAGATAAGTGTGCTCAAAATACGCCGAGTTGTAGACGCCGGGGGTCAGCAGAACGATGTTCGGCTCGCCTCGGCCTTCGGGCGCGAGCGAGCGCAGAGTGGTGAGTAAGGCCTCCGGATAATGATCGATGGGACGGATGTCGGTGTGGCGGAACAATTCCGGGAAGATCCGTTTCATAACCTGCCGCGACGTGAGCATGTAAGAAACGCCGCTCGGGACGCGGAGGTTGTCTTCCAAGACCACAAACTGGCCGTTGGGAAGACGGATGAGGTCGGTACCCATGACCGCGACATAGATATTTCTGGAGGCGATGACGCCGCGCATCTGACGGCGGAAATGTTTGCAGCTATAGACCATTTCGCGCGGGACAATGCCGTCGGCCAGACAACGGCCTTCGTGGTAGATGTCGCGCAGAAACATGTTGAGAGCGGTGATGCGCTGCGTGAGGCCACGCTCGATGAGGTTCCACTCGGCGCTGGTAATAATGCGGGGTAAAAGGTCGTGGGGGAAGATACGCTCGGTGCCCTCATCGCGACCATAAACGGTAAAAGTGATGCCCTGATGTAGAAAGGACACGTCGGCGGCCTGCTTCTTGCGCCGCATTTCTTCGGCAGGCAGGCTCAGCAAGAGGTCGTAAAGAGCGCGATAGTGTTTGCGCGGGTGGCCTTCGGCGTCAAACATTTCGTCGAAAGTACTATCCAGGTGATAACTTGCAAACGGACCAGTGGCGGTGCGCGGTTCGTCGATTCCAGGAGTNNAGATTATCACAATTGCGTAAACTTGAAGATTGTTTTCCCTTCTTCTTCACCCCTCTACCGATCGCGAAGACATTCTGATTGCGGAACTTCTGGAATGCGGCACGGCGGGCGTTACAGAGGACGATGCGGGCGTCCGAGCCTTCTTCGAACGCGATGACGATGCCGTGTCATTACTGCAACGTTTCGCTGAACTTTCACCAGAGTTTCGTGCGGAACCGGCTACCGATTGGGAGCGCGTTACACGCGAAGCATGGCCTCCGCTGTGTGTGGGCGAGCGGTTCTTTCTGGTGGCTCCGTGGGATGACGCAACGGCGACTCCAGCAGGTCGCGTGCGCCTCGAGATTTATCCCGGCATGGCTTGCGGAACCGGCCGGCATCCGGCGACGCAGCTTTGCCTACGGGCGATGGAACGGTATGTGCAGCCGCGGGCGCGAGTGTTGGACGTGGGGTCGGGATCGGGCATCTTGTCAGATGCCGCGAAGCTGATGGGAGCGCAGTGCGTGATTGGCTGCGACGTCGATCCCGATGCGGTTGTGATCGCGTGCGAGCGCGTGAACGTTCCAATGTTCGTTGGCTCCGCGGAGGCGGTTCGATCGCAATGGGCCGACGTAATTGTGGCGAATATCGACGCCGCCACGCTGGAGCGCATTGCGCCAGAACTGGAGCGCGTGCGCCGAGCCGGGAGTACGATGATTCTCTCCGGCTTCCCGGAATGGGATCTTCCCGCAGGTTTTTCTCCGAAGGCGATTTTGCAACTGGACGAATGGCGCTGCTTCGTTTGCTAACAACTGCTCCGATTGCTGACAAAGTGATAGTCTCGATCTTTATGAAGGAGATGCCTCGATGAGCGTACAGGAAGTGGAGTCTTTGGTCGAGATGTTGCGGAGCGGAGGCCCTGACCTGGCGGCGCCGCCCCCGCAAGCGCGCGAGAATTTCGAGGCGATGCTGGGTGCAATTCCCGTTGCCGAAGACGTGACATTCCAATCGGCAACGCTGGGCGGCATTCCGGCGCGATGGTCCTCCACTCCGGGAGCGTCACAGGAGCGGGTGTTGCTCTATCTTCACGGCGGGGGCTACCTGTTGGGCAGCTCGCAGGGTTACCGGCCGCTCTTTAGCGAGCTGGCTCGTGCGGCGGGCGCGCGTGGAGTGGCGATCGATTATCGCCTGGCGCCAGAGAATCCGTTTCCAGCGGCAGTGGACGATGCGGTGGCGAGCTACCGGGCGCTGCTCGGACAAGGGATTGCGCCCGGGTCCATTGCGATCGCAGGCGATTCGGCGGGCGGAGGGTTGACTGTCNNTTGACTGTCGCGACACTAGTGGCCGCACGCGATGCCGGTTTGCCAATGCCTGCAGCGGCGGTGGCGATTTCTCCCTGGGCGGATCTGGAGTGCACTGGCGCGTCCCTGGTAAGCAAAGCCGCCGAAGATCCGTCGTTGAATCGCGAAGGATTAATCGGGATGGCGGCCGCCTATTTAAATGGCAAGGCGGCTCGCACTCCGCTGGCATCTCCGATTTACGCCAATCTGGCCGGGCTTCCGCCGCTGTTGATTCAAGTGGGGTCAATAGAGGTTCTGTTGGACGATGCCACGCGGTTGGCTGCCCGTGCGGGCGAGGCAAACGTGGAAGTGCAATTGGAAATTTGGCCGGGCATGCCGCACGTCTGGCATGGTTTTGCATTCAGGCTGAGCGAAGGGCGCGATGCAATCGCCGCAGCCGGCGCATTTGTGGCCGCGCGATTTGAGAGATCGCAGAAACATCGAGAAACGGTGGCGTGAGCCCGGACTACAAAATCGCGATTCTAGGCGCAGGTCTGGGCGGATTGGGTCTCGCGCATCTGCTGCTCCAACAGGGCGAGCGGTCTTTCATCATTCTGGAAAAGTCGGACCGGGTGGGCGGCACGTGGCGCGACAACAGTTATCCCGGCTGCAGCTGCGATGTGGCTGCGCGCTTCTATTGGTACTCGTTCGACAAGCAGCCGGATTGGTCCCGCGCGTTCGCTTTTCAACCGGAAATTCTGGGGCACATCGAAGAGATGGTGGAGCGGCGCGGGATGAGCCCGCATATTCGTTTCGGCGCGCAGGTAGTGGAAGCTGCGTGGGACGAAGCCGATCGAGTGTGGACCATTCGGATGGCTTCGGGGGAACAGATCGCCGCTCGGCACTTCGTGTGCGCCTGCGGCCAGCTCAGCCAGCCTACTTTTCGGGGGATTGAGGGCCGGGAACATTTTGAAGGTATTTCGTTTCATTCCGCGCGCTGGCGGCATGACGTGGATCTCACCGGCAAGCGCGTGGCGGTGATCGGCAGCGGGGCCAGCGCGGCGCAACTGACGCCCGAAGTGGCGAAGATCGCAAAGCATTTGACGGTGTTTCAACGCACGCCGCCGTATGTGATTCCTCGCGAGGACCATCCGTTTACCGAAGAAGAGCGCCGGCTTTATCAGACCGACGCGGCCTATCTTCTAGAGAGCCGCGACGCCATTTATCGAGACCTCGAGAATCGCTTCGAGACATTGAAGCCCGGCTCGGAAGTTGCGCGGGCGGCCGAGAAGCTGTGCGCCGATTTTCTGGAAGCGCAGGTGCACAATCCCGAGCTGCGCGAGAAGCTAAGGCCGCGGTATACGATCGGCTGCAAACGGCCCATCATCAGCGACGATTATCTGGCGACGTTTAATCGGCCGAACGTGAGTCTGGTCACCGAGCATCTGGAGCGGATCGAGAAGAACGGCGCGAGAACCGCCGACGGGGCGCTCTATGAAGTGGATGCTATTGTTTATGCCACGGGGTTTGAATCGCTGAAGTTTTTGGATGGTCTGCGCATCACCGGGCGCGGCAGACGATCGCTGCATCAGGATGCGTGGCGTGAGGCTCCCGAGGCTTACATGGGAATGGTGGTGGCGGGATTTCCGAATTTCTTCATCCTCTATGGACCGAATACGAACCTGAACCATAATTCGATCATCGCGATGTTTGAAGCGCAGTACGGATATATTTTGCAGGCGTTGCGGCTGGCTGACGAGAAGGACGCCGCTATCGACCTGCGTCCCGAAGTGATGGCGGCCTTCAACGAGCAACTCCAGCGCGGACTGCAGGAGAGCGCCTTTGTGACCGGCTGCAACAGTTGGTATCGCACCAAGGAAGGGCGCGTTGTCACGAACTGGTGGGGCAACGTAGAGGCGTATAAAGCCAGGACCGCTCAGTTGAATCCGATGGAATACGAGTTGCTAGGCGCACTCCATCCGGCGCAGATGGCCGGCCGGGATTAGCTGGCTCGTTTTTCGTGCAGCAGCATATCGACGGCGTGCTCCATCGATCCCGCCAAGGTGATCTCGCCGGAATTGACGAAGAAAATCTGATCCACGTTGTCGATGGTGTTCAAGCGATGCGCGATGATGACTCTCGTTGTGGAAGGCGGCAGCTTGAGCAGGATTTCCTGGAGCAGCTCTTCGGTGACCGTGTCGATGTTGGCTGTGGCCTCGTCCAGGATCAGCAATTCCGGCCTTCTGAGCGCCGCTCTCATAAACGCGATGAGCTGCTTCTGTCCCAGGCTGATGCTGTTTCCGCTGGTAGTGACGACGGTATCGAGGCCCTCGGAAAAGCGGGAAATCAGGGTGGAAAGATTGGCTTCCTCCAGAACCGAGGCGAGCTGCTGGCTGGAGTAATCCTTGAACGGGGCGTTGCCATAGATGATGTTGTCCCGCACCGTGCCGCTGAAAAGAAACGGATCTTGCAGGATGAAACCGATCTTTTGCGCGCGCTCTTCCGGAGTGTAGGAACGGATGTCGCGGCCGTGTAGCAGCACCGAGCCTTGGGTAGGATCGTACAGGCGAGCCATCAAACTAGCTGTGGTGGTCTTGCCGCCGCCGGTTGGACCCACCAGCGCGTAGGCCTTGCCTTTCTCCATCTCGAAACTGACGTCGCGTAGCACTTCTTTTCCGTCGGGATATTGGAACCACACCTGGCGAAAGGAGAGGACTGAATCCGAATCGGATGCGCGGGCTTCGACCACCGGCAAGTTCGATTCCAGCGCCAGCACTTCCGAGATACGATCCACCCCCGCCATCGCAAGCTGGAACGACGACCATACCGTGGCCAACTGGCGCATGGGACCGTAGAGATTGTTCACGTAGAACAGAAACCCGATGAGCAGGCCGAGGGTGACTTGGCCGGCTTCGATGAGATAAATGCCATAAGCGACTACGACGAGTTGCGCCATATGGGAAGCCAGGCCATACAGAGGCATGAAGACATTGTTGGCATAGCCCGCCGAGACGGAAGCCGCGAAGTTTTTCTCGTTGGCCGAATTAAATTTCCACTTGAAATAGTCGACGCGATTAAAAGCAACGATTACCTTGAAATTGTTCAGGCTTTCCTGCACTTCGGAGCTCATCCCTCCGAGCGACTGCAAGCTGCGCAGATTCTTGCGCTTGATCCAGGCCGAAGTTCCGCGGGTAAAGACCAGGACACCCAGGGCAGGCAGCAGGGCGGCGAAGCCGAGTTTGATATTCAGACTGACCAGAAAGATGGCCGCGCCCGTGATGAGGAACGTGCTGCCGACAAACTGCATCAAGGCTTGCGAGACAAATTGATTCAGCTTGTCGGTATCGTTATTGAGGCGCGAAATCAAATCGCCGGCCTTGTTCTCGTTGAAGAAAGCGACTGGAAGATCCTGGAGTTTCAGGAAGAGCGCGTTGCGCAAATGAAACAGGACTCTTCTGCCCACCCCGCCCATGGTATTCACCTGAATATAGCTGGCAACCGCGCCGGTGAAATAAATAGCGAAGACGATCAGCGACGAGATCACCAGGCCGTGCATGTTCTTGAGCCGGATGTCGGTATCGATGATACGGACAATCAAGACGGGCGCTATGAGCGTGGCAAGCGAACTAAGCACGATAGCCGTGAGAGCCGCGATGCAGTGCCGTTTCTCGGTGGCGAAGAACGGAAGAAACTTCTTGCTCGATTCCCGCAGCGAGCGCTTGGGGCGGGGACCGGCGGCCGTTTCAAGCTTGTACTTCATAGTGGCTGGTGCTGCGCTGGGAATCGTAGAGCTGGACATATTCGGGCGATGTCTCCATGAGGTGCCGATGTGTTCCACTGGCCAGAACCTCACCCTCCATCAGAAGGATGATTTGGTCGTAATCTACCACGGATGCGATCTTCTGGGTGACCGATATCAGCGTAATTCCGGGATAATTCTTGTGCACATTTTTTAGAATGGCTCGCTCAGTAGTGGAATCGACCCGCGCGGTGAAATCGTCCAGCAGCAGGACCCGTGGATTGAGCGCCAGGGCCCGCGCCAGCATGACGCGCTGCTTTTGTCCGCCGGAAAGGCTGGTTCCCCGCTCCGAGACGATGGTCTCGAGTCCTTCGGGTAGCGCCGCGATAAAGTCGTTGAGCTCCGCGGTTTCGATGGCTTTCTCGATATCCGGCTTTTCGGCGCTGGTGCTAAAGGCGATGTTTTCAAAAACCGTCAGGTTAAAGATCACGCTGTCCTGGAAAACAAACCCGACGCGCCTGTGCAGGGCTTCTTTGTCATATTCGTCGATGGGCTCGCCATCGTAAGTAACCGTGCCGGAGGTAGGTTTGAGGAGTCCGATGAGCAGGTAAAGAAGCTGAGTCTTGCCCGCGGCGGTGGGTCCGATGATGGCAGTATTCGTCCCGGGGGGCACCTGGAACGTGACGTCTTTCAGCACCATCTTTTCGCCGAAGGACAACGAAACGTGATCCATGCCAACCTCGCCTCTCAGGTCTGTGACGATGTGCCCGAGTTTCTCTTCTTCGGGAGTATTCAGAATCGCACCGATGCGCATGTAGGAGGCGGAAGCCTGCGCGATGACGTTGCTCATGAATCCGATGAGGATGATGGGAAAGATCAGGATGGCCAAGTATGAATTGAAGGCGGTGAAATCGCCCAATGTCATACTGCCGGCGATTACGTAATGGCCGCCCAGCACCAGGATGATGACGGTGGCCACATTCACAGCCAGAGTGATGGCCGGGATCAAGGTGGCGAACAAGCGCAGAATGCTGAGGCCCAGGTCCCTGGCTTCGGTGTTGGCCTGCAGGAATTTTTGGCTTTCGAGCTGCTGCGTATTGAGAAGCCGGATGAGCGAGGCGCCCAGGATGCTTTCGTTAATGACGCGATTCAGCCAATCGATGGCTTCCTGCGCCTTCCTGAAAAGGGTTCGGACTTTGCGCAGCACTAACTGAAATGTGATGGCGATGAATGGAACCACGCCCAGGATGGCGAGCCCCAGCCGCCAGTTGATGGAAAGGAGCAGCACACTGGCCCCGACGATCAAGAAGAGCGACGCAATGATGGAGGCGATGGCCTGCGATACAAACACCTTGACCGCGTCCACGTCAGAGGTAAGATTCGTGAGCAGCTTGGCAGGCGTCAACTTTTCCACCCAGGCGAAGGACTGGACGGAGATCTTCGCCGCCAGGCGCGTACGCAGATCTTTGGCCACTCGTTCCGACGCCCAAATCTGAACGGCGTTCTGCGCGTAAGTAAACAGAAAAACCAAGAAGCCTACCACCACAAATTGCACGACAACGGTGTTGAGAACGAAGCGGCCCTGCGTGTAGGCGTCGATAGCGTGAGAGATCAGCTTCGGGACCACCAGGTTCAGGGCATTGCCTGCGATGGTTAGTACAACCAGGAGGGCGACCAGCGATCGATACGGCTTAAGGAGCAACATCAGCCCGGAGGAGGGCGGACGCTTGCGTTGAGGTTTGGCTACGCTGTTGGACATGAGAGTTCGACGAACAGGTTCAGACTCACTGGCTACACGGATGATTCTGGGGCGTAGGATACTATCCTGACCCACCAGAGGACGATTTGCAAATGGGCCGGTTGCGTCTGAAAGGTGCGTTGGTTGATTTTACTTCGATAGGGGATTGACAGCCAAATAGAAAAATAGGATTGCGATAAGGCCCCATAAAAATCCAAGACCCTTGAAGAAGGAAACGGGAAACCTTCCCCAAGGAGCGCGCCTGTTCATTGTCTTTACGGCCTCTGGATTACGAAAGCTGCGAATGGCGAACCACACATACAATATCCCCACCAGTAGGAACGGGAGCCTCTTGATCAATGTGCGCTGGCCCTATTCTACGCCAGGAATTCTGCCAAATGCCAAACATGATCGGTGATTCCCGCTTGCACGGCGGGCGTCACGCGGGTCGTCTTGCGCGGCCGGCAGAAGTTGTAATACGCAAAGTACAGCGAGGTTTTCAGTCGACGCACGTTTCAGGCGCTACCTATGGGCTGGAATTAATGCGCCGGGACGAAGCGGCGGAAGAAACTATCCGGCTTCCACTCGGGCGCCTGCGGGGCGTCGGCGACTCGTTCGAGCAATGCCGCGAGGATGCTGTTGAACTGCGCGGCTGCGGCCAGATCCACCGGCTGGCTGGCGTCATCGGACACGCCATGATAGCGTGTGCTGAGCCAATCCTTGAAGATCTTTTCTTCGGGACTGCCTGGAATCCAGCCGAATTTGAAAGCCAGCGCGGGCACGCCCATCTTGATGAAGCTGTACTGATCGCTGCGAATAAAACGATTGGCGTCGGGTTCCTTGTCGGCCTGCACCTCGACGTTAGCCGCTGACGATACGGCGCGGATGTCGTCGCCCAGCGTGGATTCGTTCAAGCCCTGCACCTCCAGGTAATGCAGCGGAAACAAGGGCAGGAACATATCCATATTGATGTCGGCTACCATGCGGCCGCGCACCGTGGGACGCTCGGCGAAATATTGGGAGCCGAGTTCGCCTTCCTCTTCGCCTGTCACCGCGAGAAAAAGAATGGAGCGCTTGGTCTGGACGTTCCGTGTTTGCAGCGTGCGCGCGATCTCAATGATTGAGGCGATGCCGGAAGCGTCATCCATGGCTCCGTTGAAAATGGCGTCGCCATTCACTGGCTTGCCCACGCCCAGGTGATCCAGATGCGCGGACAGAATGACGAACTCGTTCTTGAGTTGGGGATCGAGGCCAGGCCGCAGGCCGACCACGTTTTGGGAGCGGACCTTCTCGCTTGTTGTCGCAACGTGGGCGCGCACTTTAGAGGTAAGCGCGAAGTGCGGCAGCGGGCGGTTGTGATCGGCGGCATCCAGAATCTCGCCGATGGAATGGCCGGAGCCTTCGAAAAGCTGGTCCGCCTTGGCGGGATTCCAGGTGGCGGCGAAACTTGCTCCGCCTTCTGAAAACGCGGGGTCGGCCAGCGACATGCGCGCTTGCAGCCGATTGGCGCTATAGCGCGCCCACGGTACTTCCATGCTTCGTGGATTCAAAATGTTGATGGAGCCCACCGCGCCAGCGGCCTTCAGGGCTTTCGTACGCTCTTCGGTGGACGAATAGTGTGACCGCAGGTTGCCCGGTATATTGGCTGGACCTCCCGCGAGATAGACCACCACCGCGCCACGCAAGTTCGATTCGTTCAGATCGCTGTAGCCGGCTTCGGGAATATCCAAGCCATATCCGGCGAACACGAGCGGGGCGTCCACGTCCGGGATCGGTTTGCTTGCCCAACGCAGGAACGCTTCGTCCCCCAGCTTGACGGGAATCGCTTTGCCATCGCGAACCAGCGAGAGGTTCGATCCCGGTTCATCGAGTGTCGTTTGGATGAACTCAACCGGCTGTGAATAACTGGAACCAGCGCCGGGGGCGAGGCCAGCGCGCTTGAATTGGCGAACCACATACCCGGCGGCCGTGTTGTAACCTTTTGTACCCACTTGGCGGCCTTCCAATTCGTCGCTGGCGAGGAAGCGGACGTGCGCCCACCAGTCTTTCCCCGCCCCCAGCCAGTCCGTTCCGGCCGAAGCTCCTGTGGCGATAAGGAATAGTGCCAGGACGACCGTCGAGCGCATGATCCAGTTTAGCCGTGCGAGAGGCAAATAAAACAAAAGGCCCATGGTGCTTTATGCGCCATGAGCCTTTTTAAGGAGGAGAAGGTATCTGTTATTCAGACGCGGGCCGGCGCTTTAAAGTTGGGCGGTCCTCGTCATCCGATGAAGATGCCGGTGTCTTGCCATCTTCGTCGGTACCCACCGTGCCGCCACCCGATCCGGGGGCGCGACGCAGCGTGGGACGGTTCCCGTCGGCCGGATTGTCGACCTTGCGCTTGTTGTGCATCGCCAACAGGCGTCCCTTTATATCGTTGAATTCAGACGTCGTCAGCACGTACTCGGGTTTGGCCTTGAGATATTCCTGGATGTTCTTCTGGGCCGCTTGAATGCGAGAGTCGGTGGGCGGATGCGTGGAGAACAACTTGGACACTGTGCCCGGTTTCCGCTTTTCCAAAGTTTCAATCTTCTCGAAGAAATCGACGAAGGCGGTTGGATCGTAGCCCGCTTTGTACATGTACTCCAAGCCCAGCAAATCCGCTTCCGATTCCATGGCGCGCGAGAACTTGAGGAATCCCACGGGGACCAGAACGCTGGCGGCCTGATAGATTCCATAGCCAGTCCAGCCGCCCATGAAGATCAGCGGGATCATTCCCAACTGCGCAATCTCGCCGCGCGT
>PKZC01000255.1 GCA_003132905.1 Bryobacterales bacterium | reverse complement strand
ATTCATGCGGTCACAGTACTAGAGGGCATCGCCACAGGCAACGCAACATTCGAACAATTCGCGCCGGATTGGGAAAAGTGGGATGCAGGCCATTTGCCTGCGCTGAGAATCGTCGGGCGTTCGGAGGCCGGTGATGTGTTGGGATGGGCTGCCTTGAGCGGCGTATCCGGCCGCTGCGTTTATGCCGGGGTGGCCGAGGTTAGCATTTACGTCTCAGAGCTTGCGCGCGGGCGCGGCGTGGGCCGGCAACTGTTAGCGCGCCTGATCGCCGATTCGGAAAAAGATGGCATCTGGACCCTGCAAGCCGGCATCTTTCCTGAGAACGTCTCGATCATCGCCCTGCACGAGCGCGCGGGATTCCGCATTGTCGGCAAGCGCGAGCGCCTTGGCCAAATGAACGGGCGGTGGCGCGACGTAATTTTGATGGAACGCAGAAGCGCGGTAGCGGGCCGGTAGTGGCTAAGTGATCGCGGGCGCGGTTTTCATCGTGCGCTGCCGCTTCGTTTCCAGATTGGGCAAAAACCCGGTGAGTAAACCAATCGCGGGAAGGAACGAGCACACTCTGTAGACGAACGTGATGCTGGTGTGATCGGCCAAATTGCCGAGCAAGGCCGCACCCACCCCACCCATTCCAAAGGCCAAACCAAAGAACATGCCCGAGACCATTCCAATCTTTCCAGGCATCAGTTCCTGAGCGTAAACCAGGATGGCCGAAAAGGCCGACGCGAGAATCACGCCAATCACCACGCTCAGGATACTGGTCCAGAACAGGTTCGCATACGGCAGCGCTAGCGTGAAAGGAAGCACGCCAAGGATAGAGCACCAGATAACGTACTTGCGCCCGATTCGATCGCCAATGGGTCCGCCGATGATGGTGCCGGCGGCAATCGCGCCCGCGAACATGAATAAGTGGATCTGAGCGCTGCGCACCGTGAGGTGGAACTTACTCATCAGGAAAAACGTGTAGTAACTATTCAGGCTGGATAAGTAGAAGAACTTGGAAAACATGAGCGCAATCAAAACCGCTAGCGACAAGTACACCTTGCGCGGCGATAAGAGCGGATGATATTCGGTCTTCCCAGAGCGGGATTTCGGCCCCGGCGGCCGGTTCTTCTTAGACCAGGAACCCACCCGCGCGAGCACGACGATTCCGAGCAGTGCGACCACGGAAAACCAGGCCAGACTGCTCTGACCATTCGGCAGGACGATGAACGCCGCCAACAAGGGGCCCAACGACGATCCGGCGTTGCCCCCTACTTGAAAGAAAGCCTGCGCGAAGCCGTGCTGCCCGCCCGAGACCATGCGCACTACGCGAGACGACTCAGGATGGAACACCGCCGACCCGACGCCGACCAGCCCCGCACCAGCCAACAGCATCGGGTAAGTAGACACTCGCGAAAGCGACACCAGGCCGATGAGTGTAAATCCCATCCCAATCGCCAGTGAGTAGGGCCGGGGATGACGATCGTTAAAATGGCCGATGAGCGGCTGCAATAGTGACGCCGTGATTTGGTACGTGAGTGTGATCATCCCGATCTGGCTAAAATCCAGATGGAACGAAGCCTTGAGCAGTGGATAAATCGCCGGAATCAGCGATTGCACCATGTCGTTCAGGAAGTGGCAGAAAGCGGCGGCCAGCAGGATCGAGAAAACCAGTTTATCCGCTACATGTTTCGGCGCTTCGGTCTGAACCGGGTTGGCGGTGGACTGCATGTAAATACTAGAGTAACGTCTTTGGGCTGGTTTCCGCTGGTTTGAGAACTCAAACTCCCCCGGACAATCGGATCTTCATCAGTGCCTTCTTGGCCCGCATCGATTCGTTCTCCAGGCTTGGAACGCCCAGGCGCCTGGCATCCGCGTTGAGCAGATCCATTGCCTGCAAGGCTTCGCCGCTGTGTCCCGTATTCGCCAGCACATAGCAGCGCGCTATCTGGTAATGAAATACGCCCCGAAGCGGAAACTTGGCAGCCTCTTGTGGACGCGCCTGCGGCAGTGTTTCGGATGCCTCGGTTGTCTTCCCCAGGGCGATCAATGCACGTGTCAAGACAGCCGTGGCCTCTAACTGGTCGCCCTTGCGCCCGGCCGCAGTCATGCCACTTAGTGCCAAACGCGCCTGAGATGCTGCATCGGCGAAATGGCCCTCCGCAAAGCCGAGATGCGCAAACGCCAGCTCGGAATCCGGCGTTACGGAACCGGTTGGCAAGCCGCTCGGAAGAGCGCGGCTTTCCTGGAAACTCTTGCGAGCGCCAGCCAGATCGCCCTGCTCCAACTGGATGTTGCCATATTCCAACAGCGTTTCGCCGACGATAACGGGTTCATTCACCTGGCGCAGAATGCGCAGCGCTTCCTTGTAACTGGCGAGCGCCTCTGAGCCTTTACCCTCCAAATCCAATAACTCCCCCTGTGCCGCTTGGCTGAGACCAATACCTTCTTGCTCGCCGATCTGTTGCGAAACCTGGAGAGCCTCAGCGATTAAAGTTCGCGCCCTCGCTATATGACCTTCTTCCGCCAACACCTGCGCCAGATCCAGGCAAATGGAGTAGCGTTTTTGCGGACCCATCTCGGTACCCACAACGAGCGCCGCCTGCAGATAATTTTCCGCTGCGGGCAAGTCGCCTTCCAGCCGGGCGTCATAGGCGAGGCCGTTGAGGCCGTTCAGTTTTTCGAGCGAATTTCCGATCTGGTTTGAGATCTCAAGAGCCGATTGGTATAAGCGTCTCGCAGCCGGTAAGTTCCCAGTTACCGACATCTGATTAGCTTCGGTGCGGTACGCGGCCGCCACGCAAGCATGATCACCCAATTGGGCGCAGATTCCGCGAGCTTCTGTCCGGATGTCGGAATAACCCGACACGGACATAGTTTGCATCGCGCCCGCCTGGAGCAATCGCGCCCTTGCATATTGCAATGTGGCTCCGCGCGCACGAGCCTTTTCCGCCGCCCGCTCAGCTGCCTGTCTGGTGCGAGCAAAGTCACTCAAAGCACCGGCGGCCCGTGCCTCGGCCAGATCGATTCGCGGGTCGTCTGCGATAGGCGGCGGAAGTGCGCGGAGCGCTTTCACCGTCGTCAAGGCTTCCTGGGCCTTGCCGCCGGCACTTTCCGCCGCCGCCAACTGCAGCCCATACTCCAAGTCATCCGGCAACAGCGTAAACAACGCCGCATAGACTTGCACGGCCCGCGGCCAATCCTGAGTGATGGCCCGATATCGCCCTTCGATCTCGAGTTGCTCCACGCGCCCCAACGCCGCGGAATAGTCGAAGGCCAATTTCGCCTCTTGCGCAGATCGAACATCGNNTGCGCCGACCACGCCGCTGCCAGTCCGGAATGAATCAGCGGATTTGAGGGCGCGGCTTGGGCTGCCTTCTCCAGATATGGGCGAGCACCCAGAGCGTCGCCTTGCCGCAATAGCTCCATGCCGCGAGCGTAAGGCTCCATCGCGCTGGCTTCAAACGGCGGATAACTGGTAGACGAAAGCCGTACGCCCAATTGCGTTCGAATCCGCTGCGTGCACCGTTCGGTGAGTTGCGGAAGCTGATCGTATGTGGCGTCATCGCCTATGGTGCCCAGCGCCCTAGCGGAGCGCAAATCGAACAGCGTCACATCCAGATGTATCGCCGCGCCCTTTGGTGAATAAGCGCCGGTTACCAGATAATCGCTTCCCAGGTTCCTCCGGATTCGTTGCAGTAACTCGACCGGATACGCGGGTTGCAGTGTGAGGGCGAGCTCGGTCCGCATACGCGCTACATTGTCGAGCGGTAAGATGCGCAAGCGCTGTTCCGCCCCGAGATCGACGTTCATCAATTCCGACAACGCCGGGGAAATCCACGAACTGTCCTTCTGCGTCGATAGATCTCGAAACCCGAGAACTGCGATGGATGCCCGCACCGGAAGCGCGGCCGGCCGGTGGAGAAAGACATAGAAACTGGCGGCCGCAACAGCCACCAGGGCGATGCTCAACGCCAGCCAGACGGAGAGACTGCGGTGCTGTTGGACGGGCACAGCGGGCGGTAGTACCACTTCCGTCGCAAGGGAAGGTGCGTCCTCACTCCTTGTAACCGCAGCGACGAAACGATAGCCAAACCCAGGCTCCGTTGCGATGTAGCGGTTCTCGCCCCGCTTCTCGCCCAGCGCTTTCCGCAGAGTTGAGACGCTCTGAGTGAGATTGTTCTCTTCTACCGCCGTGTCGGGCCACACCTGGCGGAGTAATTCATCCTTTGAGACCGTTTCGCCAGCACGTTCCACCAGTACCAGGAGTGTCGCGAAGGGCTTGGGCATCAGGGGGACCCGCACTCCCGTCCGCCATAGCGCTCCCTGGTTGGGGACGAGCTCGAACTCGCCGAAACGATACCTTCCCGCCCGGCGCTCGATTCTGGTAGCCCCCGAATTCATTGAAAATGCGCCTTTCAGAAACTTTCAGACCGCTCTAAGGACATTTTAGGACGTATCCGGCTATAAAAGTAGTCCCGAGGAGGTCATCGGGCTACACGTATGCTCAAACTCAGTACTATTCGTTTCTCCCTTTTTGCCGCAGTCCCCTCTGCGAGCACCATCATTGACACTCAGTTTGCCATCTTAAGGAGGTGGAAAATGCCTTGGACGAAGACGTTTCTAACCGGCTTCATTATGTTTCTTGGATTACAAGTCGCGGCGAGGGCCGATCCCCTCGCATATATGGTAACCACCGACAAGGATTTCGGAACCATAGACCTTGCCACCGGGGACTTCTCTTCAGAAGGCTTCGAAAGCGTGCAGTTGGCTGGGCTTGGAGAGATCGGCTCAACGCTCTATGGCGTCAACTATGCCGCTGGTACCGGCACTCTGTATACCATCGACACGGTGAACGGAAGCCTCACCACGGTAGGAACGGATACGGCGGTCGCATATGAAGCCTTTGGTTCGACCCTCACCAATCTGTATGCTATAGGCGAAAATAACGTCGGCGCGTTTGAACTCTATTCCGTCAACAGCTCAGATGGATCACCCACACTGCTCGGGTTGACCGGCCTTACCCCGGGCGGCGACTATAGTCTATCGACGAATTCGGGCACATTGTACTTCACTGACGGAGCCGACTTATACACACTGGACACCACCACTGGCGCGGCAACGTCGGTGGGGGCCGCGGGCGCGGGCGGCCCCGGATTCGGGGCTCTCGTAACGGAGAATGGCCTATTGTACGGCGGCCAGTACAGTAGTCCGACCGCAGTAGATACGCTAAACACCACCACAGGCGCTGCTACGTTCGTCTCAGACCTTTCGGGCACCAGTTCTAGTTTTGCCGGGCTTGCGCCCGACGTACCAACCGCAACTCCCGAGCCGGTCAATGTTTCCGTGCTGCTGCTCGGCTTCCTGGCGGCCGGAATCTGGATTAAAGTGCGGCGTCAAACAGCAGCAGATCGAGGCTGAAAGTGACGCGCATCGCTTCGGCGGGTTTGGGCTGCATCGGCCGATAGATGGACAGCAGAACGTCTTGAACGGNNGGCGGCATCCAAATCTGCCGCCGTTGTTACGCGACGATGATCGGCGAGTGTGAATTTGTCCACGAAGGTCTCGATGGTCCGGACCGTGCGGTCGTGGCCTGAGCCGCGCAGTTCAATCAGATCGTCAGGCGCCGGGAGAGCGACCAGCAGCCGCCCGTCATCCCGAAGAACACGCCGGAATTCCGGAGCGTTCATCCTGGCGGTGACCGACATCAGCATCGAAAAGGAATGGTCGACATAAGGCACGAACCGATCCGCATTGGCCACGATCCACTCGCATTCCGGGTAGCGGCGTGCGGCGGCTTCAATGGCCGGAACGGAAATGTCGACGCCATGGGCGCTGCATCCCGCTTGGCGGGCGAGACTCCCTAGGTAGAAGCCGTCGCCACATCCGGCATCCAGAACCACGTCGGTTGCCGATGCCCCCAGAATTTCGGCGATCCCGCGGAACAACGGCCCAGTCACTCCGCGATCGTGTAAGCGCCGCCGCGCTGCGACTGCGGCCGCCGTATCACCTGCATGATTCGAACGCCGGTCCTGCGGCTGGAGCAGATTGATATATCCACTCCGCGCCACATCGAACGAATGCCCTCGATCGCAGAATAGCCGCTGGTGGTCACGCGCGAGCGGTAAGCGGCAGTTACGGACGGGGCAGACGAGCATCGGTCGCGATCAGGGAGTGCCGCCTAACGCCGATGGAGGCCGAACCGAATTCCTTGCGGATCGCGACACATGGAAAACCGGCCGAATCCCGGTTCATCAGTCGGCTCGCCCGCCTCGCCACCCAATTCCCTCACCTTCGCGATCGCGTCTTCCAAATCGTAGACGCCGAAAAAGACCAGGATGCCGGGCTCGGGATCACCGCCATGCAACCCCGCCTTCATCGTCGGAGTCTGGAACCAGCCCTCGGGACCAGTTCCCATGACGTGAAAATCCCAGCCGAACAACTTGGCTAGGAAGGTGCGAGTGATACCCGCATCGCCCGAACCGAATTCAAGATACGAAACATCTGAGCTCATTCGGATTTCCTGGTGAAACACTTCGAGAGCGACTCGCGGTCTGCTTGCGTCAGGCCCTCAAAAGGAAACACGACCGTCTTGTCTGGAGTGAGATTACCGATCGCCAACGTCTGTTTCGGAACTGGTATGGGGAACTTAGCTATTCCGAAGTTGTCCCTGGTTGCATAGAGCAGGGCCGCCCCGGGCCCAGCGTTTACACCTATTCCGTATGCGAGATCAACGTCAGTGTAAAGACTATTTCCGTCCACGGACACAGACATCGCCCGACCGTTCTTCGGAGCTCCTGGCGCCCATGCCACTTGCAGCTTACCCTCGCGAGTATCAGGGCGGCAGGTCAGCGTGAGTCGATAAATATCCATTCTGGCCGGGTCATTCGCTGCAGCTACCTCCCGAACGACACTGGCTGTTACTACTTGCCCTTGCGACGCTGGAGTCTGGACTTGATTCACCGTCCACTCGGTAGCGCGGTCAGCTTCGGCCGAGAGTGCCATTACCCATGCGCGGGCGGTGGCACTGTCCGGCGCAGGCAGGCCCGCAGCGTGTATCGCCGAATTCTTCATTTCGGTATCGATCGCGGCGGCAGCTGCTGGATCGGTATTCGCCGCGCTGACTCTTGCCAGCGGAAGCCCATTCGTCAACTTACTGAGGAGCATTGCCGCGATGCTTGGATTGGCATGCGCGGCGTCGAAATGTTCGAGTGACATTCCACCGTTCAGGTGCGCGTCGTCGTGACAAACCTCGCAATATTTATGTACCAGCGCATTTGTCGTGGCCACCGGCATCGTGCCGCTAGATGGTGCTACCTGTTGCGCGGTCAGAAGAAAGCATCCGCTGATCGCAATGGCAATGGCGGCCATCAAGAGGTTCTTCATCACGGTTCCGCTCCTTACAATATATCAGCGGTGCAGCGACCCAATCCCTCGACCAGCCAGACCCAGAGCGCCGGAGTGGAACAAGGAAGCTATCCTTGCTAAAGTAAGGAGACGGCTGCTACTCAAGGTGGTTTATGGCGAAAGTAACGTCGAAACTTCAAGTCACTGTTCCTAGGACAATTGCCGACCAATATAAGATTCGCCCCGGTGACGAGATTCGTTGGGTGGCGGCGGGCGAAGTGATCCGCGTTATTCCCCCAGGGAAAGAACTGACTGAGAACGATCGAGAATCACGTCTTCGTTTATTCGACCAGGCCACCAAGCGCCACCCCCTGCGTCAATCGATCCGAAAGAGCGCCCAGCCTTCTGGTGAGAGAGGTTGGACCAGAGAGGACCTATACAGCCGTGGCCGCTCTCGTTGATACAAATGTTCTGGTATATCGCTTCGACAGCCGGTTTCCGGAAAAGCGGAAAATTGCGATCGACCTTCTGAGGCGCGGCATCGCTGACGATTCGGTGCGGGTTCCACACCAAGCGATCGTCGAGTTTATCGCAGCCACAACACGCTCAATTCGCGGCCACAGGATTCTCGTACAAACCGACGCGCTCAGGGAGGCGGAAGAATTCCTAAAGCAATTTATCGTCTTGTATCCTAACGAAGCAATTCTGCGTGAGGCGATGCGTGCCTGTGCCGCGTATCAGTTGGAATGGTTCGACGCGCACCTTTGGGCATACGCTGAACATTACGGCCTGTCAGAAATTCTTAGCGAAGATTTCCAGCACGATCGGCTCTATGGAACTGTCTGCGCAGTGAATCCATTTGTCGGACCTCGCGCCTAGCCAGCCACTTCCAAATGCACGAAACCCGGCAAACTTGCCGGCTGATTGCCCAGGAACACGATGCGACGCGTCTTCGGGAACGGCATCCCAGACTGGATGGCGCGCGCGTACAGGCCCACCTGCCGCAAGATGCCGCGATAGGTTTCGTCCTGTGTATTTAGAATCGCTACCTTCGAGAGGAAACCCGCGCCCCAACCGAGCGGCAGCACGCATCCGCGCCGGGCTTCACGCACGGCCGCGAGACGTCCTTCCAGTTGCTCCACGGTGGATTTGAGCAGCGCTAAGCCCGTCCACTCGGCGTATTGTTTCTGGATCCTCAGCAATTGTTCGGTGTAGCCATTCACCAACTCGAACATCGCGCCGGCATTGATGGGGGCGCGGCGTCGCAGCGCCTTTCCGATTTCAGGCTGCGAAAGAAAAGCGTTCTGATGCCACTCGCCTTCGAACACGCTTCCCGGCGCAGCCATCTCGGCGAACACCGGCGTCGAATCCTCAGCGCGCTTCACAGTGCCGCGCGGAATCTGTTTCCAGGCCAGTTCGAACTTGCTTGCCCCGCGCGATTCGAGCGTCGAGGTGCGCAGCAAATAGATCTTGAACGTGGTCGCGGGAACGGTCTTCGAATCGTAGGCGGCCACAACCCGCAATGGATCGGCGCCCGATGGCCCTAGCGCTGATTCCTCCACCGAAATCGCCGGACGGCGCGGCATCCTGCCTTCGGATTCGATCCGCGCAGCAAGTTCGGTGACTAAGCGCTCGGTCAGGCGTCCATGCACCACGCCGGTTCGAAACGCGCCTTTGATCGCGGTACCGGGAAGGTACGGGCCGCTCGGACCGGTGCTGAAAGTGGGAATGAACAGGTGCTCGGCGTGCGTCCGTTCCCAATATTGCGTGGAGCTGGCATGTTCAAACGGTATGCGCCGTCCCGCGTAATTCTGCGCAAAGCCGCCCCAAGAAGCGAAGTCAAGCTTGTCCGCCTTCTTCAGCTGCGTGAGGTAACTTTCCAGGCGCGGACCTTTTGCGAGCAGGCGGAAGATGCGCCACTGATCGAGCACGTTGACATGGTCTTTCCACACCATGTAGTCGATGGGCGAAAGCCTCTGGCCGTCGCCAACCAACGTGGGAGTCAGGCAGGTCAACCGATAATTCATGACGCAACCCGCCACGGAATGGAAACAGTGACCGCGAATCCCGCGCGAAAAACCGGATGCGGAAAATCGGCGGGCGCGACGTTGCTGGCCGCGCCGCGCAGTTCGTTCGATGCAAGCAGCACGGAACCTTCGGCGATCATCGTAGTGGGCTGTTTCGCCTCGCCCCAACGCGCGCTGCTTTCAATGCGGCCGCGTCGTGAGACTGTGGCGTAGTTGCCGCGCTTCCAATCGACTGCATCATTTTCAGCAGGCGTATAGAGCGATAAGAGCCAATGCGCGCGATCGCCAGGTTGGTCGCTCGTGCCAGCTTGAGCAGACGATCCCTTGGGCGGCAGCCACGGCTGCCATTCCGGCGCTTCCGATCGTCCCCATCCACGTGAACGCTCGCCGCCTAAACCCGAATCCGCCAGAAGCAACAGCGCACTGCGAACCGGGGCTTGCCATTGAGACATGGCAGATTCGTCGGCGAACTGAACGATGGTCCACAAGCCGCCCGCACGCGTGAATTCGAGACAAGCTGTGGAATGAACTTCAACTGCCGCATTTTGCAACCGGTCTACGCCGGCGCTCGATCGCAGCGCCACACGAAACGGCCCGCGCCCTTGGTTCGAGACAACCAGGCATTCGCTCTCGCCATCCACGGCCCAGCGGTCTTCGTCGATCGCTTTTTCAGAGAGCAACGATTCGATTACCGAAAGCGGAACGAAATGCGCGCCCTTGTAACGAGTCTTAGTGGATTCCGGCGGCGGCCACAAACTGCGCGGAGGAACCACCAGCAGCGTATCGCCGATGAACGGAAAGAACGAGCTGAACCGCACCGCTGGCGCATCGGCCGATGTCGCCGTCGCCTGTAGCCATTCCTCGGCCAAACCGAGTTGCGACATGGCCGCGCAAACCGCGGAGTAAAACGCGTCGCTGTGGTAAATCAAATCCACGCGGTCGCGTGCGCCAGAATCCGGGCCGAAGCGCCACGGACCCACGGGACGAAATCGCACCGCGAAGCTCAAATTGGAAGAAGCCGGGGACATTCCTACTCGGCGAGTTTTTCCGCGAAATCGGAGGCGCTTACCAACGACTGCACACCGGCCAGATCGGAGCCTGTCAGCAATTCCTGTTCAGGCGATCCCGACGCATAGAAGCTACGCCCGCGCCAGGTGAGTTTCAAACTGGAAAGCGCGACGCGCCCATTCCCGCGCGATCCTCCGCCGCCCAGGCTGTCGTCTTCGAGCAGCCGCAAACCTTCCACCAGGCGCGGTAGCAATTCGCGATCCTCGGGGCATAAAACATCCAGTACCACGCGGAAATGGAACCGCGCGCCGGCCGGAACTCGCTCGAGCGTGCGAGGATTGGCTTGCGATGTGATGCGATCGATCGCATTTTCGCTCTTCACTTCAGTAAGCTCGTCGTCCATGTTCTCGCGCAT
>PKZC01000046.1 GCA_003132905.1 Bryobacterales bacterium | reverse complement strand
GCCCAGAATATCCGGCCGCCTCACTGAGGGATTATTGCTGTGGCGTTCTCAAAGGCTGACGCCCTGCGCCTGGCGCAACCGGTCCAGGCGCTCTCGAACGGCTTCGGTAACCGCCGCTGTCAGGCTCTCACCCGTGAGCTTTGCAAGCTCTTCGGTGAGTTGGTGGGCCTCCTTATTCTTGATATTCATGCTCATGGTTATACCATTCTACCGTGTATTTATACATTTATACCATTTATGAAGTTTGTCAACGGCTGCTCGCGCCACTTCCATCTGGCGAAGCAGCGTCACGANNTCAAAAAAGCCAGGTCAGATCACAAATTCACCGCGACGACGCACACTCCTGTCAAGCCGAAACATGACAAGAAAATTCGCATGTCAATCCAATCCGGAAAATTCGCGAGTGGCCGGGTGTTTTTCCCAAACCAAGCACCATGGCTTCCGGATCTGGAAAGTGAACTCTTCATGTTTCCGAATGGACGTCATGATGATCAGGTCGACAGCATCAGTCAGGCCTTGGCGCATGAAATGTCAGAATGTATTTGGAACGAAAGGAACCTAGCGGGTTTTGCGCGCTTCACGTCCGCTTGCGGCGGTNNAGCACCTTGCCCGTACTTGCTTGCAAACTTGGCTCATATTTTAGGCAGCCGCTTGCTTGAACGGTGAGATTCGCTTCAGTTCAGCGGCCAACATATCTTGCGCGCGCTCCAACTCGTATTGCGCTTGCATTCCCATCCAGAACGCGGGCGTCGTGCCAAAATACCGAGCGAGCCGAAGCGCAGTATCGGCGGTTATTGGCGTCTCCTCGCGCGCCAAACGTTCAATTCGTGTACGCGGGACACTACAAGCCCGCGCCACGGCGTAGGGTGTCAGCCGCATTGGTTTGAGGAATTCCTCACGTAGTACTTCGCCGGGATGGACTGGAGGAGGTATTTTTGTTTTCGCCATTCGTTCATTCCTTTCAATGGTAATCCGTGATCTCAACTTCTTCTGGTCCCATGCCCGTCCACCGAAAGACAATCCGCCACTGGTCATTGATGCGAATCGAATGCTTGCCCGCTAACCCTGTACATCGAACCAGGCNNTAGTCTCTCAACCGCGCTGGTATAAAAAATCCGTCAGGTCAGCGGCCCCCGCGTGCGGATGCGCGATCGTCAGCAGCCAAAACAGCCTAAATAGGCGCGCCATCGCCTGCGGTACGTCATGTTTTGAGCGGTTACCTATTCAGACGCTGTTGCTCGAACTGACGCATCCTACATTGGTCAGATTCGATTTGCTTTAGTTGCTTTATGTGCACTTCCATTTGCCACTAGTGCTAGCTACGATCGATTTTTTTCCGTCGTATCAGCGCCATCCCTCTGTGCCAATGATGGTGAGACATCNNTGCTTGAACCGATAGCCACGCTGACCCCGATTGCGGCATATCTCTCGGCTCACCCCTCCGTGCCAATGATGGTGAGACATCGGAGTCCCGAAAGTTTAGCCTCACATGGGCGTAGGACAACCATCACGTGGTCATGCAAAGCAAAGAAGCGAAAATGGACGGTTCCGCCGGGGCTGGTGCGCATTTTGGCCGCAGCCATCATCCCATTGCTGCACTGAGGCTTTCACAGACACGTTCAACATCGGCGACAGCGATATCGCGGTATAGCGGCAACCCTATTGTTGCCCGGGCCAACGCCTCGGTGACTGGTAGTTGCGCGCGGGGATAGTTCATCATAGCGGAGTGAGCATGTGCGCCATTGCCCCACCAGCGCCTTGTCGCTATTTGCTTCGACATTAGTTCACGCTCAATTCTGCTGGTGCTGTTGTTCGGTACTCTCACCACGCAAGAAGAGCTCACCCATGATTCACCAAACCCAGGCTGCAGCTCGACCGTTGCAAGATGGCGTAAGGCTCGTCGGTAACCTCCCGAGCAAGCAAGCCACTCATTGCGAACGACCTCCCATTCATCAAGGCCGGCATGGGCGACAGCAGCGTGATATTCACTGAGCTTGCCATTGACGGCCGGCAAAATGGCCTCGCGAGTGCCGGCGAAGCCAAAATTCGACCGCACCGCAATTTTCCGAATCAGCGCGGTATCAGCGCTTACGACGAAACCACCTTCCCCGGCGCCAAGCGCCTTGGTCGCATGCATACTCACAACAGACGGCGTTTCTCCAGGGCGCAATGCATCGAATCCAGCCGCCGCATCGATAACCACCGGTATTCCTGTCCTGGAGCGAAATTGATCCCAGGCGCGAACATCGATCGGCTGGCCGAATGGGGCGACGGGCACGACTGCACCGATGGTACCCGGTGCGCGGGCGATTACGTTCGCAAGAGATCCTACGTCAAGCGCACCCGTCGCTGGGTCGACGTCAATGAAATAAGGCACGAGCCCGGCTAGTATCGCGGCTTGCGCAGTCGCAACGAAGGTCCATCCGGGAATCGCGCACAGTGTCCCTGGCACCGCTCCTTGCGCTGTCAGCGCCAGCATGATCCCCAATGTGCCGTTTGCGACAGTCGATACCGTCCGCGTTGGAAGGCTGTAATGGGCGGCGAGCCTATTCTCAAGCGTTAACGCGAGCGGCCCAAAATTCGTGTAAATCCGTGTCGAATCGATCTTTTCCAGGTAGGGAGCCAGCTTGGGCGCCGCGGGCAATTTAGGACGCATGACGTCGATCAATCCGTACCCCCCTCAGACACGCGTTCGAAGGGTGCGGCGGACCAACATTAGGGGTCGTGATGACGGTCGCTTGTTTTTCGGCACGTCTACCTCCCGCAAAATTGCGGCTATCATAGCAAATCGCGAATTTGTGTGGCTGAAATTCGCGCTATGCTGACCTTAGCAACGCGACGTACGATTGAGCCGGACGGAATGTCTTTGGCAATGAAAGCGCAGCCGGCGGCTAGGAAGCAACCGTCGCCAATTGTAATGCTTGGCAGGGTGCCCACCATGGCCCCGACAAAACAGCGTTCGCCAATACGCGTGGCCGCTCCTATTCCAGTACACCCAGAGAGAAAGCAGTGATCGCCAAGAACGCAATGATGAGAAACGTAACTGCCACCCCAAATAATGACATTATTGCCGATTGTTGTACATGGCTCGATAACCGTCCCAGGCAAGATAAAACAATGTTCGCCAATTTCTTTGGCATCGACAATGCAGCGCGGGTGAATGAATGAGGCGAAGCGATAGCCGCGCGCCTTGCCTTCGAGATAGCGATCGCGCCGGAATTCGTTCAAGCGGCGATGGCTGAACGGACCAAATAGTTGGACCTGCGACGGCGGGAACTCCCCTTCGAGCCGCCCCCACGGAACCAGCGGCAAACCCTCGAACCGGTCCGAAGTAGCATAAGCAGCATCGACGGTGAAACCAACGACGCGGTGATCGCTGTCCTTCGTCAGGTAGTTGAATGCGACCTGCGCGGCCATGCTGGCGCCAAATATTATAATGTCCGCCATCGATGAGCCCCACTAAAATTAGTAAGATGGATGATTGCGATGCGGCGGGCAACCAGCCAGTCGTCCGCTCCTTCGGCACGGTAGCGGCACTTCGCCGCGATACAGGGATGAAGTGCGAAATTTCTACGCGGTATTGCTCAGTTCGTCCGCCGCGCTCGGAGGTACTGAAGTAGCCGCTTACTGGCCAGAGTGCGGTTCGCAATCGCCAATAAATTGCGGACCGTGATCGACGCCGATTATATGCTCGCCGTGAAAGACAATCAGCCAAGCCGGCACGCCGAAATCGAAAGCTCTTTTTACAGCGTGCCGGCCGGCGAGATCGAAAGCTTCGTCGTGGCCATCCGGCATCTAGGTCCGGGTTGACTCGAACTCCTTGCCCAAAGGGCCTATGGTCAATGAGTGGCGCGGGCAATACCAGCGTTCGGATTACCNNACTTTTGGCGTGCCCCAGCCGGTACAAGTCGACCAGTGGATGCCGCTCGTGGCTTGGATATTTGCGGCATCGTTGGTGGGATTATTGGCATGGGGATACGTTCCCGCCAAATTTGCACGACCGCATACGCCGCTGTTGATATTGGTCACGTAGGCGCTGATCGTCCCCGCTTGCCCCAGGGAGTAAATGTTGACCAACGCATTGTAGCTGCTGCTCCAGATGTAGCCCGCCCTGTTGAACAGGCTCGCAACCAACGGCGCCGCGGCGCTGGTGCCGCCGATGACGCCCCATCCACCCCATTNNAAGAACCCGGCGCCGCGCACGTTGCCGACGATCGATGACATGAAGTTCTGGTAGGCGGGTCGCGATTCGTAAGTGCTGAGCCCGCCACCGGTCCCGTTAGAAGTATAGTCGGAGTTCCACGTCGATTCGCTGAGGAAGAAGCCGGTACTCCCATTCCGGACGATCGTCGTGCCGCCGACACAGATAACGTTTGGAGACACACACGGATACTCTGTCCCCGGGCCATCGCCGGCAGACACTAGATAAGTAACCTCAGTACCAGTGAAATAGCCATCGTAAGCCGTCTCGCCGCTGAATTCACCACCACCCCAGCTCATCGACACGTGGCCGCCGCCGGCCGCCTGCACGCACTTCGTCGCGACCTGCACAGCGTTGAACAAATCAGCGTTAGAATTCGATTTGGCTTCGACAAGGTAGATCTGGGCGCTGGGCGCCATCGCATGCGCCATTTCTATGTCCAAAGACGATTCTTCATTCCAACCGTTGCCGCCATCGCCAGGCGGTTGCGTGCCGTTTACGCAGCCGCCGGCGGGACTACCGGTCCCATAAATGACGGTGAAATTTACCGCCGCCAAACCTNNACCGCCTAGCCCTGTCTCGTAAACGCAGGCCAACGAAGCCGGCGTCTCTGCCAGATACCCGGAGAAAGGCGGTCCAACGGTGTTTGGCTGGATTGCGGGGTAGCCGTTACGGGGAATCACGATTTTAATGTTCGTATGGGCGTAACCAGGTCGCGACTCCTGATTCGAGGCCGGGCTAAGTATCAGCGGCCCGGCGGAGTAGGGATTTATTACGATCGAGCCCGGCCGCAACGTCATCCCCTGTGGCAGCGGTACCTGCAGCGTTACCTGCGCATTTCCAATGTCGGCCGTAAGAAACAAAGCTGCCAGACAAGTGAAAATCCGTAGCAAAGTCCGTAGCGAGTTTCGAGCAAACATGACTGCCCCCTTAAAGCCNNAGCCTCAAGGCCCTATTCGTTCTCTTGGGGGCGAACGGATCGCACGTCCCGCGCCTTCAACAGACCATCAGAATCCAGGCATACATAAATGAAAGTTGGGGCAACGTCACACCTAGCTCTAGCCCACAACAAGGTAACTTTGTTGAGGAGATGTTGGGTCTCTAATAATCTCAAAATTTGAGAATCCCCATGCTTCCCTGAGCGCCTGTGTTTCCCCTGGGAACTCCTCAAGGACAAGCTCGTCAAAGCCAACGACGCTGTTCTTCGCAAGATGTGGCTTTATTAGTTCTAAACACTTCTTGGTAGGTTCATACAGGTCAAGATCGAAATACGCCAAAGCAATAATCGTTTCTGGATGGCTTGCAAGATACGCGGGGAGTGTTTGCATCACATCGCCCTTTACCAATTCGTGTTTTTTAATGTGGCTCCGAGGGCCAAGCTGTTCGTGGGTCGATAACAACTCCTCGAGATAGGTCTCATAATCGGGCGTCACAGAAAGACCACCTACCTGAGCTGCATGTGATGAACCGTCTTGCGCGCTGACACTGGGAAAACCCTCAAATGTATCGAAGCCGATAATCTTGCGACTCAAGTTGTACGGTTCGTATATGTTACGAAATGTTGTGAGCAAGACCATATTCTGCCCCCAACGAACTCCAAATTCTACCATCACCCCATGCGTGGTAAGCGCTTTAAGATAGAGTGTGTGCATGAAAAGCATACGCGCAAATGAACTGCGAACATGAAACAGTCCAAGGTTGGCCAACATCTCGTTATTTGGAATTGGAGATCGTTTGGTCATCTCCAACAGTTTTCTGTACGTTTGAACTTCCTCGGGCGAGGCATAGGTTTTACCAGGCTTAATTGCCCGTGCGTCTCGTTGATCGGTCATTAAGTTCTCCTTTGCTTTAGCGACCGAACAAGTGATTAAGTTGTTTCATTGACCGCGATTTAATCGGATTAAAGCCCTTCTTTCGGGGCGCCCAATTTTCGTCGCCTCGCGGCCAAAATGTCCTCAGATTGGGTCACTGACGTCGACTTGAAATTACTGGTGCGCAATCCCATAAGCTGCCATCAGCGCCTGCTCAATCACCGACCGCCTCCGACTTTNNCAACGAACTCACCATCGTGGCGAAGATCATCGAGCGAGTGAGCAACTCGTGAACGAACTCGATCCCAGCGCCGATAACATGTCATTGGTAGAGCTAGTAAGCGAATCCCAAGGATTGCGGCTAGCAAATCCCGCACTTAGCTGGAGCGTGAGAGCTCGCTAACATGCACAACCGCGGCTTTCGAACGCCCCTTTTGGCTCATCGAAGCAGTCGCAAAATAAGATCGGAATNNTTCACACGAAGATTCTTTTTAGACCGGTCGCCTCCCGAGCGGGTCATCGAATCTATCGGTAACGCGTCCACTCCGGTCATAAAGTTATTGCGAGCGTCGGTGTCATATTCCGGGTAGTCGAAAATATTCAGTAGTGATAGATGCCGATGGCGCACGGTCGTAGCGATGCCGGTTTCGTAGCCAGCAGCAAGAAATCTGTGGTGCAATTGACTGTCGGTCCCCGGACCTACCTCGTGTAGGGCGCTATTGCGCACCAACAGCAGCCTGCCAGCCGGATTGTGAGNNGCCCGCAGTTGCGGGGCCGACATCTGCCCGCCAAGACGTCGAGCCGTCTCTAGGTCGACAAAATCTTCCCGATCTATCGTCGAGCCCAGCATTGCCAAGCGATGATTTTGCTCCATCAATCCGACGAGGGATTCAAGCCAGCAGGGATTGACCGGTTCAATGATAACATCGCTTTCGACATAGGCGGTATAAGGCGCACCGAGGCTACTTATTCGCCAAATGGAATTCCAAATAATTTTTGGATCATTGCGCTCAGCCCATACAATTTCATCAAACATCCCACGACGCTCAAAGCCGGCGACGACCCGGCGTACTGAGGGATCTTCCGAGGCCATGTCCAGCAGCGTGAATTTATGCGGGTAACGTGTGCTTCGGTAGAGATTATCAAGCGTCGCCCAGAGATAAAGGGGACGATCCCTGGCGCTGACCAAAACGGGGACTGTAAAACTCATACAACGCCTCCGAACGCACCCAACTGCCGACAGCAATAAACGGCGAGGTTGCCAAACGCACGACGAACAACATAATTACAATACTATATCTTACTTAAAGATCAATAACGTCTGACCTGTCGGACTTTTTGAGCTTGCTGAGGTAGAGCGTTGACCAGTACGTTTTCTGCGAGCTTGTCCTTTAGTTCCAGCTCTCGCTGCTACTGCCCATGACCCCGGGGCGCCGGTACCGGGCCAACATGGCTGCTGTTGCGACCGGTCGGGTAGTATTTAACCGGTTGGCCATCCGCGTGGGTCAACTACATAGTACCACTTCGGCCGTTTGAACGGTGAATTGAAAATTGGGCTTTTTGGCGTTCCTATAAATTACTCGACACCGCGCAATGGTTTAAGTGCCCGGGCAAAAATGAAAGGCGAGGATTTTCCGGCAACCTATTATTCTTACTGCGTCATGAATGACGCAGTAAGACTAGGCATACGCCCGGTCCGCCGCCATTCTCGTCAA
>PKZC01000086.1 GCA_003132905.1 Bryobacterales bacterium | reverse complement strand
CGGGATTCGGGCGGGTAGAGCGTCGATTGGGGGACCTCGAAGTTCGCCCGGTTTGACGCGTGTTGTTCATGCCGCCATAGGCGCGTAGCGCTTGTGACCCTTCACGTCAAAGCGATCGAGCATCATCACCTTGTCCCAAGCAGTGATGAAATCTCTCACAAAGCGCTGGTGACCGTCGCTGCTGGCATAGACATCGGCGATGGAACGCAACTGCGAGTTTGACCCGAAGACCAGGTCGTTACGTGTGGCCGTGAACTTCGTCTTGCCGGTGTCGCGCTCCCGAAGGGCGAAACTCATACCCTCTTCGTCAGCCTTTTCCCAAAACAAATCGGTGTCCGTCAAATTGACGAAAAAGTCGTTCGTTAGAACGCCGGCTTTGTCCGTGAAGATGCCACTCTTCGATCCGTCATGGTTGACGTTCAGCGCGCGCAGACCGCCGGTTAGGACAGTCCACTCCGGAGCGGTCAGAGTCAGCAGGTTGGCCTTGTCGAGGAAGAATTCCTCGGGCGCAACTCCCAGCGAGACTTCTTGAAAATTGTCGCCGACGTAGTTGCGGAAACCGTCAACGATCGGCTTCAACCATTCGGTCATTTCAATATCCGTAAGCTCTTGCGTCGTATCAACACGGCCGGGCGTGAACGGAACGCTAGCCTCTACGCCGGCATCTGTCGCCGCTTTCTCGACGGCGGCGCACCCAGCCAGCACGATCAGATCAGCCAGTGAGATCTTCTTGCCGGCGGCCTGGTTGCCGTTGAAGTCGGACATGACGCCGCGTAACTTTTCAATCACGGGCGCGGCGCGGCGATTAACGGCCCAGTCCTTCTGAGGTGCGAGCGCAAGGCGACCACCGTTTGCGCCCCCGCGTTTATCGCTGTCGCGATACGTCGCCGCCGCGGAGAAGGCGGTAAAGGCCAAATCGGAAACCGAAAGGCCAGTCGCCATGACTGTCTGTTTTAGCGCGGCGACGTCTGCATCGCCGACCAACTCATAGTTTCGCTCGGGCAGCGGATCTTGCCAGAGCAGATCGTCCTCGATCGTCGCTTCGGGGCCCAAGTAGCGATATTTGGGCCCCATGTCGCGGTGGGTGAGTTTGTACCAAGCCTTTGAAAACGCTTGGGTGAGCGCATCGAAGTCCGCCAAGAATTTCTCGCAGATCTTGCGATACTCCGGATCTACCTTAAGCGCGATGTCGCTGGTCATCATCATGAGATTATTCATCTGACCCTCGACGTGCGCGTCGGGCGTTTTGGGCGCATTCGGGTCGGTCGGCGTCCACTGCAGCGCACCCGCGGGGCTCTTGGTCTGCTCCCATTCAAATTTGAACAGGTTTTCGAGATAGCTGTTGTCCCACTTCGTCGGGTTCGGGGTCCAGCTGCCCTCGATGCCGTTGGTCATCGTGTATTTCGCGAAACCGGGGCCCTTGGGATTGTGCCAGCCGAGGCCCATGGCTTCCATGGGAGCAATCTCTGGCGGCGGCCCTACTTCTTTCGCAGACACCATGCCATGGCTCTTGCCGAATGCGTGGCCGCCCGCGATCAACGCGACGGTTTCTTCGTCGTTCATCGCCATGCGCGTGAAAGTGACTCGAATATCGCGTGCAGACCCCATTGGATCGCCGCTCGCATAGGGACCTTCCGGATTGACGTAGATGAGCGCCTGATGCGAAGCGGCAAGCGGATTTTCGAGGTCGTAATCGGCATCGCCGTTCTTGCCGCGCCACCGCTTGTCGCGCATGACCATGCTGTCGAAGCTGCCAGCGTCCTTCGGGTTCCAGATTTCCGGGCCCCAATAGGTGGCGTTGTCCGCCTCCCACGCGTCGAGCCGTCCGCCGCCGAAACCATACGTTGGGAAGCCCATGATCTCGAGGGCGCAATTGCCCGTCAGGATCATTAGGTCGCCCCAGGAAAGACCATTGCCGTACTTGTGCTTGATCGGTTGCAGAAGGCGCCGCGACTTATCGGTATTCCCATTGTCCCACCAGCTACTGATCGGGGCAAAGCGCTGCATCGCCGTCCCGGCACCGCCTCGCCCGTCAGCGATTCTATAGGTGCCCGCTGCGTGCCACGCCATACGGATCATCTGCGGACCGTAGTTATTGTAATCCGACGGCCACCAGGCAACCGATGTCGTCAGAAACTGTTTGATATCTCGCTTGACCGCTTCGAAGTCGAGCTTCGCAAACTCAGCAGCATANNCGTCATCTTGTTCATCGATACGTCCTTAGCGGGTTACATCTCCGCCTGGCTCTATCGGCACTTCGCAAGCGACGTACACCGCAAAATATACGTATGACGCCAGGGGCCAATTCGTCACCGGTACATCCCCGCGTACCGACCTGCTCAAACCACCAGGTACGCATATTATGCCGATACCGATAGTGACTTACTGCGCCCTCGGCAGCTTAGCTGGGATTCTCCATATAAGATAGTATAGTTCACACGGCTCCCGTGATCGCCGAACTGCTTCGGCGTGGCCTGACACCCATAACGGACAATGTGACTTCCCTTATAGAGCTCGGTTTCGANNACTTGACCGACCAGTAAGTTGTGCTGCAGTGGTGCTGCCGGGGCATCAGCCAGACATCCACTGCAACCAGCGATATGCTTGCAAGGCGGGGGCGTCGGTTGCGGAATCGGAATATAGGAGTATGGCGGTCGGGAGACGCCCTTCGCCCGTCGCGTCACCCCGGACGTCTGATCGTCCTGGCTCAAGTCGATGCCTTCCTGATCAAAATTCGGCGTAATCCCCATCAATACTTGATTGCTTTGCGCCACATTCACGTCTGGATAATATTGCATGCCGCCGTGCCATGAGTTGTTGGTCTGAAAAGGAATCGTGCACACAAAGGGATAGCCGCTCGGGGGCGCCGTCTGGCATGGCGTAGTCAACTGCCCCATCTCAACTTGATCCCACCTTTCGCCGAGATATCCATTGCAGGCGCCAAAACATGCGTCTGAAGCGTAGTAGTTACCGGTCGACTACGCGATGGTGGTCATGCGCTTCGTTATGCAAGTCGCACATGGCGTCGCGTTGNNCTCCGGCAAACGCACCTATTCGGAGACGAACTGTGAAATTTCTCATTCGGTCAGCCGCAACCGCGATCTGGCTTTGCTTGTGTCTCCCCTCTGCCGAAGCGGCAACGCACCAAGGCACTTTCCAGCCTATCCTTCCTGACGGAACTTACGGAGCGAAATTCGGCTCGGGAATCGAGTGCGTCGCGTACGGTCAGAGGAACGCCGAACCGCCCGCCAACTACGCCGTTCACGATATAGGTCGCCCGGGCGTTCCTACTCTGAAACCCTCAGACCTCGCCGTGGTNNCGGCTATCCCGTTCTAAACCAACGATGCAACGATTATTACGAGCCAGGGCAGGACCCAACGCAGATGAATCCTGCGATGACGTGTACCAAGGAATCGCTTTCCCGCCCATGGATGAACAGCGGCAGAGAAGACGACTAGGTCTTCATCGAAATCACGACGATCGCTCTCGCGTCCGTTCCGTCTCCCATACCGAAGATCGCGCGATCC
>PKZC01000277.1:178-11821 GCA_003132905.1 Bryobacterales bacterium | reverse complement strand
CCAGGGGGACCGCCCCACATCGGAACTTCTTCAGTGCGCTTCCGATAAATCGGATGCTTGCCCTACGCCGAAACATCCGTAGTATTTTTCTGGGAGCTTCACGGGCCGCATTTCGGGGCCCAGGAAAATGTGTTTGGTTTCGCCTTCCGCCAGCGCTTGAGAAGTTTCCGCGACTCGAATGTGATAGTGAAACTCAATCATCCGCCGGTTCGCGCGCGCGATCCACGTTTTCACCGCGATCTCTTCATCGTAGCGAGCCGGATGCATGTAACGGCAATGGGCGTCCACCACCGCCAGAAGGATGCCGTCGCTACCTTCCATATCCTTGTACCGGGCACCTGTCGCACGGCAATATTCCGACCGCCCGATCTCCATCCAGATGAGATAGTTCGCGTAGTAGACCACGCCCATCTGATCGGTCTCGGCGTAGCGTACGCGAAACCGGGTCTCATACGAGCGAGCCTCAGGCATTGGCCTTGTTCTTGCGGAGCTGCTTCATTTCTTTTGCCGAAAACAGCATGTCGCTGGGAGCCATCCTGCGCTCGCGGCAGTAAGCCAGGTAAAGATAACCGTAGCTGCGGGTAATGTAGTCCGCAGTCGAAAAGCCGAGCAGCCGGGCGGTGTTGTCGATCCAGCGAGGGCTGCCTTCAATCTCCAGATAATTTCCAATCGGCGTTTCATCCAACAGCACCTTGCCGGTGCCGGGAGCCTTGGCATATTCGGTACGAAACTTCTCGTAGCGAAAGATGGGATGGTAGCCGATCTGATCGAAGATCTGCTCCACCTTGAAGGCGTCCGGCAAGACGACTTCGATCTCGTGGCGCTTCTTATAGCGTCCTTGCTCGGAGGGACCTTTGTAAGTAAGCAGCGAGTGCGTGCCCACGCGGCGCACGCGAATCAGCTTGCCATGGCTGCGTAGGGCGCGGCTGGAGGTATCCAAAAGCACGTTGTACTCGTGTAGCCGGCTCTTGGACACACGGAAGCCCTCATCGCGCAGGGCGCGCCGGATTTTACCCAGGTTTCCAGGCAGACGGAGTTTGATTTCGATTTCGAAGGTCACTGCTTTGAACTCATGTGATGGGTGCCCAGCCTTCTATGAAAGCAGAAGCGGGGCCGCTCTCACAAGCCGCAACAATTGTTTTGGAGAAGAGTCTCACAAGCGGAGGTGGCTATACTGAGGTTATGGCGGGTCTGGTCAAACTGGCAGCCGCGTCAAAGCTCGACTTGGGTCTCCTAAAGGCGAAGCAAGACCGGTTGTTTTCGATTCTAAAGCCGATGGGCCGCGTGATCATAGCGTATTCCGGCGGCGCCGATTCGGCGTATCTGGCCTGGGCCGCGTATCGAGTGCTGGGCGACAACGCGCTCGCCATCACAGCGGATTCCGCTTCCATTCCCGAATCGCACAAGATCGACGCCGAGGCCTTCGCGCGCGAGGTGGGCTTCCAGCATGAATACATCGAGACTCTTGAATTCGACAATCCGGACTACATAAAAAACGACGCGAATCGCTGTTTCCATTGCAAGGACGAACTCTTCACGCGCCTGGAGGTTACGGCGCGCGACCGCGGCATCGAGCACATCGCCTACGGTGTAAATGTGGATGATCTAGGCGACTACCGGCCCGGGCAGCACGCCGCAAAAATGCACCAAGCCGAAGCGCCGCTGGTCGACGCCGGCTTAAGCAAAGCAGAAATCCGCGAGTTGTCGCGCCTTACAGGCTTATCCACGTGGGATCGTCCCGCGGCAGCCTGCCTCAGCTCGCGCATCCCCTATGGAACACCTGTGACCCTAGAAAACGTCAAGACTGTCGAACGCGGCGAAGAAGCTCTCCGCGCCCTGGGCTTCCGCCAATACCGCGTGCGGTTCCACGGCAAACTGGTCCGCATAGAAATCGCGAAGGATGAACTCGCGGTCGCGCTGACTCCAGAAATGGCCCAAAGATTCGTCGAAATCTTCAAGCCGCTAGGCTTCCATTACGTGACTATCGATTTGGAAGGTTACCGGCAGGGATCTTTAAATGCAGTTTTGGCCGACGAGGTGGCCGAGCCGCATTAATTCCGGGTCCCGATGCTTTCGGTGCGTCCCGCCAGCGGCTTCACGATCGATCCGCCACACACGCCGACGCCTGTGTTCAGCAGGGCGTTGAGCAAGTTGTAAAGGACGGCGTAGACCATCTGCTCGGTCACCGGCTGTTTTCCCGGCATCCGAAACGAAGCGGGAAGTTCCTTGGCGATTTGTACGCGCACCGAATCCGGTAGCGTGCGCCCCGCCCGATCCTTTTGATTTGCCAACGACATCGGGGTTTGCAACACTGCCCCGCTCTTGCCGTCCACATAAAACTGGCAGCGCGAGAACCAGCCTAGATTTCCCGGATCGGCGGCGTCGAACAGAAGCAGCGGCGCTTGGCGATCGATGGCGGAAAGATGCAGGTTCATGGATCGCTGGCTCTCTTCGATGCGATATTCGAAACCCGCTTGCTTGGCGATGTTCGCCACGAAGTCGGGATCCAGCTCAAGCAAGAGGAACTTGTGTCCCCCCGCCAGCAATACCTGCATAAGGCCATTGTAGCCGTTCCTGCGATGAAACCCCCTTGCCGCGTTCGCGATATAATGACAAAGGAGTTTCCCTCTTGTCCATCCGAAGCTTTTTGCGCTTGAGCGCCCACATTCAAATGCTGCCCGTGCTCGAAAGCGGCGAAGAGACGCTGGTGGGCGGCCAGGCCGTCATGGAAGGCGTCATGATGCGCGCCCCCCACAGCTACTGCGTCGCGGTGCGCAAGCCGAACGGCGAAATCGTCACCGAGCAGAGCCCGCTGCCGCGCATTTCCGAGAAGTATCCTATTTTCAAGCTGCCCATCCTGCGAGGACTCGGGACGCTCGGCCATGCGATGACCCTGGGAATGAAGGCGCTGCAATTCTCGGCCAACGTGGCGCTAGGCGAAGAAGCGGCGAAAAGTGGCGAGAAGGCACCCGAGCTAAATGGCTGGATGATGGCCGCGCCGCTCGCGTTTTCGCTGCTGTTTTTCCTGTTCATGTACAAGTTTGTGCCGCTGTTTTTGGCGACGCAGCTCGGCAAGGCGGTCCCATCGCTGCACGGCCGATTCGCGGTAAACATGATGGACGGCGTGATCCGCCTGGCATTGTTCCTCGGCTTCCTCTTCATCATTTCGCGCATGAAGGACATCCGCCGGATGTTCCAATATCATGGCGCGGAGCACAAAGTCGTTTTCAATTTTGAATCGGGCCAGCCGGTGACTGTGGAAAACGCGCAGAAGTTCGTCACGTTCCATCCGCGCTGCGGCACCAGTTTTCTGCTGCTGGTGATGGTGCTGGCGATTTTGGTCTACCCGCTGGTGCCCTTCGATGGATTCGCCGCCAAACTAATCGCGCGTATTGTGCTGCTCCCGCTGATCGTCGGCGTCAGCTATGAACTGATCCGCTACGCCGCCCGGCATCAACAAGGCTTAATGGCCACGCTCACCGCGCCCGGCTTGTGGCTGCAACGCGTGACCACGCAGCCGCCGTCCGATGAACAAGCCAGCGTCGCCATCCACGCGCTCGACGGCGCCATGCAGCTGGAAGAAGCGCAGGGCGGCGAGTTGGTGATCGCGTAAGCGCGATCGATTACGCCGGAGTCCGTCATGCAATTTTCGCAAAAGCTCGAGCAAATCGAAGCCCGGTTCGAAGAACTGAATCGCCAGATGGTGGACCCCACCGTCATTTCCGATGGCGAAAGCTATCGTAAAATCGCCAAGGAGCGGTCCGAACTCGAAGACACGGTTGCTAAGTACCGCGAGTATAAGCAAGCCAAGCGCAATTCCGACGAGGCGCGTTCCATGGTCAACGATCCCGACCCGGAACTGCGGCAAATGGCCACTGATGAAATCGCGCGGATGGAACCTGAGTTGGTCCGCATCGAGCAAGAGTTGAAGGTGCTGCTGACTCCGAAAGACCCGCTTGACGATAAGAACATTGTGCTCGAAATCCGCGCCGGCACCGGCGGCGATGAAGCCACGCTGTTCGCGGCCGAGGTATTTCGCATGTACACACGCTATGCCGAATCGCAGCGCTGGCGCGTGGAAGTGACGTCGGCCAGCGAATCCGCTGTCGGCGGCCTGAAAGAAGTGATCGCGCTCATCAGCGGCAACAAGGTCTACAGCCATCTGAAGTACGAAAGCGGCGTGCATCGTGTACAGCGCGTACCGGCCACCGAGCAGCAAGGCCGTGTGCATACGTCGGCCATCACCGTCGCCGTGATGCCGGAAGCCGACGAGGTGGAAATCAAGCTCGAAGCCAAGGACATCCGCATCGACACGTTCTGTTCCTCGGGACCCGGCGGCCAGTCCGTCAACACGACGTACTCAGCTGTTCGCCTCACGCACTTGCCTACCGGATTGATCGTGTCCTGCCAGGATGAGAAATCGCAGATCAAGAATCGTGCCAAGGCCGAGCGTGTGTTGCGCTCGCGACTCTACGAATTGGAGTTGGAGAAGCAGCGCGAGCAGATCGGCGCCGAGCGGCGTAGCATGGTGGGGTCGGGGGATCGCAGCGAAAAGATCCGTACCTACAACTTCCCGCAGAACCGCGTGACCGACCATCGCATCGGGCTCACCCTGCACCAACTCGACCTGGTCATGGAGGGCCGCCTGGATCCGCTGGTCTCCGCGTTGACCAATTATCAGCAGGGCGAAGCGGCCTAGCTCTTTCACCCGGTCGATGACCATCCTGACAGCGCTTCTCCAAGGCACAAAGCTCTTGGAAGACGAGGCCATTGCGGCGTCGCGGCTCACTGCCGAAGTTCTTCTCACCCACGCATTGCAGCGCGAGCGCAGCTATCTTTACGCGCATCCCGAGGAAGAACTGAGCGAGATCGCATGGATTCATTACGGCCGCTATCTGCACGAGCGGATGAAGGGCAAGCCCACCCAGTACATCACGGGGCATCAGGAGTTTTACGGCCGCGATTTTCGCGTGACGCCCGATGTTTTGATCCCGCGCCCGGAGACCGAGCATTTGGTCGAAGCTGCCATCGCACGCATTCATCCTCGCGATGTCGTGGTGGATGTGGGCACTGGTTCCGGCGCAATCGCGATCACGCTGGCGCTCGAAACCGCCGCGCATGTTTTTGCAACTGATATTTCGACTGCGGCTTTGAACGTCGCCCGCGACAACGCTCAGCGCCTCTCGGCCCTTGTCGGTTTTCTCGCCTGCGATCTTTTCGATGCGATCCGCGATCACAGTATCAACGTACTAGTCTCAAATCCGCCCTATGTCCCGCAGACCGATCAACCCAACCTGCAACGCGAGGTTCGCGATTATGAACCGCACGTCGCCCTCTTCGCCGGCCCCACAGGTCTTGAAATTTACGAAAAGCTAATCGCCGCCGCCGCGCGAGTGCTGCGTCCCCACGGCTGGCTGCTCCTCGAACTCGGCTACAATTCGTTAGACCCGGTGCGCGCGATGCTGGAACAGGGTTGGAGCGACCTCGATGTTATCCCCGATTTAGCCGGTTTTCCGCGCGTACTGGGAGCCAGAATGTCTGGTTAGCCGCAGATGAACACAAATGAACACGGATTAGAAGCAATTGAGCTATCGGCGTTCATCTGCGTTTATCTGTGGCAGATGGACTGGCCCTGATGAAGACCTACTTCCACGTAGACATGGACGCCTTCTTCGTCTCCGTCGAAGAACTCTTCGATCCTTCGCTCAAAGGCAAACCCGTGGTCGTCGGTGGACAAGCCAACCAGCGCGGTGTGGTCTCTGCCGCCTCCTACGCCGCCCGAAAATTCGGCGTTCACTCCGCCATGCCACTCCGCACCGCAGCCCGCCTTTGCCCGCAAGCCATCTTCGTGGACGGACACCCAACGCGCTATCGCGAATACTCGGGCAAGATTTATGAAATCCTCAAAAGCTTCTCGCCGCAAGTGGACATGGCGTCGGTCGACGAAGCCTACATGGATCTCACCGGCACCGAGCGCCTGCACGGGCCGCCNNTCTCAACTGCTCCATCGGCATCTCAACTTCGCGGATGGTGGCCAAAGTCGCGTCCGACCAAGCCAAGCCCAACGGCGTTCTCTATGTGCTTCCCGGTCAGGAAGCCCGCTTTCTGGCGCCGCTCGATGTCCGAAAAATCCCCGGCGTCGGCAAGGTCACCGAAAAAAATCTGCAAGTCTGGGGTGTTCGCAAGGTGGGCGATCTCGCCGCGCTGGATGAGGATTTCCTGCGCCAGCACCTCGGACAATGGGGCTTGGCGCTGGCCGGAAAATCGCGCGGCATGGACGCGGGCGGTTGGTTCGATGGCGAAGTGGGCGACGACAGCACTCCCAAATCCATCAGCCACGAATTTACGTTCAACGAAGACACCTCCGATTCGGATGCGCTTGAAGCCACGCTCGCGCGGCTATCGGAAATGGTGGCGCGGCGCCTGCGCGAACACAACCTGCACGCGCGAACCATCCAGCTAAAACTTCGCTACTCCGATTTTTCNNTCCGAACTCGACCATCCGGCTGCTCGGCGTCCATGCCTCCGGGCTCAAACCCGCCGAGGGGCAGCTCAACATGCTGGAGGAAGCGAACACCAACCGCTGGCGCAACGCGATGACCGCCGTCGACAAGATGCGCGACAAGTTCGGTGAAGACAGCGTCTCGCTCGCCACTGGTCTCAAAGGTCGCTTCCGTGAACGCGTGCATGAGAATCCGGCCGGCCTGCCGGGCAAGACCCCACGCAAAGATTCTGCCTAGCGCTAAACTAGCTAGCAGGCATACCTGGATGAAACAACTTATCGAAGACATCGCGAAGGCTCTTGTTGATTTGCCCGACCAGGTTAACGTCCACGAAGTGAAAGGCGAGCAGGTTACCGTCTTGGAACTGCGCGTCGCAGCCAGCGACTTGGGCAAGGTCATCGGCAAACAAGGCCGCACCGCGCGATCCATCCGCACGCTCCTGGGCGCCGCGGGCATGAAGCTGAACCGCCGGTTCACGCTGGAAATCCTGGAATAAATCTGAAGCTCGTCACCATCGCCCGTTTGATCCGCGCGCGCGGGAACAAAGGAGAGCTGGCCGCACACCCGCTCACCAGCCAGCACGATCGTCTGAAGACCGTGTTCGTCAACGAAAAGCCTATGGAAGTAGAGAACACCTGGATGCATGGCGATCATTTGATCTTCAAGTTCCAGGGCGTCGATTCGATTTCCGATGCCGAAAAGCTGGCCGGCGCTGAAGTTTCAATCCCCTTCGAACAGCGCGCCGAGCTATCCGACGATGAGGTTTATCAATCCGACCTGATCGGCTGCGAGGTGTTTGACAAAACGGGACGCTCGCTCGGAGTGGTCAGCGATTTTCAGGAAACTGGCGGCACGCCGCTGCTCCAGGTCGGAACCGACCTGCTCATCCCATTCGCCAACTCGATTTGCACCGAAATTGATCCGGCAAACAAAAAGATCATTGTAAATCTGCCCGACGGCCTGCTTGACTTAAACTAGCCGAATGTCTTATCGGCGTTCATCTGCGTTCATCAGTGGCTAAACTCTTATGGTCTTCCGCATCCTCACCATTTTCCCCGACTTCTTCCAAGGCCCGCTCCAACACGGCGTCGTCGCCAAAGCCGCGGAATCCGGGTTGATCCAGATTCACATTCACGACCTGCGCACCTGGACGCATGACCGCCATCGTACCGTCGACGATCGCCCTTTCGGTGGCGGCGAAGGCATGCTGCTGAAACCCGCGCCCATCTTTGACGCCGTCGACAGCATCTGGCCCGAGCGCGGCCCGAATCAGCGGATCATTCTGCTTTCGGCGCAGGGCCAACGCTTCACTCAGGAGACGGCTCGCCGCCTCACTCAATATGACGAGTTGTTACTCATCTGTGGACGCTACGAAGGCGTGGACGAACGGGTGGCCGAGCACCTGGCCGACGAAGAGCTTTCGATCGGCGATTTTGTCCTGAGCGGAGGCGAACTCGGCGCGGCCCTGGTGCTGGATTGCGTGGCGCGCCTGCTCCCGGGCGTCCTCGGCAACGAAGATTCGGCGCTCCAGGAATCGTTTAGCGAGCCCAGCCTGCTGGATTGCCCCCAATACACCCGCCCTGCCGAATTCCGCGGCTGGAAGGTTCCAGAAGTACTATTGAGCGGCAACCACGAAGAGATCCGGAACTGGCGCCGGCAGGCCGCCCGGGACAAAACTGCGAAGAACCGCCCCGATCTACTACAATGAAGTTTCAAGGAATTGTCACATGCCGAACCCCCTATTGACCAAAGTCGTCGCTAAACATATGCGCCCAGTGCCGGAATTCCGCCCGGGCGACACCATCCGTGTCCACGTCAAGATCAAAGAGGGCGACAAAGAACGTCTGCAGGCCTTTGAAGGAACTGTGATTGCCCGCCACAACGAAGGGCTCGGCGCAACCGTCACCGTTAGAAAGATCAGCTTTGGCCAAGGCGTGGAGCGCATTTTTCCGCTGCATGCTCCGGTGATTGACCACATCGACGTGGTGCGCACCGGTCGCGTTCGGCGCGCCAAGCTTTACTATCTGCGTGGGCTTAAGGGTAAAGCTGCACGTCTCCGCGAACGCGATTAATTTTGCTCGCGAGCGCCGTTTTTTCGATCGGACCAGCGCAAGCGCCTACCCCAGCGAAAGCGTCTATCACAGCGAAAGCGTCTACCGATGAGATGCCAGGCTAAGTACGAGAACGAAGCCCGGGCGCAGGGCTACCAGCGCATCGCCGGTGTCGACGAGGTGGGGCGCGGCGCGTTGTTTGGACCGGTGTTCGCCGCAGCGGTCATTCTTTCGACTGATCGCCCGATCCGCGGCTTGNNTCCTGGATGCGGAACGCCGTGAAGTGCTGGCCGAGCGGATTCGCGAACGCGCGGTGGCCTGGTCCGTTGCCGCAGCCGACGCCTTCGAGATCGACCGTATTAATATCCTGCAAGCCTCTCGCCTGGCCATGCGCCGGGCCATCGAAAAGCTCAATCCCGCAGCGGACTATCTTCTGGTGGATGCCGTCAAGGTAGACTTGCCCCTCAGCCAGCGCGCGCTCATCCATGGCGACGCGTTATCGCAATGCATCGCCGCGGCGTCCATCCTGGCGAAGGTGACGCGCGACGCCTGCCTGCGGGAATGGGATCTCGTCTTTCCACAGTACGGGCTCAAGAATCACAAAGGATATTCGACGGACCAACATTGGAAGGCGCTGGAAACTCACGGCCCCACTCCCATGCATCGTTTCAGCTTCTGGCCGGTGCGCGACCATTCGCCGCACACGGTCTGGACCGGCTATCCCCGCCAAGGCGATCTGTTCGTTGAGGGCGACGATGCTGCTGAACCGCAGCCTCAAGAATTAGTCCAGGAAGCTGCATGCGCCCGCTAGAGTCCCAGGCGTTCGACGAATCTGAGCGTTACGCGTCGGATGGTAACCCGAGTGAAGCGCCAGTGCATATTCGGCACACCTGGTATCACAAGCTCGGCATTCTTCTGTTCATCATCGTTTGTTTTGAAGTTGGAGCATTCCTGACGGTGTTCCCTTGGACGCCGCAATGGGACAGCAATTCGGTGGCAACCCTGTTCCCCATGCTGCGCGATCTCTGGGCCAGCTCCTATTTCCGGGGCGCTCTCAGCGGATTGGGGCTGCTGAACATTTATATTTCGCTCGGCGAGGTCTCGCGGCTTCGGAGATCCGGTGGATCCCGCCCGCCTGCTGATAGACTAAAAGTATCGACGTTATGAAACCCACTTCAGATAGTGGAAAAGCAGCCGCGACGGCCGATCCCTCCGCTTCTCCTGTAGCAGCGCCGGCGACGCCGCCAGCAACGCAGGATCGTCCGCGTGGCACTATCGCCGAATGGACCATCACCATTCTGCTGTTGCTGTTCGGCACCACGTTTCTGGTTCAGGCCTTCGTAATTCCCACCGGATCCATGGAAGACACGCTGCTCATCGGCGATCACTTGCTGGTGGACAAGCTTTCCTACTCCTACCCAGGCGGCTTTAGCAAATACGTTCTGCCTTATCAGACCCCTCGCGATGGCGATATCATCGTGTTCCGCTATCCCGTGGACATCTCTCAGACCTTCGTGAAGCGCGTGGTGGGCGTTCCGGGCGATCGCATCAAGCTGATCGATCAACAGGTTTATCGCAACGGCAAGAAGCTGATGGAACCCTACGTGGTTCACAAGAATCCTTATCCCGATTCGTTTCGCGACAACTTCCCCAATAGCGAGCCGAACCTCACGATGCTCGACCCGGGCCGCGAGATGCTGGCGAACAACGTGGTCAACGGGGAAGTGGTGGTGCCGAACGATTTCTATTTCGCCATGGGCGACAATCGCGACAATTCGCTCGATAGCCGTTACTGGGGCTTTGTACCGCGAGACAACATCATCGGAAAGCCGCTCATCATTTATTGGTCCTACAATGCCAGCACCGAAAGCCTGGCCAGTTCTTCTGTGACCAACCTTGCCAGCCACTTTCTGGATCTGGCCGAGCACTTCTTCACCAAGACAAGGTGGGATCGAACCTTCCGCTTGATCCATGGCTACTACAACTACAACTAAGCCGTCCCAGCCGCCCTCCCATGCGCCGGAGTCCAAGCCGCGCAACTCGATTGCCGAATGGACCATCACCATTCTGGTTCTTCTGTTCGGAACTTCCACCATCGCGCAGCCCTTCGTGATTCCCACTTCGTCGATGCATAACACCTTGCTAACCGGCGACCACTTGATCGTGGACAAGCTGGCGTATGCGCCCACAGACGCCCTCAGCAAGCACCTGCTGCCGTATGAGGATGTGAAGCGCGGCGACATCATCGTGTTCAAGCATCCCACGCTCATCACCGTGGATTACGTGAAGCGCTGCATCGGATTGCCTGGCGATCGGATCAAGCTCGTCGACAAGCAGGTCTTCGTGAACGGCAAGCCTTTGCAAGAACCTTACGTTATCCATCAGGACGATTCTTTGTACTATCGCGATAACTTCCCGCTGGGCCAGCCGGAATACGTCGAAGATCCAAAGATGGCCGCGCGGGCGTCGCAAATGCTGCGCGATGACGTGGTGAATGGCGAACTGGTAGTTCCCCCTGGCTTCTATTTCGCGATGGGCGATAACCGCGACAATTCGCTCGACAGCCGCTACTGGGGCTTGGTACCGCGCGACAATATCGAAGGTAAACCTCTGGTCATCTTTTGGTCCTACGATGCCAACACCGAGGACCTGAAGGACTACAATCTGCATCACTTTCTCGATCTGGCCACACACTTCTTCAGCAAAACTCGCTGGAACCGCACTTTGAAGCTGATCCACGCTTATCACGACTACCCGCAAAGCTGATGGCAAAACCAACCAATTACTACGGCCTGATTCTGGCCGGTGGCCGAGGTACGCGCTTTTGGCCTCGCAGCCGCCGCGCACATTCCAAACAAGTGCTGCGCTTCCTGGGAGAACGATCGCTGATCCAGCAGACAGTGGACCGGCTCAGCCCGGTGATCCCGCCCAAGAACCAGTGGATTCTTACCAACGATCATCTGCGTGCCGAGATCGTGAGACAGTTACCCGAAGTCCCGAAAAACCAGATCCTTGCCGAGCCTGGCCAGCGCAACACCGCGCCCGCTATCGGACTGGCGGCTCACATCCTGCAATCCATCGATCCCAAC
>PKZC01000277.1:0-147 GCA_003132905.1 Bryobacterales bacterium | reverse complement strand
GCTTTCGTGAGAAGCCCGATCTGAAAACCGCCCGCCGCTACGTCAAAGCTGGAAATTTCTATTGGAACGCGGGGATGTTCTTTTGGAAGACGTCCGTGCTGCTCGACGCTCTTCGCGAATACCTGCCGAAGACCGCGACGCTGCTGG
>PKZC01000291.1 GCA_003132905.1 Bryobacterales bacterium | reverse complement strand
GTCTCTGGGTGAGTTCTACGGTTTTCGTCGTGAGAACCGAAACCTTTGCCAGATAAGCTTGCCCGGCGGGACTCTTATAAAACGCTACGATGCCCGCGATTTCTTCCGTACTGAAAGTCTCGTCATAAAGCCGAATATAGTCGGGTTTCAGCGGGCGAAATCGATCCGATCTTTCATCCAATCGAAGAGCCGCTTCTCCAAATCCTGAAGATCGGCAACTACTCTTGCCCGATCCTGGGATCTCTGCATTTCGGGTGGAACCGTCTTTTCGACCATCTGAACCATCATCTGCTGAACTTGGGGAAGCATCTGTTTTTCAATCTGATCCAGCTTTATCGGCGAAAACAGCTCCTCAATAGCAGCCTTTCTTGCGGGATCGATTGGCGGATCGGCCGGCTGCTGAGCAAGCGCGCATAGGCTTACCGCCCCACCGATTGGGCCGCCGGCATCAGCGCCGCGCGATGCGCCGACAAAAACTCGCGAACACCCATTGGATCGCGCCCGGTCAGTTCGTTCACCGCCGTTGTCGGCGTTCCCATCTGGCCCTGGGCAATCGCCATCTGGCTCGATACCAGCAGTTTTGCGATGAATTCCGGCGTACCAGCAGCGATCAGTTGCGCGACACGCTGGTCAGGCGTCACGGCTTCGAAGGTCACCGGCCGCCCAGTCAGATCGCTTGCGAGCTTCGCAAGTTCGGCGTAAGTCACAAGATCCGGACCCGTGATGTTCCAGGTCTTATTGCCGGTCTCCGACGATGCCAATGCCGCCGCGGCAGCCTGCGCGCAGTCTTCGCGCGTGACATAGGGCGCGCCCCCGGGCCCAGTGGCCGACACCAGTTTGCCCGACGCCACCGCCGGCGCGAGCGTCGGAATCAGAAAATCGGCGTACCAGCAATTTCGAAGAATCGTCCAGGACATGCCGCTCGATTTCAGCGCCTGCTCCGTTCCCAGGTGATCCGGCGCGAACACCACCGGCGATGTCTCCGGATTCGGCATCGAGGTGTACACCGCGTGTTTCACGCCAGCGCGTGCGGCAGCAGCCACGGCCGTCTGATGCTGCGCCAACCTCCGGCCCGGCCGATCGATGGCATCCGTGCTGATGATGAGCAGCCGATCCACTCCAGCGAACGCCGCNNGCCGCTTCCAGTCCCGGCGCATCTTCGAAGTCGGCTTGGCGCACAACCACACCCCGCGCGGCCAGATCCGCCAGCTTTTCCGGCTTGCGGGTACCCGCGACAATCCCATCTCCGCCTTTCTCCAAAAGGAGTTCGACAACTCTCCGGCCCAGGTGTCCGGATGCCCCCGTCACAAATAAAGTACGTTCTTGATTCGCGCTCACGGTTTTGAATCCTTCGAATCAAGTATGATATCAGGCATCGCGGCGAACCCCCGAGGCAATGGGATTAAGGATGCGGTGGGGTTCGAATCTGCTATAGGCCGTTCGAACCGGCCTCTTGCTTCTTCCTGCCAAAGGGATTGAGTTTCTCCCAAAACCGCTTTTTCTTCGGATTGGGAGCTGCCGGCGGATCTTCGTGAGCGTCTCCTGAGGCGATAGTTGCGGAAGAGGAAGAGCGATTGGCAGCCGAACTATTGACTGCATCCACTTCGCCGCTACCCGCCTCAGCTACGGTGCTCGCAGCTGGGGCCGCTCGCGCCGGTGCCGTCGCATTAGCATTTGTACCCGGCCGGATGTCGGATCGGACGTCCGAAATGGCCCGGATCATCTCCTGATGCCTCTGCTCCACGGTCTTCGACAAGTCCGATTTGGTGCGATTCGCCAGCGTTTTGGCTTGATCCAGCACCTCTTGGTTGGTCTTTGTCAGTTGCGTGCTTAATTGATCCAGACGCAGAAGATCTTGTTCCAGCGATGCCGACTGCGCGTTGCGCAGATCGCTAATTTCCTGTTGGCTCTGTAGCCTCAGCAGATGGAAGTCGTGTTGCAGCTGATCTATTCTTTGCTCTTCATAAACGATCCGGCTGAGCGCAATCACCATTCCGAAGAACGCAAGCCAAAGAACCAGGGTGTACAAACGCGGGGACGATAAACCAACCGCTTTTTCGACGCGGTTTTCAGCCATAGTTCCCTCCCTCTTACGTTCGGCGGTATGTAGACTCTTGGTCCGCTATTTCGTTACTCGAATCCAAAACAATACGGTACCATCCCGCCTATCTGTGCTATGCTGGCTTTTTTGAAGCCAGTTCGCACCTCAGGGTGGTGTATCGTAAAGGTGCGCAGCGGATCCCTGATCGATCCAGTCTTCCCTCCCCGTCGACTCCAGCAGCCAGCGTAGTTCTGCACACGATTCCGCAGAAACATCGGGCAATAGGAGTAACGACATGTTTTCTCGACGAGCCTTTGCAGGAATGATAGCGGCCGGCCTCACCGAGGCCGCGTTCGCGCAGCGCGCTTCAGTGCCGGGCGCCGCTCCCGCCGATACGGTCTGGATTAACGGAAATGAATTTCCCGAAGGTCCGCCTCAAGCTTCCATTGACGCCATGGCGAAAATCATCGGTGGGTCGAATCGTTATCACTATCAGGAATTTCCGGCCTTCTATTCCGCGCTCGCAGCCAGCCAGGGCTTAACGGCGGATCAGATTCTGGTTGGCGCCGGGTCCAGCGAACTGCTGCACGCCGCGGTGGAAACATTCACTTCGCCCACCATCCCCTTCATCACGCCCATCCCAACCTATGAGGCTGCGCCAGAGCTCGCTAAATACAAAGGTCATCTTGTAATCGAAACGCCGCTCAATTCGAAGATGGGCCCCGATGTACACCGTCTCGCGGCCGAAGCCGACAAGGCCGGCGGTGGCTTGATCTACATCTGTAACCCGAACAATCCGACTTCGGCCATCACCACCAGCGACGACATTGCCTGGCTGATGGCGAATCTTCCGAAAAATACCTACGTGCTGGTGGACGAGGCCTATCTGCATTACGCTACGAGCCCCGAAGTGTCCAACTCATTCCAGTACGTCAGAGACGGCAAGAACCTCATCGTTGCGCGCACGTTTTCGAAGATCTATGGCATGGCGGGTCTGCGAGTTGGATACGCCGCCGCTCCCCCAGAGCTGATCAAGCGCATGGCGCCGTACCGCAACAACGTGATCAGCATCGTCAGCGTGCGCGCGGTGCTGGCCGCGCTCGATCTGGGTCCGAAGATGCTGGAAGAACGCAAAGCCAAAATCGTTCACACCCGCAATGAGCTTTGCGCCTGGCTGAGCGAGAAGAAGATCGACTTCATACCGCCGCAGGCCAACTTCATCATGATCGAGACTGGGCGAGACGCCAAGCAGATGCAGGCGGCGATGCTTGCGAAAGGCGTTGCCATCGGCCGCCCGTTCCCGGCGCTCAACCACATGATCCGCGTCTCCATCGGCACCGACGCCGAGATGGCAAAGTTCCGCAAGGTCTTCACCGACGTGATGATGTCCTAAGCCGCGCGGCGAGTGATGTCCCCTACTGTTTTTGTTGCTGTCGATCTTGCACGTTGTGCACGAACGTCATCATCGCGGTTCGCTCGGCGTCATCGAGCTGGCCATCGCCGTTCTTATCGAACATCTTGAACACGGCTGTTAGTTTCCCAACGGCATCCGGCGAAAGCATTTCGTACGGCAGGTCCTGCAGGGTGTGCACCTGGCTCAGAAACTGATCCACATATTGCCGGCTGACGTCGCGCTGCAAGTCGCGAATTTCGTCCCGCGTCGGCACGACCACCGTCAGGAAGACCAGGGCCATTTCATCCTTGGTTTCTTCGCCCCAATGAATCCGCACCGGCGGATGTACGGGGTTGTGCGGATTGTTCTCCGAGTTATCGTAGGTGTATTCCAGATCGATGCGCGTCCCCTTCGGCAGATCCAGCGGCGTGCGGTAGCGGTAAGCATTCTGCCAATTGAAATCCCAGTCCTTGATCCAGATCAGCGGCTTGGTCGATCCATCGGGCAACGTCGCCGTCACCTTCATGTCCTTGCACAGATAATGCGCATGTGGAGTTACGCCCGCCAGTTGCACGTCGCGCGGCAAAGTGAGCGACGCTTTCGCGACATAGTGCGAATCCCCAGGCGCAATGTCCAAGTGATGATCGAACAGCAGAATCGATGTCCGGCCTTTTGTGGGTGGGCCGGAGAAGCTCAATCCCAGTGACGATTGATCCTGTTCGGGTTTTCCCGACGGATGGTAGTGGATCTGAATCACCACGTCCATGCCTTTGCGGATCGGTTGCGAAAGCTCTGGATCGTGCGGCGGCGGCGTCAGCCCGGGCGCCCATCCCCCAATCAATCCGGCGGCTGGAAATCCGGGGCCGCCAAAGCAGGGATAGCTTCCATCGGGGCTGGCAGCGGCCATTTCCTTGGCTTTGCCGGTCGCGTCGAGAAATACCAACGCATGATGCACGATGCGGCGATTCTCCGGACGAAATTCGGTGCCGTCCAGATACACGTCGTGATCCAGCCCGGTGGAAAGCACGAAGCATCGATATTGATCCGGGCCATCCGCCGGCAGCGAGTATTTCACCGGAATGGTCAGCACTTGATCGGGCTGGCCGGCTTGCCATCCGTCCGTGAACTTCGGCGGCGTCGGCTTCGCGGCGGCATCTCCTTCGGGAGCGCCCGCTTTGGCCCAATCTTTGATCAAGGCAATCTGCGCGTCCGTAAGACGGCGCTCGCCGGCGAAATCTCCGAATCCCGGCTCGGCCTTCCAGGGAGGCATAAAACGGCCGCCGACCGCCCCCGCAATCAAAGACGCTCGTTTCGCGGCGTCCTGGTAACTAAGCAAGGGAAATGGCGCAACTTCACCGGGGCGATGGCAGGTGGCGCAGTTGGCGTAGAGGATGGGCGCGATGTCTTTATTGAACGTGGGCGCGGAACTGGAAGCCGGCGCGGCGTCAGCGGCCCACGGCAGCGTCAGCAGCAATAACAAGATGCCAGCAAATTCTCTCATCATGCTTGAACCTCTATTTCGCAAGATTAATCGCGCACCCAAACGTTTTGGTTCGCGGATGCGGTACGGGTTTCCCAGCTAATACAGCGTCCAGCGCCTCGCGCAGATCGAACTTGGTCGGCTCTTGCCGCCGTATGTTGAAGTCCTCCACCAGATTGTCGATGCGCCCCAGATAGAGCAACGTCCCCTGTGGCGTAATGACGGCCGCCGACGGAATGGTGGTCGCACCGGTCATCTTCGCCAGAATTTGATGAGGATCGAACAACACCGGAAAGGAAAACTGGTATTCCTTGGTATGCTGCAGCACATCCGAGTCGGTAATCGTGGTGTCGGCTTGCACCGCATAGAATGCCACGCCCCGGGCCTCGTAGTCGCGCCGGGTGCGGTTCATTTCTGGAACTTCGTTGTTACTCAAAGGGCAATCCGTCGTCGTAAAGAATACGACGATCGCCTTCTTGCCGTTCCATTCTTCTGGTGAATGAACTATGTTGCGCGTGTCGCGCAGCGCGAATTGCGGACGCCCGACCGCAAGCGCCGCGACGCAGAAAATCGCGCCGGCCAGAAAAACTCGGAGCATTATTACTTAAGTTTAGTTGGTTTTCAGCTCCGCGTACAATTGACGGACAAAGCGTTCGGACGTGGTAGAAGAGTTCGGCACCGTTGCGTCGTAATCGGATGTGGGCTTGGCCGCCAGCACATCTTCGACACTCTTGCCTTGCTGCACCAACGCCGCAACCTTGTCGCGAATGGCGAGAATCATGTCGCGATGCGCCATTACCGCCGCCCGATCCACCATAGGACCGTGGCCGGGAATGATTTTCGTGTTCGGACCCGCAAGTCCGATCGTGATGCCGAGGCCTTCGATCATTCCGTTCAGCGAGCCTCCGTTGGTCCGGTCGATATTGGGATATTGGATCGAACGGTAGTAGTCACCGGTCATGAGTACGTCATTGGCGGGAAAGTAAACCAGCGTATCGCCGTCCGTGTGAGCGCGGCGGATTGGAATCAGACGGACATCCTCACCGTCCATATGGAAAGTGACGGGACCTTCATAAGTCACGACGGGAAGCGCTACCGCGGGCGCGGCAATTCCAGGCGCACCGTTGGCGCCGGGCGCTGGATGGGCCAGGCGGAACCGCAACTCATCGCGCGCGAAGATGATCGTGCCCATTTTCGCGAAATTCTCATTGCCTCCCGTGTGATCGCCATGCACGTGGGTGTTCACCATGAAGCGAATCGGTTTGTCGGAAATCTGATGGATGGCGGCCGCGATCTTCTGCGAGAGCGGCGCGAATTGCGAGTCCACCATGAAGATTCCTTCCGGCCCCACCAGCACGCCGATGGTGCCGCCTTGGCCTTCGAGCGTGTAGAAGTTGTTGGTGATTTTAGTGGTCTTGATTTCCACTTTGCTGAAATCGGGTTGCGGGGCTTGCGCGTATACGGTGGTGGCGAGCACCGCGAATGAAAGTGCAAACAGGGTGGTTTTCATTGGCTAACAGTGTATCTCACACCTGCATGCCCCAGCGCCGGACAGTCCGATTTTCAATGGTCCGAAAGATCAGGTTCTCGACAATCAATCCAAACAGGATTACAGTCAGCAGTCCCGCGAATACGTTCGGAATCAGGAGCTGGTTCTTTTGCTCAAAGATGTACCATCCCAAGCCGCCGGAGCCGGAACTGACGCCAAACACCAGTTCAGCGGCGATCAGAGTTCGCCAAGCAAATGCCCAACCAACTTTCAGTCCCGTGAGGATGCTGGGAAACGCGCCTGGAATCAGGATGCGGGTCACATATCCAACTTTCGAGAGACCGTAATTTTGTCCAACCATTCGCAAAGTCAGGCTGACCGCGCGAAAACCGGAGTAAGTGTTGAGAGCCACCGCCCACAGCACCGCGTGGATCAGAACAAAGATGATACTGCCCTCGCCCAATCCGAACCAGATGAGGGCCAGCGGCAGCAACGCGATGGAAGGCAGCGGATTAAACATGGATGTGAGTGTTTCCAGCAGGTCCGCTCCAATGCGTGTCGCGCTGGCGAAGGCAGTCAGCAGTGCCGCGATCACGAGTCCCGCGACATAACCCTTGAGCAGCAGTTGAATGGTATAGGACGCAGCCCTCGGCAATTCGCCCGACGCAATGCCGGAGAAGAACGCCTTGAGGGTATCGATGAAGGTTGGAAAAAGGAGCGGATTGTTTAGCCAGCGAGCATATACTTCCCACAGAAGCGCAAGAACAATCAGGAGGAAGGTTTTTCGCACCGCCCCGATGTTCCAGAATCGAGTCCATCGGCTCAACGGGTCAGGCATCGAAGAGCAACTCCTGAAGGCTGGCCTCACTGAAGCCGCTATTCAACTCCGCTTTCACTTGGCCCGGATGGGCGCTAAGCACAAGGATTCGAGTTCCGATCCGGATGGCCTCGGAAATCGAATGGGTCACGAACAGGACGGAAAACTTGGTCTCTTGCCAAAGCTGCAGCAGTTCTTCCTGCATCTGCCCGCGTGTGAGAGCGTCGAGAGCGGCGAACGGCTCGTCCATCAGAAGAATGCGCGGTTCCATCGCCAGAGCGCGGGCGATTGCCGCGCGTTGTTTCATTCCTCCGGACAACGTATGCGGATAGCTATTGGCAAACTCGGTCAGCTTCACTTTCTGAATATTGTGCATCGCGCGTTCTTCAGCTTGACGCCGGGGCGCTTTTCCGCTCGCGGTCAAGGCGAAAACAATATTCTCCTTTACCGTTTTCCAAGGAAGAAGCTGATCGAATTCCTGGAACACGAATACACGATCGGGAGCGGGCGCTTTCACCGGCAGGTTGTCCAATAGGATGTCGCCTTCCATGGGACGAATGTATCCACCGACGGCTTTCAGCAGTGTCGATTTGCCGCATCCGGAAGGACCTAGAACTACGAATCGATCGGATTCCTGAACGTTGAAACTGACGCGATAGGTGGCAGTTACTAACTGGTCTTTCGTCCGATATTGAAGCGTCACCCCGCGGACCTGAAGCATCAGCTTCCGGGGGCGACCTGAATCTCGGGAAAGAAGAGCTCTTTCCATGAGGCAGGCTGGTTCTTCAGGGATCCGACATCATGCATGAAAGTAGCGTACTTCATCACGTTTTCGGGCGTGGTAGTGAATTTCACGTGCGGATCGTTGAGCACTTCCACGATCTCGTTAACCGAAAACCCTTTCTCGCCGCCGGTGGAGGCCAACAGGATTTCGGCTGCAGTCTTCTTGTCGGCGATAATTCTGCGGTTGGCCTCCTCGAGCGCTTTCAGCACGGCGCCGAAAACTTTCGGATTCTGCTCGCGAAACTTATTGGTGGTGGAAACCATGGTGAACGTCGTTGATCCACCCATGATGTCATCCGAGGTAACGACAGTGTGAATCCGTGGATCCTTGAGCTCGCGCTGGGCGAACGGCGGCGAGGTGAAGTGGGCGTCGATGGCGCCAGAACCCGAGAGCAACGCGATCACGCCGTCAGGATGCGTCATGGTTACTGTGTCTTTGTCGAAGCGATAGATTTGCGTCGGACCGTATTTTTGCCGGGCGTACATTTGCATCACCAGCGCGGGTATGGAAACTTTGATCGCGCTCACAGCGATTCGATCACGATCGGTAATGTCATCGAGTTTCTTCATGCCTGGCGAGCGAGTGTTGAGAACCATGGGCAGCGAAGTCATGGCGGCGACGCCTTTTACTTTGGCCGACGTGATGGTGCGGTCCCACAGCGTGAGAAACGCCGGTGGACCGGCAGCGATGAAATCCGCGGAACCAGAGAGGAGTGCATCGTTCATCACCGCAGGGCCGCCGATGTTGATCCAGCGAACCTTCAGATTGGTGACGCCGGCGTCTTTGGCATACTTCTCGATCAGCCCGTATCTTTGCATTACCAGCAATGGCAAAAATCCGACACCGCCCGCCCCGAGCGGAAACCGGACTTCGCCGACTTCGGCTTGCACCGTCGCCGCAAGCAAGGCCGCAAGGCAAACGATGAGTGTCAGTTTCCGCATGCCTGTTGGACCAATTCGTTGACGTCTGCAAGCTGATCGATGCGCCAGCATAATTCGATAACGCGCTCGACACGATCGGCCGGCAGCGCTAACACGGCCTGATCGCGGAACTTGTCGTCGAGCTGCTGGTTGGTCAATGGACGATTGATATTGCCCAACGACTTTTCGATAAACCGGCTGATCTTTTCGCCACTGGCGAGTTCCACTTCGATGTTGGCTTGATCTTCGGTGAGCGATGCGTCGCCCACCGCCTTGGCACTCTCGCGCACTCGTTTTATGGCCGCATCGTTGACCGCTTCGTCAGTGTACTCCCGAATGCCGGCTTTGCCCCGCACCAGGCCGATAGCCGCGCCGTGATAAACCGAAAACTTGCCTTGCAAACCGCGCGTAATGTTTTGCTGATTGCAGAGGTCCATCACCAGCGGCGCCACCCGCAGACGGACCGCGCGAATCGACTCGGGCGCGGGATGGTGTTCCTGATGAATCTGGATGGCGCCATCGATGGTGGGGTGATTCACAATTCCGCAGGGAAATGGTTTATAGGTGTTCTCGCGCAGATCGAAATCCACACCGAGCCCGGCTGTGATCTTCGACAAATCGTACTTCGCGGCTTGCACCGCCGCAAACCCTCGCGGACCTTCCAGCCCATGCACTCCGGACGTGAATCCAGCTTGCGCCAGCAACGCCGAACCATAGCCATTCTGCGCCGCGCGGCCAGGATGCAAGGACTTTGCCATCGACCCGAACATTTCGCGCAGACCAGCGGCTTGGGTAGCCGCGAGACCGATGGCCCAAATCATCTGCTGTTCATTGAGGCCAATCAATTTTCCAATGGCGATGGCTGCGCCGAAGACGCCCGCAGTACCGGTAATGTGCCAACCAACATCGTAATGCGCCGGATACACGGAGTTGCCTATGCGCGATTCGGCTTCGAATCCTAAAATGAACGCGTGAACAAACTCCCGGCCACTCACCTTATCGGCGCTGGCGTAAGCGAAGAGGGCCGATGCCACCGGAGAACTGGGGTGAATGTAATTCTTTGGCGTGGTGTCGTCGTAATCGTACACGTGCGAGCTGATGCCGTTCATCAACGCAGCGTGCAGCGGATCGACGCGTTCTTTGCGCCCCAGAATATTTGCGGTCGCAGGTCCAAAAAATGGCGCGAACGCCTGCATCGCAAGATTGACGGCCGGGTCGGGACTTCCGCCCAGGGCGCATCCGGTGTAATTGACGATGGCTCGCAACGCTTCGCGGCGCACGTCGTCAGGAATGTCTTCGAGGCGGCTCTTGACCACCCAATTAGCAAGCGCTTTTGTTTCGGACATGAATTAGGGTAATGCGAAAACGTAGAGCGATTCGGCGTTGCTAGGATTCGGATCGGTTATGGCTCCGCCACCCGAGGCGCTTACCGCGACATACTGCTTGCCGTCTTTGCCTTGATAGGTGATGGGCACCGACAGGGCGCTGTAGTCGAGCTTCGTCATCCATAGCTCGTTGCCATTCTTCGAATCGAACGCACGGAATCGACGATCGTTGGAAGCACCGATGAAAATCAGGCCGCCGGCCGTTGCAATGGAGCCTCCCAGGTTGACGCGGCCCGTGTTCTGCTTATCGCCAGGCAAGTCATCGGTGATGCCCAGCCGCACTTGCCATGCGATATCGCCAGTACTCACATTCACCGCAGTCAGCAATCCCCAAGGCGGTTTTTGGCACGGCCAACTGGATTCGCCCATCAGCTTCCCATCTTTGTTCACCTTGCGATCCCAGAATTTCGAATTGACAGGGCTGCCATAGACGCTGCGCTGATCGTAGGGAACTTTCGCATCGGCGGGCATCTTTTCGATCCAGCCNNGGACGAGTTCAAGAACACGTAGCCGAGCTTTGGGTCCGTGGATAGCCCGCCCCAATCGGTTCCGCCGATCGGTCCAGGGAACATAACGCTCGATAGGGGCGGCGCGCCAGGGGCTCGATACACCCAGGGCGTGAATGGTCCGGCGTTGTACAGCTTGCCGCCACTTTTTTCCACCAATTCCCGGCAGGCTTTGGCGTGCTCTTCGTTAGTGTCTTCGGCCGTTACCAAGTCGGACGCATCAAAGCTGTGACGTCCGATAGCCAGAGGCTTAACGGGAATTGGTTGCGTCGGCGAAGTGGCCTCGCCCGGGACGGTGCTTTGCGCCACCGGCGTTTCTTTCATCCCGAATATCGGTTTGCCCGTCTCACGATTGAGAACGTATAAATATCCCACCTTGCCGGTTTGCACCAGGGCCGGAACCTTCTTCCCGTTGACGGTGATATCCACCAGGGCCGGGGCGGGCGGCAGATCGAAATCCCAGATGTCGTGATGCACAGCCTGGAAAAACCATTTCACCTTCCCGGTGTTTGCGTCCAGGGCGACCAGCGAATTGCCATACAGATCGTCACCCTTGCGATCGGACCCGTAATAATCGCTAGCAGGACTCCCGAAAGTGGTGTAGAGCAGACCGCGCTCAGCATCCACCGTCATGTAGAAACCCCAGTTGTTGACGCCCGTTCGATCCTTCCAACCGTCCTCAGGCCAAGTGTTGTGGCCTGCTTCGCCCGGGCGAGGGACCGAGTGAAAATCCCACACCGCCGCGCCCGTACGTGCGTCGTATGCGCGCGTGTCGCCAGGCTGGCCGGTGGCCGGCTGTTCAGGAACATTTGCACCGACGAAAACGAGGTTCTTGAAAATCGTGGGCGGCGAGTTGTAGGGCACCACCAGATCCACTTCGCCTTCTTTGCCGAAGCCAGGATCCACCTTCCCGGTCTTAGCGTTGAGCGCAAGCATTCGTTTGCCGGCTGTAAAAATAATGCGCGGTGGATTGGTGCGATCGCCTGGCCAATACGAAACGCCGCGAGCCGACGGAGCGCCAGCGGTCAGTTCATAGCTCCAAATTTCCTTCCCCGTTTCGGGCTCCAGCGCGACCACCCGTTTCCCGCTGGGCAGATACATGACGCCGTTCACTACAATCGGTGTGACTTGAGAAAACGCGAAGCCGACCAGCGGCTCGGTCATTTCCTTCTCGGATCGAAAGCGATACTTCCAGGCGAGCTTAAGATTCGCGACGTTCGACGGATTGATTTGCGTAAGCGGCGAGTAGCGCGTGCTCGCTGGATCGTGCGAAAACATCGGCCAATCGCCATTTTGGGCGAAGAGCACTGGCAGCGCACAGCCGATCACTAAGACAAGCCTACACGTCACGGCGCGGCGACAGGCCCCGGACGCGGATGACTGGTCACAGTAGCGGGATCGGTATCTGGCGGAACCAGCACGCCTACGAACGGCACCAGCATTTCATCCCAACTCTGATCGCCCCAGCGAACGGTCTTTGTCGGGTCGGGATTCAGCGGATTATTCGCCGAGTTATCCCAATGAGCGATCACGTCGACCGTGGTTCCCTTGGGAACTTCCAGCGGCTTCTGCTCATAGTAAATGGTCTGCCACAGATAGCTGTAGTGCGGAACGTTGAGCATGGTCTGCTTTTCGCCGGTGGGATATTCGAAGCGAATCTCCATATCCTTGCCGCGCGTGTGCATGTGGGGCTGGAGATAGATCACCGTTACCGGCTCATTGAAGGTAGCGCTGGCGTGGCCCTCGTAATTAGGATCGCCAGGAGGAATCGCGAAGTCCGCATTCGCTACGCCGATGGTAAGCAGTCGATACTTAGGCGGCTCTTTGGCGAGAACAAATCCAACCTTGGTCTGATCGATGCCTTCCTCTTTTCCATTGGCCGTGTAGTGCATCTCAAACACGATGTCGGAACCCGCGGGGATCAGCTTCGCCGCTCCGGTTTCTGGCGCGAAATAGCGCTGCGGCTGGATACCAGGCACATAGCCGACGAACCATTCATTTTCCATTTTCGCCTGGCGGCTCGCGATTTCAGACGGCGGATGCGTACCCAATGGTCTACGTGCGGGCGGAACGTAAGCTTCGCCGATCGGAGCGTCCTTCAGCCAGGTGGACCCGGGCGGTCGAATGTATACGCTGGCATGATGCACCACGCTGCGATTTCCGGCGCGCACTTCGGCATCGCTCACCCAAGTGTCCTTGGTGAGTCCACTGGGCACGATGAAATAGGTGTACTGGATGGTCCCGGTCTTGGGAACCGTGTAGGGTTTGGGCAGTTGGAACGTGAGGTCGGGTTTGATGTTCCAACCCTCGGTCCAAACGACCGGCGGCGGCATGTCTTTAGCGTTACCCTCGGGCGCGCCCGAATCCACCCACGCGGTGATGGTCTTGATGTCGGCATCGCTCAACTTGCGCTCATTGGCGAAGTGGCCGTAGCGCGGATCGGCGAACCAGGGCGGCATCTGCTTGGTGAGGACGGCCTGCTTGATCGACTTGGCCCAGGGGCGAGTGCCTTCGTAATTCAGAAACGCCATGGGGCCAATCTCGCCGGGGCGATGGCAGGTCTGGCAGTTCTTCTGAAGGATGGGAAGAACGTCTTTATTAAAAGTGACGTTGGAAGCGCCCGTGGTGGTGCCGGCTATGGCGGCTCCGGCAAGCAGCAGGCCGGCGGTGAGAAAACGCAGCATAGAGTCTCCCGGCCCAGGCTTGAAAGAGCGGCGGTTTGGGCCTGGGACTATTGTATGCCGAGTTGCATGCAGGCGGGCGGGAGAAGAAAACAAGATCTTTCCAGGTAGTCTTGGGTCGGAGGCACACGAGTCAGGTTGAAACAAGCTGAACTAAGTTATATTGGACATAGAACATGGCTAGGACGACCAAAACTCTCGGCTTCTCGGTGCCACCGGCGATTGTTAAACAAGTGGAGACGCTCGCTAGGCAAGAACGCAGGACTAAGAGCGAGCTATTCCGCGAGATGGTGCGCGTATATCAGCGATTCAGGCTCCAACGGGATCGCGATGAAATGCGTTGGGTGGAGAATCTCATACAGGAAGCGAAGGCGGAGCAGGCGAGTAGTCCGATGACCACCGAAGAGATGGTCACCGAAGATGAAGAGCTCAGACGCTGGGCCGCAAAACATGCGAAAAAGATCGGTCTAAAAGCCGACCTGAAGAGCGCAACCCGCCTCATTCATGAGTACCGCAAGGCCCGTCGGTCCGCTTAGGGTCGTCCTCGACACTAACGTCTATTTTTCTGCGTTCAAAGGCGAGCGCGGCGTGCCGTTCGAAATCTGGCGACGAGGGCTCAGGCGAGAATACGCTCTGCTGGTTTCACCTGCGATCATTCGCGAACTGGCAGGAGTACTACGCTCTCAACTCAGGTGGCCCGACGGCAAGATCATCGTCCAGCTAAAGCTTATCGTCGGCGCGGCCACGATGGTAGAGCCCAATATTACGCTCCAAATCATTCTGTCCGACCCGGACGACGACCGGATTCTCGAGTGCGCGGTGGCCGGCAATGCCGATCTCATCGTGTCTGGCGANNTTTCAAAGGAATCGGAATCGTCCGACCCATCGATTTCCTGAGAACGCTGGGATAACGCGGGCCACCACCCAGAAACTTCGGTCGACCTGCGGCTAGTCCCGCAAACAGTACCTTTCCTTTCACTCAGCTAGAGCGTTTTTCCGGCCAGCGCTAGGCCCCGATTCACCGCAGAAGTTTTCCCCGCTCCGATAAGCAAGACATAAGAGGGAATCGTACTATGTTTTTTGCAACTAAGACGCGCTGGGCGGCGGTACTTGTTTTATCGATGGCTTCCGGCCGGGCGGCGGGCACACAAATATTGCGTGGTCACGTGCCGCAGGCAGTGGCCGAATCCAGAGCTCTGGGCCGGATGACGGCTGCGGCGCCAGTGCGCCTGGCGATAGGACTACCGTTACGTAACCAGGCGGAGTTGGACACGCTTCTCGAACAGATCGCCGATGCGGCCAGCCCGAACTTCCGCCAGTTCTTAACGCCGGCGCAATTTGCCGAACGCTTCGGCCCGACGCAAGAAGATTACCAGGCGCTGGCCGCGTTCATGCGTGCCAATGGCCTGGCTGTCACCGGCACACATCCGAATCGCACCATTCTGGATGTGAGCGGAACGGTGGACGCAATTGAGAGCACTTTCCACGTAAACATGGTTCAGTGGAGCCACCCGACGCGAGGTAGCTTCTTTGCGCCCGATCGGGAGCCGTCTCTGGACGCGGGCGTAACCATTCTGGACATCACGGGCCTGGATAACTTCGTGCTCCCGCATCCGATGGATCTTAAATCGCGACCGCTCACTGGTGGCATTGCGTTGACCACCGGGTCGGGCCCGAGTGGCCTATTCAGCGGTAACGATTTCCGAGCCGCGTACGCGCCGGCGGTGACGCTCAATGGCGCTGGACAGTCCGTCGGTCTTTTTGAACTGGATGGATTTTACGCGGCCGACGTGAAGGCAAATTTCGCCCAGGCGGGCTTGGCTGCGGTTCCGACGCAAACGGTATTGCTGGATGGTTTCAACGGCGCGCCGGGAGGCGGGAATGTGGAAGTGACGCTCGACATCATGATGGCGGCCTACATGGCGCCGGGGGCGAGCAACATTATCGTTTATGAAGGCACGAACTGGAACGACGTACTGAATCGCATGGCCACCGACAATCTGGCCAGCCAATTGAGCTCATCGTGGTGCTTCAGCCCGACCAATGCGACCACCGAGCAAATTTTCAAGCAGTACATTGCGCAGGGGCAATCGNNAGGGCCCGATCATGCCACCGTCCGACGATCCGAATGTAACGGTTGTGGGCGGAACCAGTTTGACAACGGCGGGCGCGGGCGGCGCATGGCAATCGGAGACCACATGGTCTGGATCGGGGGGCGGCGTCAGCACCACTTGGCCGATACCCAGTTACCAGCAGGCCGCCATGATGACCGCGGCGCACGGCTCGGCCAGCATGCGTAACATTCCCGACGTGGCTTTAACGGCCGACGTCCAAATATTTCTCATCTGTAATAACGGACAGTGGATCGAGGTTGGCGGCACCAGCGCCGCCGCTCCGTTGTGGGCCGGCTTCCTGGCGCTGGCAAACCAGCAGGCCGCGACCAACAAGAAGCCGCGCATCGGATTCCTCAATCCGACCATCTACGGGCTTGGCGCATCGAGTCTCACCATCGATCTGCACGACATTATCACGGGCAACAACGGCGGTTATAGCGCGCTGCCTGGTTACGATCTCGCTACCGGCTGGGGCAGTCCGGCCGGTCAGCCACTTATCAACGCTTTGACCGGATCGGCGAATGCGCCGGCCTTCGGCTTGTCTTCGTCCGCTGCCACACTTTCGATCGCACCTGGAGCCAGCGGCACGAGCACCATCACCGTCGGCGCGCAACAGGGCTTCGCAAGCGCAGTGAATCTCACTGTATCGGGATTGCCCACCGGCGTGACGGCGTCGTTCAGTCCCGTGAGCGCTACCACTACCAGCACCTTGACACTGATCGCGGGCAGTTCCGCAGCGGCGGGGACGGCCACCCTTACGATCACCGGAACGTCAGGTACCTTGACCAGCACGGCCAAGCTCGCGCTGACGATAACCGGGCCGCCGTCCTTCACACTCACGGCGACGCCTGCAAACTTGAGCATCGCGCAAGGCACTTCAGCTACCAGCACGATTGCAATCGGCGCGCAGAACGGATTCAACGGCAGCGTTACTTTCGCCGCTTCCGGATTGCCTTCCGGTGTAACCGCATCTTTCAGCGCAGCAAGCTCCACTGCATCGAGCACCCTGACTTTGAAGACCTCCAGTTCGGCGGCACCAGGAGCCTCCACCGTTACCGTTACCGGCACGTCCGGCGCTCTCAACAGCAAAATCACAATCGCGCTCACCATCAGCACGCCGGCGAATTTCACGCTATCGGCAACTCCGGCCGCTGTGAGCGTCAGCCAGGGAGCCAGCGGCACAAGTACGATCGGCATCGCTCCGTTAAACGGCTTTAGTGGCACGGTAGCGCTGGCAGCTTCCGGACTACCCGCAGGCGTTACGGCGAATTTCGGCGTCGTGTCAGCGGGTCACAGTACGTTGACCTTTACCGCGGCCAGTTCGGCAGCCGCGGGCGTTTCCACCGTGACCATCAGTGGGACGTCTGGGACCGCAGTGAGCAAGACCACCATCGCGCTCACCATCGTTGCTCCGCCCAGCTTTACGATTTCGGCAAGTCCGGCGAGCGTGAGCGTCAGCCCCGGCGCAAGTGTCGCGAGCAGCATCGCCATCACCGCTCTGAACGGCTTTAACGGCACCGTCGCGCTGGCAACTTCCGGGCTGCCGACGGGCGTTACCGCCACTTTCGGTCCGGCCAGCGCCGCGCCCCGCAGTGTCACATTCGCGGCCGCTGGCACCGTAGCTGCGGGAGTCTCTACAGTGACGATTACCGGCACATGCGGCACGCTCACTAGTAAAGCTACTATCGCGCTCACCATATCTGCGCCGCCGACATTCACACTTTCGGCCGCGCCCTCCACTCTCAGCATCGCGCAGGGCGCACTCGGGACAAGCACCTTGACCTTAAATCCACAAAACGGTTTCGCGAGTACAGTGACATTGACCCTCGCCGGTCTGCCTACGGGAGTCACGGGTTCGTTCAGCGCCGGCACGTCGCCCACTAATTGCATATTCACCCTGGCAACAACAGGTTCTGCCGTAGCGGGCCCATCTACCGTAACCATCACCGGGAAATCCGGCAGCCTCACCCAAACCGTGACCATCAGCCTGACAGTGACGGCAGCGGGCGTCGCAAACGGAGCAGTGAACTTGTCGCCTTTCTACAACGTCATGGGTGCGGTGACCGATGGCGCTGTCTTTTTCAGCACTAGCGGCCTGGACGGCGGCGGCCGGGCGTATTCCGGCAACCTGTTGGGGACGGTGCAGACCGCCGGCGGCACGCCTTACAATTTCGGGCCATCCAACGCGCCCAGCGCGGTAAGCAGCGGAACCGTCGCTTTGCCTGCGGGCAAGTTCTCCACTCTGAAATTGCTTGCCTCGGGGGTGAACGGCAATCAGGTTGCGCAGACGTTCACGGTGACTTACACCGATGGAACCACAGCGTCGTTCACCCAAAGCCTCAGCGATTGGTGCACGCCGCAGAACTATACCGGCGAATCCAAAGCCATCCTGATGCCATATCGCGATAACAGCAATGGAACTCGAGACACTCGCTCGATGACGTTGTACGGATACACCTTCACGTTATCCAGCAGCAAAACCGTCAAGGCTATTGCTCTTCCAAGTAATCGCAATGTAGTTGTCCTGGCCATGAACCTCAGTGCGGTTTCAAGCTCCGTATCTGAGAATTCGAGCGATACCTTCAGCCTCAGCGTGCCGCACGGGAGGACAAGATGACGCTTGATACAATTCAAGTCCATGCGATGCCTTCTGTATGTTTGTACCGCGATTACCTTGTTTGCCCAAAATACGGAGCTTACCAGCGCACTCAACGGACCACGCCAACGCATTAACTCGCTTGACGACCAAATTGTGATGCTGCTCAACCAGCGGGCGCAAGTGGTGCGCGAAGTGGGGCTCATCAAGAAGCAATTCCATGCGCCCGCAAGCGCGCCGGGCCGCGAAGAGCAGGTTCTGCGGCGAGTGGCCGGAGCAGCCCAAACGCCGCTGACGCCCCGGGCCATCGAAGCCATCTACAAGACGATTCTGCAGGAAATGTCAGCCATGGAAGCCACCGAGATAGATAAAGCATCCAAGCCCCAGTAGCCCCTTGCATACAGCAGCAGAATAGGAATAGTATGGACTCGATAGAGAGGGGCTCAAATGAAGATATTGCAGGCCTTGCGGTCTAAAGTGTGTTGCGCCGCGCTGCTGGCCGCAGGAGTTTTCGGCGCCTGTCCTGCGTGGGCACATCATTCCTTCACCATGTTCGACATGACGAAGCGTCTGACGCTGGTTGGCACGATCACTTCATTTGAATGGACCAATCCTCACGCCTACATCGAGATCGATGTCCCGGACGAAAAAGGCGCGGTGAAGCACTGGAGCATCGAACTGGGCAGTCCCAGCATCCTCATGCAAAGCGGCTGGAAGTTTAACAGCATTAAAGCAGGCGATAAACTCACCTTGATTATTAATCCGATGAAGAGCGGACAGGCGGGCGGATTTCTCTCAATCGCAACGCTGCCGGACGGACGAACATTGAGCAACGGACCGCGGCAAGAGCCCCCGCCCCCGCAGAAATGACGCTTCGCCGAGAGTCAGGAATGAAATTCACGATGCTTTGGTGCGCCGCGCTGTTGCCCATGGTATCGACGATGCTCTTTGCGCAATCCGCTGCCAGTCCGCCGGATCTCACCGGCGTATGGGGCATATATAGAGGTGGGCCTGCGTCGGACCCCAAGTTCCGGCCGCCCGCGCCTTCCCCGCTGGCGCTGAAACCGGAATACGATAAGCCCTATCAAGCAAGGCGTGCGGAGGAGGCTGCGGCGGCCCAGCGCGGCGAGCAATTGGCGAACACCAGCGCCGAATGCATCCCTTATGGCGTTCCGGTAATGATGTCCATCGCTATTTATCCGGTTGAGTTTATTCAAACCCCGAAACAGGTGACGATTATCTCCGAAGCATTCAGTGAAGTGCGGCGCGTTTATCTGGACAAGCCTCAGGCAAAAATAGATGACGTCG
>PKZC01000130.1 GCA_003132905.1 Bryobacterales bacterium | reverse complement strand
CGTTCCGTTCGCATACGTGCATTTGTATCCCCGCTTCGTCGCGGCCTTCAGTAGCTCGGTAGTTCGCTCATCGTGCTCAACGCAGATACATCGAGCGTCCCAGTCGAGTTCCATTATTCGTAAAAAGATTTCGCTACTGACGCCTTCTGCGTCGATGTTAATGAAGTCGAAGCCGCCGAACTTGTTGGAAATGTCCTCGGGCGGCAGAGCCAGAACTAACATCGAGCCGTAGTAGGTGACGTCCGTACGGTCTGACGGCTTCAACATCGGGCCTATTGTGCTGCTGGGCTGATCACTCACCTTCAGATTAAAGATCCCCCGCGAGAGCGCCACAACAGCACTGACCAACTGGATGCGTGGTTCAAACTTGTACTCGAGCAGCAGCGCTTCCATGTAGCGCGGCGACGGCTCGATCATCACCCCTGACCAACCCAACTCGAAGAGTGCGCGTGTGTTCGATTTGTCGAATGGATCACCAGCACCGATATCCAAGAATCGTCCAGCCCGTTGCGCCGCGTCTCGCCCTCCGAAGTCATGCGATTGCTTCCACGGCACAGCAAAGGCGGCCAGGATATGCTTCTCTTCGTCTTCTTGGGAATACATCTACATGCTCCTGATTCCGTACTTGTCTCTCGAAGTCGGAGTTACGACCGCTCGCTTGTCCCACTTCTGCTCCGCCCGCAGTTTCTTCCATTCCTTTGTCTCGAAGTGCGCCTCAACACGCGAACGCTCAATCTTCGCTTCCCATTCAGCCAGCGGCATCCCTTGAAAGTCTGGAGGAACGTCCGAGAGACGGTAGCCGCGTGGTTTCAGTTCAGAGAGCGTCATGCGATTGGTTCGTGTCCTGGAAAGCCCGCTGCCTTCCGCTGATTGAAAAGTGTCTGCGTCCGCTTCCAGTTCTCTTGACTATTCGCCTCCCGCAGAAACTCTGGAATGTCTGAACGTTGAGCGAGCGACTTCCGGCCCCAGTGCTCATGTCGGTGCGTCAAGTCTTCCCGCTGCCACAACACCCCGAGTTTCTTCGAGACCTCGAACAGCTCCTCGTCATCGTGCATGTGCCGATATTCAGGCCAGAACGGGCCATTGCCTTGATACATGCGCCGGCAGAATTCGCGGCCGAGCCACGGTGACCCGCAGATCCGATCAATGCGGGAAGCTGGCCAGGCTTTGAGATCACCAATAGGCTGCACCACACCGAAGGTTGACCAATATTTCCAGCTTGGCGCATTACTGCCAGATCCGCCTGGTGCGGCAACGTCAAAGGGAATGTGGCTCCACTTCGGCTTGGCGGGCGGATAGGTCAACTCCACGGTATTGTAAAAACGTCCGCTACACTGCTGGGCGATTTCTTCGGCTCGTACGTTTGGGTCGGGGTAGATATCGTCTGACGCCGCTACTACCCAGTCGCACTGCGGATCGACCATGAACTGCACTTCGGCGAGAAAGTTCATGGATGCGCCCCAGCCGCGATACTCACCAATGCAATCCAGAACAGTGGCCTGGATTCCCTGGGACTCGCCAGCATCCCGCAACACACTGGATTTGTACCCCATATCGTGCCACGCCTGTAGAACTTTGTTCACCACTTCCGGTGGACGCTTTGATGGGAAACACACCCAAACCGANNAAAGCGCGAGCCCGCGGCGGTCACTCTTTGGCGATCCGAACTCGCGGACGTGGTGGAACTCAAGGTCGCCACTGCAAAGCCGTGGAAACGTGCGCACCAAGCATGACTGAGTGTGCATCCATGCCAGAAAGTCTTTATCGATCACACGCCCGCGCCGGGGCTTCGCGCGCTTCTTTCGGATTGGTGTGCGCTGACGAAGCGGATAAAGCTCATCTAGCAGCGGGATCTCCGTTCTATTTCTGAGCATCACTCCTCCTGTTCGAAATGTAGATGTATTCGCCTTCAGTGTGCGTGTCGATCGATAACCCGTACCGTTGCAGACAAGAGTAAATGACAGATTGAGCGGATTGCTTTGTTTTGGCTTGCGACAAGTCCTTGATTAGAATCTTTGCCGCCTTTCCTGGAGCGAGACCGGCAATGCTCTTCGCCAATTCCGCCCAGGAAACGGTGCGCTTGTCGGGAATATTCACAACCTCAATCTTCATGACCGCCCTCCATTCTCTCAGCCACCGCCGCCAGTTCTTCCAAGCTGTACACCTCGCCACAGATAGCGCAGGCCCATCCCGCATCATCGAAGTGCTCGCCGTGAGGTTCGACGCTGGTTGCTTCCCGCCATTCCAAATTCTCGGTACAGGAATGTGGGACGCGCTCTGCCAGCACCACGATGTCCAACTCGGTCAGTTCGATACTCATTTTCGTCCCTCCGCTCTGTCGATAGCCTCACGTACTTCTTCAAGCGCTAGTGAACGCCCGCCGCCCCAATTCTGGAGTCCCTCACACTGGCTAGCCGAAGCGCACGCGGCCAGCAGCGCTGCGCGATCTTCCAGCACCGCCTTCAGCGCCAGCACGTCATTGTCGCTGAGATCCCAAGTGTCGCGATCACTGGCCGCCATCTCCACGCGGGCGATCTGCTCTTTGTGGGTTTCGCTCATGCTGCTTTCTCCGCTCTCTTGATCGCGTCCCACTCCGTCTGTAGTTCCTTCAGCATCTCGCAATCGCTTTCTCGAATCTCCACGAAACCGCGCTGGCCCCAGTTGTAGCAAAGATTCGCCATTTGCGCTCCGACTACGCGCAGTTGCCGTATCTCCTCGCGGAGCTGCGCTTTGGTGGCCGGTTGTTTCTCGCGTGTGTTTAACCCACTCATTTTGCGCCTTTCGTGTTGAGCGTAGCTTTTAGTTTTGCAAGCAGGTCCACGGCTTGCGCGGCGTCGTTGGTACAGTACGCTTTCTCGTCCGTGTGCCACGTCCAATGCGCATACACGCAGGTTCCAACGTCCAAGTTGCTGGAACCACCCCGAGAAAGGTAGTAATCGTCCACCGCTTTCGGGCTGATAACCAGGGTAACCAGGAATGCCATCAGCGCCGCTAGGGCTATAACGCACAGCAATTGCCACGTGTCTTCCCAGTCCCAATCCTTCATTGCCTCCCGCCTTCCAGCGCGCGCCGCTCTTTCAGCAACAGCGCCAGCGCCTCAGCATATACCACGGCAAGTTTAACGCCCCTACCGCCGGCGATCCGCTTCGCCCCTAAGTGTAGCTTGGTGGGGACCCTGACAAGCACCGTGCTAATCGTGTCTTCTGGTTTCATCTAAAATGAGATTAAACGATTTAAAATCGGTTTGTCAAGCGAAATCTTGCGTCCTCGGCGTTCCCGCGCCGCGCTAGAACAAATCCTGTTGGCCGGCCACAATCAGTGCTTCCTTGACTGCTTTGGTTTTAGCCCCGAACGTGCCGAGCTTTGGCTTCTTGCCACGCTGGATTGCAACCTCAGAGCACCAGATTTGATACGGATGGTATTTCCTTTGCCCGAACGGGTAGGCATCGCGTAGCCGCGCTTTGATGATCTTCTCTGGTTCGTCGCGCGTCTCCTCCAGCACCTTGGCGATGATGGGGGCCGCGCTATTTCGCCAATGGCTTTCGCTGTACATCAGGCGTCTAGCTCATCCAGCGGGAAGTGCGCGCACCCGGCGTGGCAGGCTGGGCACTCGTACCAAGCGTCATCCTCCCCGTATCGACGCGGGATAGCGTCCCTCTCGTAGCCGCGCCATGAGCATTCGGAACATTCGAGTGATTCTTCGGTGATTTTCATATATAAAAACTGCCCTAGTCACGAGTTTGCAATTCGGAGAAGGATATCTGCATGACAGGGAGTCCCGACTTTACACCAGCAGGCCAAATTCTTACCGCGCAGTTCTTTGCGAAGCCGCAGGCGAAAATCATAGGCGCAGAAAATATCGAGCACCATGTCGCGATGCAGATCCACAGCCATCTGAGCATTCGTTATTACGACGGCGCCGCAGGTATCTCCGACTCTGAACGGATTACCCCACTTACTCGGCCTGGTCACGCAGACTGTATTTGGGGGTAGCTTGTAGCCGCGCGTTCGCTTGCGTTGTATTCTCTTTGGCATTCACGCCTCCTCGCTGTCTAGAACATCGGGATGTCTCCCAACCACACGCGCCTCTCGCGGTTCCATGCTGCGCATCAGCGTCTCTAGCGCGATCGCGCGGGCCATCTCGCGGCGCTCTCGCGTGCTGAGCGGGAGGATCCGGTCGGTCGCGGATGGTGACGGATCTGCACGGGGAGGGTCACCCGGTCGGTTGTGGCTACCATTCGACATCAGGATTGTCAGCCACGCATTCTCCGCAGACTCTCCAGCCTCCTTTGCCGCGGCACTCTCGGCATGGCGACATGTCTCCGGGATCATACATAAGCGGATCTTCCTCGTAATCATCGAAGAAGCCTCCATCACAGCCAGCCCAGCAGGGAATCCAGCCAGTGAAGTCCACCTCGCCATGGACGCAGCACACCCAGGTGTTTTTCGCCTTGTCGAATTTGAAACTATATTCGGGCTTTGGTTGAGTGCTCACGGCGTTTCCGCCTTGATCGTGACATAACCCTGCGCGCCGCCAACGCCTTGCAGATTGGCGATGCCGCTTTGTTCGTCCCAGCATTCGATACAAGCCGAGACCATTTGCAAAGCCTCTTGCTTGCTGTCGGCGTCCAGTGTGAATGTCGCCCGCACTTCGTAGGTCACGATTTTCCTCGCTGGCTGTAGATAAATGCTCCAAGGGCCACCACGTAAAGACCGGCCTCAGTCCATTCTGTTGCTCTCCGGACTGAGTTAGGTTCCATCCCCGCCGCTGTCACCATTAAACCCACCGCCAGCCATCCGAAAACCCCCGCAATCTTGAATGATTTACTCACGGCGTTCCCGCCTCTCGCGCCTGCTTGACTAGCGCCTCCATCAAAGTAAGGCCGGTATTTGGGACAACCTGAACGCACCTGTCGTCCCATAATTCGATCATCCCGTAATCTTTTTTGTTGGTGATAGGCAGCACACACCCAACGTGAGCAATGCACCAGTTCTCAATAAAACCGCGAATACGCTGGACGTCTCTATACCGCTCTCCGGCTTGATTACCCATAGCGATGGCGACTTCCCCGCCATCCACCCTAGCAGTGAAGATTCTCACGTCTTTGCCTTCCGCGATCCACTGGCGCACGCGCGTTAACATCGGGCCTATCGGGGCGCCAATATGCTCCTCGCTCACCCAGCCGTTATATTCGGCAAGCGTGCCGTCAAGGTCTACTCCTATCCATCCGTTCATGTTCGCGCCTGCTTCATCTTCGCCTCGATTTGCTCCAGCGTTTCCATCGTCCAGAGCACTCTGCAATCCGTTGTCCGTAAAACGGAGAAGGCAATGCCGCTCCGTTCAAGCGGAATAATGGCCGCGATGTTGTCGCTGTTCACGCTCATCGGGCCGACCTCTTCTCCAGATTCATTGGCCTGAGTTAATCGTAGCCACATTACGCTCTCTCCTTTTCCATAGCGTCAGCACAAGCAAGAGCCTCCTGGATCTGCTCATCTTTGGCAGTGTTCTTGCCGTACAAACAGCGGAGTCGGCACCATTCACGAATAGTCGCAGGAGCCGTGATATCTCGTGCTAGGAGGACGAACGTCATCTCCGTCAACTTCGCGCGATTGATGCAGCTATTCGGGTTGCTCAATTCTTCCGCTTTTCTCATCTCGCCCCCTTCGCCCCGCGCTCGGTAATGCGTCTTTCCTCGATGGCTTGCCGAAGGTAAACGCATAGATCAAGCGATTCCTCGTAAGCATTCTGGAGTGCGTCCCCTCCGTTGCCAGCGCGCAATCGCTCTCCATAGCGTTTTAGTCCTAGCCGGTTCCTAGCCGTCATGTCTTTAATCACAAGTTCCCAAATTGGCCTAGTCATGTTTCCAACCATCTGCTTACCGTTCTCCCGCTGACATGCTCGGCGCAGACGCCTTTCTCGTTATCCGCACCGCGCCCACACCCGTGGCCATGCTCAACGAGAACAAAAACCGCGATCGGGTTCCAACACTGATACTGGCTACAATCTAGTTCCAGCCTGTCGAGCATCCGCTCGTATTCCGTTTGCGGTTCTGTATGTGGCGGTTCGTTCGTCGCGTGGCTTGTCATGCGCTTTTCCATCCGTAATTGTCCCTACTTCCGGCTATCCGCTGGCTGCTCAGCGGCGCCGCGGTATTGTCCTGCGTCTCCAGCCACGCATCGCACTGCCGGCGTTGGTCCTCGAGTATCCAATCCTTCATCGGCACGCCGACAGCGTTTGGGTCCAGGTCTGCCAGACGCAATCCGGCGCGACGAAACACCGCTTCAATATCGGCTCGGTCAATCTTACGAAGTGCTTTCATGTTCCTCCTTTGTATACACTTCCCCCTAAGGGGGATACTCGCCCGATTCGATCCGCCGATCCGATCCGGTCCTCCGCGGGACCTCCCCGGACTTAACGCCTGCGGATCAGGCCCACGTATGATCTACCGCCATACGCCCCGTATCTGCCCGTAACGGCAACGCCTTAGCGTCCCGTACCGTACGGCTTGCGCGCGTCAACAGATACCGAAGACATGCCCTTGGGTAAGCGCCGGCCAGTTGCCCAACCGTGAACAGCGTGAACGCGTGAACGGCTCCGTTCACGATACCGTGAACGATGTCCGCAAGATGTTGAAAACAAAAGCCAAACTTAATCAATCCCCCTGTGAACGCTAGAGAACGACCGTGAACAGCGTGAACGATTGTCCGTAAGTTGTTTAAAATAATAACCATAAGTTAATCATCACGGTACCCACGGGAGATTGACTCCACATTCACTATCCTGTAACGTTTGCCATCTTTTACAACCAAATTAGCGGCCGTAAGCTTCATGAGAAGGCGCCGAACTGTTACCGCGTTTCTCCGAAGTAGCGTTGCGATCCGGGATGGCTCCAAAGCGCCCTCGTCGGTCAGCAACTCAAGTATCTCTTGGCGTTCTTCCGACGTCTTGGCGCCGCTGCCTGCTTCAACAATGAACCATCCTATGGGCTGCCTAAGTTCCAGTTCGATCAAAAGGGTCTGATCCTCGATCTCTCGACCAGTCATGTCCAGGATGGCCCGCCGATCGGCCTGGCGCTTCATAGTCCATACAGCATCAGCCGCCGCGGTTACGCCGTGAGTGCCAGCTACGGCCGTAACGCCGGTTCCCCCCACCTTATTTGTATGGTGAACCACTAGTATGCAGGTATCGTGCTTAACGGCTAGTTCCTGGAGCGCTTTTATTTCACGGTAATCTTGTCTGAACACATCGTTCCGGGATGACTTATTCCCAGTAACAAATGCCATCAAGGTATCGATTATGACTAAGTTCGGAAGAGTAAGTGAGAGGTAAGTATCTAACTCTTTCATGCCGCCGTTGTCCATCGAACTAATGCCGTATGAAAACTCTATATTCTGCAAAGCTATAGGGCGACCTTCAACAAGCATCTTTAAGCGGTTGTGCGTTCTGTTTTCGGATTCTTCGAGAGCGAAATAAGCGACGCGACCTGGCCTTTTTATGCCCAACTTACTCAGAAACTTACCGCCAGTGGCTACGGCAATTGCCATGCCTAAAGTAACCCATGACTTACCCGATTTAGGAGGGCCAGCCAACAGCGTGACGCCGTTGTGAAGGACGCCCTCGATCATGGCCTTAACGCCTTCCATTTCGTTTGTCAGGAGAGAATAGGCGTCGATTGGGCGGCGGCGCCCTTTGTCGGCAGTGTCGGCTTCTTTGGTGCGCTCCTCAGCAAATCTGGTAAGGCGCCATAGTTTGCTGGCTTCTTGATACAAACTGCGGTCGCTTGGTTGATACCGAGCCATTGATTCGGCAATCTTTCGTATGTTGACTTCCGGGCCAGGCTGTTCGCAGCGATTCAAGTTGACGTGCTGAAGGGTGGGGAATATCTCTCCTGGCGATAACCCCATTCGGCGCATCGCGCCAGCCAAGGAAACAAGGGTTTGGTGTTGGACGCCGTGCGGAATCCGGGTTGCGATTTCGACAAACGTATTGGTGCGTTCGTGGGGGTGGAGAAGGTCAAGCAGCCAAGCCGGCGCCTCGGCAAGTCCTTGTTGATCGTCCCACGGCTCTTTTAAGCCATCCCAAATGTAGCGCCTTCCGGTTGTAGGGTTCAGGCTCGGCGGCGCAACTACCTGGCCGCCATCGCCGCGGATGTCAATGCCAGGGAGGATGCCGGCTTTGTTCCCGACAGGGAAGGCCGGATACCGGAACCAGTAGTGCCGGCCGCCAGAGCCCGTTATATCCTGCCAAGTGTCTGGGAACCGACCGTTCTTTGAGAACAGGGTATCAATGGACTCTTCCCCTCCGTTTCGCGGGTCCACGTCAACCACGAAGGCCTGCGAGCGCTTCCCCGTCACGATCCCGACATTGGCGCGCGCGTCCTGGGTCCACCATTTCTGGATTAGCGATTGGTCGGTAGTGGCCACTTCCGTCCACGCCTTGAAGTAAGGTGCCTTGGTTTCCGGTTCAACTGGAATCACAGCTAAGCCCATAGCAGCATACCTCAGAGCTGCGTCAAGAATGGCGTTGCCCATCGTTCCTTCGTCTTCCTGAGTATGGATCGATTGGCGGTGATGGAAACGACCCTCAGGCGTGCGTTGATCTTGTGAAATTCGCGCCACGCTTGCGCCAGTACTTCATCTTGAAACGCATCCGGGAATTGGTAATGGCGCGAAGGCACTATCTCGATATCCTCCGCATTGATTCCGCAACTGCTAAGCCAGCGATCAACCAGCGCATTGAACGTGTCCGGCGCGGCGTGGTCCACATCGCAGGTTTGTTCAGTGATGCGATCGCCAGTGATCAGGCACTCTAGCGCAAGATCGCGGCCAAAGGCCTGCCGTCGGAAGTATGCGATCTGATCTTGAACGAGAGTGCGGCAGGTTCGCCTCAGACTCTGGATTTCCGAACGCGGATAAAGTGCGTGGCGCCAGGTGAAGTCGCGGATCGAGGAATCGACGCGCTTGGCGATGAATCGCCTTTTCTCGCCGCGGTCGTCGAGCCACTGAACCAGAATGTCTTTTATACCGCAATCAACGATTACGTGTTTGTTGGGGTGCAGGTCCAGAACCGAATCGATAATCTCGCGGTCACGGCCTTGGAGTGGCCGCATCGAGTTGTAGCGGGATAGGATGTTGCGGATATATTCTTCGGCCTTGGTCTTGTTGATAAAAACAAGCGAACCGAGTTGGATTTCCAAAAACTCCTCCTTGCCGAGGTAAGGCTGAGGCGGGATGGGCAAGCACCCCGCCGTGGATCAGCCGATCCGGTCTTTACTTTTCAGCGTTGACCGAACTATTATGCACGAGCTGCGCGACGTTTGCAACAGATTTCTCGCGGCGCGGAGCAAGTGGAAAATGCGGCTAGTCGTGAGGCGGCAATACGTAGCGGTCGCCTTGGCGCACCAGCAGCCCGCGCCGAGCCCATTTCTCGACGGTTTGTCGGTAAAATTGGCCAACGGTAAATCCTCTTGAATTAACGAGGTAGAACATAAAGCAATTTATCATTGCGCCAGGTCTGCGGTGTTCCTGGCGCGTTGACAGAAAGCCACCAGCCTTGAGAACATTCACGATTGTTCCGTGAAGCGGTTCAACCACAAAGCTAATAGCTGCCGGCGTCTTCGCCTTAATTCCGGAAACGGAGTTAAACTCGTGCCCGCGATTGTTATGCGGCCCGTATATAGATTTGTAGGTGGAGGCATACATTTCTTTTCCGCGCTGTCGCTCCAGGGCGCGAGTAAGCCCCTTCCATAACCAGGCGTCGGCTCGAGGAACGTAGCCTTTGCTGCCCAGTTAGCCGACGGTGGGGGTTAAAACCGGAAGAACCCAGCCGGTAAGTAATTGCTTGATTGGAGCAACCGGCTAGGTTCGTGGTGGACAACATTGCTGCAACACAGTGCGGCGGCTTGCGATGCCGCATCACGAGGAAGAAGGGAGCATTTCTGCCCCCCGGTGGGATCCTACTAGTCAGACGGTGCCAACGTTCAGATTCCACCTACATATTAATACCGAAGCATGAATTTGTCAAGCGGTAGTGTGTCCGTGGCCAAGCAGGAGGGCAGTCATGCGCCGCCCTTTCTTTCGAAGCGGGAGCGCTCCATTTCGTCGTCTTGCGGGGCCTCGCGCTCGATGGCTTCCGCCAGTTTGCGGCGCAACTCCACGCATGCGGCACAGGAGCGGTGAGCGCCATAATAGTGAGCGCCATAATAGGTCCACGTGCCCGCGGCGATATGCTCGCTTAGCCGGCGCTCCAACTCGCGGCGATCTGGCGGGATGTTGCGATTCACAACGGCCTCTCTGGTAATCTGACGCGCTGCCGTATCAAGGGCAGCTTGTCGCGCTCGGCTACCGCTTTCCGGTGGGCCTTGGCGCGCTGTCGGAGGTGACCGATAGAGAGAATTAGCCAAACTGCGGCGATTCCAGCTACGGGAACAAGTTCTGGGGTCATTCGGCCTCCTTGAAGAGTTCGTCAAAGCACTGGCCACAAACCCCAGAGATCAGTAATTCACGCTCATCCTCGGAGACGTCGGGCATCGCTCTCTGAATTAGTTCTCCAGCTTCATATGCAGCCAACTGTTGCTCAGTGCAATGGATTGGCTTTGACTGATGGCATTCCGTACAGGTACGTCGAATCATTCGGTGGCCTCCCTCATCGGCGTGGTGGTGAGGCGCTTGTGGACAATGCGATACGCGGGACGCAGTTCGCTAGGCCCCTTTGCCCTCTGGATACAGGTAGCCATTTCACGCTTCGCTGATTCTATCGCGTATTTACCCATCGAGGCGACCCAGTGTACACCACCATACGAATATTGCACCTCGTACCATTCCTCGGTTGTCGCCTCGGCCTCGACCGGCGTGAGCTTCATTTCGGTGGACATATGGCCTCCCCGTTCCGAATAGCTTGCTGCGCCTTGTTCAACTCACGAACAAAGTCGACCATTCGCAAGCTGAAGCTGGATTCTCCATCGCGCGTTATGTCACGGACCAGCCGTCCGTCTGTTAGCATTTCCATGAATACCTTCAGCGCTGCGAGTAGTTCGCCGTGGCTTTGTTTGAGTCGGGCTAATTCGTCAATCTCGATATTTGGTTCGTAGTGGTCACCACGCCACACGGCCAGCGACTTAGACGCTTCTTCGATCGGATCGCTCATTTCACCCTCCAGAACTCTTTCAGTAGCTCGCGCGCCTCTGCCTCTATCGCGGGGTCCAGCCAATCGCGCTTTTGAGGCAGGCTCCCCATGAGCTGCGATAGCGTCCAGACCAAGCGGGTGCGGCTCTCCCGCAGGGCTTCGAGCCTGTCGGCATACGCCCGCGGCACGAACCGCGTGGGATGTTCGGGACAACTCAGGTTCACCCCAAAGCCTTGGTTGCAGATGCACTGGTTGTCGATCATAGAGACATCTCCCGCGGAGTGGGCCGAATCCGTAATTCAGCACCCGGTTCAAGTTCCTGGCAAACCGCAAGATATTCCCGGTCGGACATCCCGTCGTCGCCGGTTTTGATGCACTGCTCGCTAAAGTACGTCCAGTGCCCGTTGATTTTCTGCTGGATAACGGTGGTCCAAATCAGTTGGGTCATGGCTGCTCCTTTGCGCCCTCGGCCGCGCGAGGCTTGGGCTGCCTGCGCTTCACCACGGCCAGCAGTTGCAGCGTCAAGTAATTGTGCAAGGTGCGCTGATCGGCCGCGGCCAGCGCCTTGAGGCTCGCGTAAAGCTCGGGCGGTAGCTTCAAATGGAGTACCAGCGCCGGCGCCGAAGCCTTCGGTTCAATTCCAAAGGCTTTCTCGATGTTGGTTTGGCGGATTCTTTGTTCTTCGTTTGTAATCATGCTCACACTCCTCAATTCCGCGTGCCAGCGGGAAGCCAATGTAGTAGCACTTGTGCCCCGTCCCACGCTCGCGCAATGCTTTAGACTTAGCCAAAGTCCAGGGAACGCCTGGCGCATAAGCTATGACTTCGCGCGCGTCGGCGTCATAGACCGCGAAAGCATCCGCTTCGCGCTTAACCACGGGGTAACCGTTGGGTGTTGCTGTAGACATGGTGAAAATCTCCGCTTACAATCTAACTATAACCCTAGTGTCCAAAAGTGTCAATAGCAAAGTGAGCCTATAAATGCAATTTATGTTGACGCGCGGCGGAATCTATGCTTATCATTGGCTTCAACGAACGCTGCACCGACGGCGAGAAGTCGCGCGCGAGCGCATCGGTTCCTTCCGTAAGTGTCCCTAAACCTCGACATCGACTGGATAAACCAGCCTGATACCATCGAACTGCGCACCGCCAAAGGCCGTCTGATTGACCGCGCGCACGCTCTAGGCGCGGTGCTGCTCAATGTTGGACACTACGACATCCATGTTCGAGACAGGCGCATTCGGTCAGCTAAACTGAAACAGCGCGAAAGCTTGGCACCGCTCTCCAGAGCTGGCGAAGTTTATGTTCAAGCGCTGGAATCTGGCCGCGTATTCGCACTCCGCGGAACGCCAGGCGCCGTGGCAGCCCCGGTGATCGCTTGAGCCTGAGTGCTTGCCGGTGGCTAGTTAATAGAACCGGGCGGCACCAGCGAGAAAGCTGGAACGGGTAAAACGAAGGCTTCGCACTTATGCCCGCGCGTCTTAGCTCGGCTCAGCGGCATCACGCCACAAGCGCAGCGCTCCACCTTGAGCCGCGGCCGGCCAGCTCCAGCGCGGCGCCCGCCCCAGTTGGGCTTACGCGGCATCTGGTTTGCCTTTAATTCAATTAGAAGGCTTCGGAAGTTGCAACCAATGAGCTTCATTGTTGGGCCCTCCCGATGCGGAGGAGGTACCCGAGTGTGTACGATTCCGCGTAAGTGCGGTAGGACGGGCGATCAATCTTGGTTACACCCAGTCCGATTGCCGAATCCCGTCCACCCATCACAACGAATCCAAGCGGGGTGGTACCGCTGTACGCGCGAATAAGTTGCATCCGCGGTCCGCGCTCAAGAACAGCATCCCGCGTCATCTTTCCAGTATTCCCGGCCATTTTCCCTGTCTCCTTGAGTGTTCTAGCTTACGCTGCTGCTTTTGCCGGTTATGCGAACTCTGTCTAGTCCACATGGAACCGTGCTCACCGCCAAACCTTTGTTTTCCAAGAAGGACTTGAATCGCTCGGCTTGCTGAATGCTCTTCANNTTAATCTGCTCGGTTAGTTGTTTGCTCTCTGTTGTGTTTTTCATAACTTGATTATGTCGCATATCGCTCCTCATGTCAAGACAATTCCGACAGTTTCAAGCATTTATTTTCGCCGCTCGCTTTCTCCCTTCGTTTCTTTAGCTTGAACGTTCTATGACCAAGATCAGTGAATCTTCCGAGGTGTTGCTCTGAACGCCGTCGAAAAGCACCCGCAGCGCCAGCTAATCATCGACGCTATCCTCGCCGGCGAAGCTCTCCGCGCCATTGGCGCAAGAGTTGTGCCACCCGTTCACCATAGTTCCATCTCACGCTTCAAGCTCGACCTGCTCCGCCCCGCCATTTCCTCACTTCGTGGCGTTACTCCCGAACGCAACATCATCAAAGAGTTAGCGCTATCTGCTACAACTAAACAAGATAGCGAACAACACGCCGATGCTGCTCGCGAGACTGTTAGACAAAATATACACGACCGCGTTCAGTCCCTCGACGACCGCCTTGAACTGTGGATTTCAGACGCCGAACGCGCGAATGAAGGCAAACCGTTACATCCGGCACTTGCGGCACATTCTCGTAATATGTTGAGTTCATTGGAGTTGCGTGCGCGTCTATCTGGTCTGTTGCAAGATGGCGCAAGTGGCACAACAATAAACATCGCTGTCGCAGGCGGGAGCGCCGACGTCGAGCCGGCCGCGGTGACGATCGAGATGCTGCGCAAATGATCGAGTCAAGTGATTCAATATCACATGGTCTAAGTAGTAGAATGAACAACTTGCAATATTCAGGCGATACTGTGGGTGATACTAAACATGCTTCAATGCCTGAGTTCGATCGCCTGGCCGCGCGACGTACTCAGTGGGCACGGCAGGGACTGCCCACCACAATGGTACGTGCTGACGCAGCGCTGACCGTGGCGCAATCGTTTGGATTCTCGGCACTCCCTATGGGCGTAAAACGCTTGGGGCCCCCCGGAACGGCCTTGCGCGGGATTTGTGATGGCCGTGAGGGAGTTGTGGAAAGTTCAGAGGAGTCGGCTGTATTCAGCACGGGATTGCGTGATGGGCAGGCGGAGACATCGGATGTGATACCGTACATGGGGCTGAGGCGGGAATGAGCGTGCTGGTGGTGTGGGAGGGCGGTAAAGGGCGGGAGTGGTGCCGGGAGTGTTCCACGGCGCACCTTGCGTTGGTTGTGAAGTTCGGCGCTTTGGCGTTCGCCTACGCTTTAGCCTGCGGCAGCAAGGTTTTGCAGACACTTCTGATTATGAGCCGTTTCTGTAACTTGCAGTACATCCTGAGCCGCCTGGGATTCAGCTTTCGCCGGGCCCCTGTCGAATCGGCTCAACCCTGTGACGTACAGGCTTCGGGGGCTCTTGACATCATGCCCCGTCGAGGATCAGTGACGCTTATTCCGTTCTCGGCGTCCAGCCTCTTTCCCGTAAATCCGCCAGCCGGCCTATACTGGTCCCGGCAACCTGGCAACTGCTTGGGCGGTGAGATCCGTCTGCGAATTTCTTCTACAACTGCATCGATGTCGACGAACACACGGTTCGCAGAGAAGCGTATCGTCGAGAAACCCTTTGATGCCAGCGTTTTGTCGCGGTATGCGTCGGCTTTGGCCTTCGCTGGCTTGTCATGAAACTTTCCGTCTATCTCAATGATGAGCTTGCGCTTAGCGCAATAGAAGTCGGCAATCCAGCCGAAGATCAGGCATTGTCGACGAATGCGTATGCCAAGCCGATTCGCCCTGAGGCGAGCCCACAGCAGGCGTTCCGGTGGACTCATGTTCTTGCGAAGTTGGCGCGCAAAGGTTTTCTTGGCCGGGGCGCTCTTGGTCTTAAAGGCGTGAACCTTGGCTTCCTTGGCGGCTTCTATCAGCGATTTATAGACTGGCGAAATGAGTTGCTGTCTCACTCGATCTTTCTCGCGCCTGAGCTTTGCGAGATGGGGCGGTCATTGCAACCGCCCCGGATCTGTGAAGTCCAAGCACTTCCACCATACTACGACTGGTGGGGTACCTGTCAAGAGGGGTACCGCATTTGGTGGGCTAGCGCGGCGTGAGGATTCGGCGTACACTGGCGGCATGAGTCCCGAAGCCGCCGACAAACTGATCCAGATGGGCATCCTGCCGGGTTCGACAACTTGGGAGGCCTGCGAGAACGCCACGCGGGCAGTCTGGCAGCCTGTCTATGACGAAGTTGCTCAAATGAAGGGTCACTGTCCACCTGAGGTAGCCGTGGCATTATCGAAGGCGACCGCATGAATCTACGAAGCTTGAGTAGGGCCGCAAACCGAATGCGCGCGGAGCGCAAGGTCGAGATGCACTTCAAATTCCGCGACGGCACGGCTTGGGCGAGAAGCGCCGAACTTCGCAAGCGCCCGGCAGGCAAATCACGCGCCTGGTGGAAGAAGGACAAGCGCGATCGCAAGGCGCAAGCGTTTTTGGCGGCAATTCCTTCGATCCCGGCCAAGCGGTTTCAGCCGACACCACAGGGGACAGCATGACAGAAATCAAACCCAGCGATTTTACATTGGAGCAATGGGCCGATATAATGGCAGCGCAGCGGAGACTGGCGTTTCTGTTTGAGGCCAAAGAAGCAGAACTTCACTGGCGTGCGGTGGAAAACAAATGGATCCCGCCGGACAGCGCAGTGGCTACATACGATTCGCAAGGCAAGCTTTTCGCGTGGCGAATCCCCCAACTTGAGCCGGTTTTCGCTGGATGCATCGATGGCGCAGAACTGGGTCGTGGTACCGTTTACCTGCTCTACGATTTGGACGGGAATCGCCTCACGTGAGCAAAGACCTCGACCAAGCCGACCGCGATTTCCTGGACACGGCCCGGCGCAACCCGCTGCGGGTGGTGGACTTCGAGTACTCGCCAACCTGGGATGCGCCGATTTCTTTGGCGCCATTCGTGGACGAAGATCCTCCGGAAGTTGAGGCCACGCTCCCTTGATGGACGATGCCTACAAATACGCGGGCATTATCGCGCTGGTGGGCATGACCTGCGCTTTTGGCCTCGGCTGGGTCCTTCGCGGCATGTTAACGAAACCAAAGGCACTCCCGCCGCTGCCCAAGCGACAGAACCGCGGCTGGACGAATCCCCGCGTCAAGGGCCAGTTCGTGCGGCGGCCGGCGCATTTCGAGGGACCGAAATTTCCTTGCTCGTAGTTTCCATCAGCGTGCCACGCGAGATCGACGCGAAAGAGCTTTTGCCGAAGGATGCCTATCCGTTTGGTGCTACCCCGCACCACGCACCCAAGGAATACCGCGTAGAGTGCCGCGACCGGTCCGAGGCCGACATGCTGGTCCAGTCCATGAAAAACCAACCTGGACTCAGGGCGATGATTCTCGAATGAACGCCACAGCCAAACCGCAGGATCGCGTTCGCGGTCAATTAGACGTCGGTCTGTCCCCACAGGGAGAAGCTGAAGCGGATCACTTAGGCAGAAGGATCGCGGCGAAGGGTTCCATCGATTCCATCGTAGCCTCACCGATGACTCGCGCGCAGCAGACCGTAGCCGCCGTGCTCAAACACAATCCGCAGGCAAAGTTCCTCGGTTCGGCGCAGCAGGCACTCCCCTGGAACCAGGGTGTCGTCACCGGGCAACCGATCAGTGATGCCCAGCCGATCATCCAGCAGGCCGCCGATCATCCAGAGACACCGATTCCTGGCGGCGAAAGCGTGGACCAGGTGGATCACCGCTCCGGCCAGTTCGTACACCAGCAGTTGCATTCTCTGCATCCTGGCGAACGCCGCCTAGTGCTGGCGCACCACTCCCAGATGCGGTACCTGCACGGATGGTCGAAGAAGGGGTTTCCGCCCGACATGAGCGCCGATCCCGCAGAAATGGCGACCCGTGCCGATAAAGCCAAGCCGGCCGGTTCGCTGATTCGTCTGGCGAAGGGCAAAGATGGTAAGCCCATGCTTCATGAGAACCCGATAGACAGTAATGAGCCCATCAAGGCCGGGCTGAATTTCGCCCGCCACGGGGCGACGGAACTCAACAAAGAATCTGGCGGTTCGCGCCTTGCCGCGCTGTCGCCGAAGTCGAAGGCGCCACTTTCATGAAGCGCTATTTTTTCTCGCAGCATCACGCGAACTGGCCGGCCAAACTTACCGTGCCAGAAGGCCACGAGGTTACGATCAACCATCCCTCGACGCGCACGCAGACGGCGCATCGAAACGAAGATGGCGAGATATTGCTTCCGAAGGGCAGCCACATCATCGGCCTGCGCCACATTGCGACAGGCAACGAGTTGATGCCTATGGCAAAGCCGTTGAATACGGTGCCGCTGGAGGTTCCGAAAAAGTAATGCCAGATTCTCAGGCTCAGGTTCGCTGGGCCCATTCGGTTCTGGAAAATCAGGCTAATGGCGACAAGTCTTTCGCCAAGGAAGTGGTGCGCGGGATGCACGGGCGGAAGATGGCCTCGCTGCCGGACCACACGAAAAAGACCTCGATTCTCGGCAGACTCAGAAAGAAATAATGGCATTCAACTTCAAGGCGCCGAATCCATCAAAGTTCATCGCCAAGCCATTCAACATCGGCGCCGACATCGGCCACCTTGAGAAATTTCGACCCCTCGGTCAAAGTATCGGGATTGGGCTCGATAAAGCTTCGCGCGCCGAGGGCGGTCCTGCCAATCCGCTTTCTACCGATCCGCTGGGCAACCCGTCGATCATCAAGCGGCTCAGCTTCAAGAACCGTATGAACCTGCGACCGAAGCTGGCGACACCGCCGAAGATCAAGCCGGTCTGATGGCTAAGCAGCAAGCACAGCCCCGCGTCGTTCTCCTGACCGGTAAGCAGATTCGCGCGGTCAATCCGAACAAGTACACAGGGCCGTTCCGCGCGGTCTGGTGTGCCGAGCACCACTTCACAGGGCCATGGCCTTGCGATTGTCCGGCTGGTCCCCAGACCCAGGCGTGGAACAGTGACGCCGACGAGATTGGACTCGGCGGCACGCGCGGTTCAGCGAAGACGCACCTAATGCTTGCTTGGATGGCGTTCCGAGGCAACCCGAGAAAATTGAATAAGCTTCTCGCTGAAGGCAAACAGCCCGAGGGTGCAGATGTGATGTACATCAACCACCGCAATTTTCGCGGCTTGATGCTTCGCAATCAAGCTAATGATCTTGAGGATTTGATCGATCGTGCGGAGGAGATGTGGGGGCCGACCGGCGCAATTATCAAGCGCGGCAATCCTTCGATGGCGGAATGGCGCACCGGCGCCAAGATCATCTTCGGGCACTTCGGAGACAACGGCTGGAAGAAGTACGTCGGTCCCGAGTATCAGCGGATTGCAATCGATCAGGCTGAGATGATGGAGTCAAAGGAAATCCACGACCGCATTATCGGCTCTTGCCGCTCGAAGTGGTCAGCGTTAAAGCCGCAGGCGCTGTTAACGTTCAATCCTGGCGGCGGCGACGAACTAGCGGGCGCTCCCGGCCAAGCGTGGTTGATGGACTATTTTTACATCGAGGATTACGAGCGCGGTGAGAAACTAAAGCGCGGGGATTACGTTATCGATGAACATGGCAAGTACCACACGTTCATCATGTCGAAGTGGAGCGATAACCCGTACTTGTGCCACTACGTTGAATACGACGCGCCCTACGATGCCGCGACGGGAACCGGCGGAAACGTCACCGTCTACAAGCCGAATGAAGGACCATACGTCAAGTGGCTGAACTCGATCGAGCCCGAATCATTGCGCGCCGCGTGGCGCGACGGCAACTGGCACGCGCTCTCCGGCGCTTACTTCCGCGACTTTCGTCCAAATGGGCCGCTGGTAGGTGAAGAGAAGTACAATGCCAATCATGTCTACGACCCGTCCAAAGTAAAACTCGAATCGTGGTTTCACCGCTGGATGGCTATTGACTGGGGCTATATCCATCCGAGTGCGTTGGGGTGGTTCTGCAAATCTCCATGGGGCCAGACGTATCTGGAAAAAGAAATTTGCCTCAACCGCGTCGAGCCCTTCGAACTCGGCATCCTGATCGCGCGTGAATCTAAGGCTGCGCTTGCGGGAGTCGAATCACACCAGATGGTGATCTACCTATCGCCTGACGCTTACGCAAAGCGCGAGAGTGAGAATACGGTGGCTTCGCAGATCGCGGCTGGGATATCGAGCGAACTTGGTCCACATGCGGCGTTTGTCGCCGATCTTACCGACGAAGAACGCGAGATGGACTCAAAGGACGCGCTCGAATCACTGAAGCGCCGGCGGCGCGAGCAATCGACTACCATGCTTACCTTGGTGCGCGCATCGACCGATCGCGTGGCGGGCTGGATGCACATTCAGACCATGCTTAGGTTCAGACCGCTCCAGGAGCAGGCGGTCCCGGATAAGGAATTCGCCGAACAGTTGGAAATCGAGAAGGGTATCGTTGCCCGATTGCAATATGAGGCGCTCCCGGAGTTTCTTGCGGCGCGCGAAGTGCTGCCTAAATTGCAGATCGCGAAAGGCTGCCGCAACGTCATCAAGATCCTACCGATGCTGATGCACAAGCCTGGAACCAACGATGTTGATAAACTTGATGCGACCGAGACACGGCCTGGTGACGACGCGGGCGACATGCTGCGCTACGGATGCTTTTCGGAAGAGAGGCAGGGCGCGACCGAGGCTCCGCTCGATGTTCGTGTGGAGTTACAGGTCGCTCAGATGCAGTCGCGCTACGGCGGCGGCATTTCGCATCACAGCGTTCTGATGGCGACAGAGCAGGCGCGGTGGCGCGAGCAGCATCCACTCGCGAAGAAACAGGACCTGTTCGTTGGGGCTAACAGACTTGCTGCAATTCGCGCGATGCGTTCTGCTAACTTCGGAAGGAGCAACGAAATAATTCAATGATCCAAGCTGGTCACGTGGCAATGGAACTAGACATCGAGTATACCAACGGTTGGCGCGAGACAATAACGCTACAACCGGGCGAAGATACGACTCTGCCGTTTGAAGGAAAGATTGTCGGAGCACGCCCTGTATTTCAGGAGGAAGAAGATCGATGACACCATCTAGTGGGCCACCCAAAAAGGGGCTTTTGCTACTCGCCGACGACAAGAACGGTCCCCCTCCGCTCTCCTCTCCCGACGAACCGGATGCAGACGATGTGCAGCAACCGGGCAGTCAGGGATCGTGCGCCGACTGCGTCTTCTACGACACCTCCGAGCAGAATTGCAAGCGCTATCCTGATTGGATTCCTCACGCGCCTGATGATTATTGCGGAGAGTACAAAGCAGGCAAGCCACACGATTCAGCGGGCGCTGGAGCGGCACCGCAATCTCAACCGACTTCCGCGCCGCCCTCACAAGCGGGGCCGTATACGAAACAGCAGTTCTAACCCATAAAAAGGAGCAATACCATGACCGACGCAGAACAACTCGCACAACAGCAACAGCAGCAGTTTCCGGGAGCCAAGACGACCGACGCAGAACAACTCGCACAACAGCAACAGCAGTTCCCGCGCGCCAACCCTAATCTGGTGGCTCAACAGCAAGTCGGCATGACTGACGCAAACCAACTCGCCCAGCAGTTCCCGCGTGCCATGAACAGCCCGCCTCTCGTTCCGGGGCCGAGCCCGTTCAAAGAGACAAAGGACTGGGATCAACACAGGGGCGCCTACGAGCAGAAATCCCGCGATAGCATCAAGGACGGCTTCCGCTATTCGGCGCGCGTTACGTTCATCAGCCGCTTTGGTGCCGAAATCGCCAAGCGCTTCAAGGGTGACGCCACGACCACACGCCAGGCGTCCAACGCGCAAGCACCTTTTACCAACAACGTCCCTTCGGACCCCAACGCCCGTGGGCAGCAGGGTTTCCCTTCCTCGGACGTGAACGCCAGCCCGATTGCCCCGGCAACGCAGCCTGGTTATCGGGAACTTCCTTCGGACCCGAACTCCCGCCTACAACAGAGTTCCGTAGCCCCGGACGTGAACGCCGTCCCGATTGTCGCTCCTCCTCCCTATGCCGCTACCGATGCAGGGGCCACGCCGAATGAAGCGAGTTCAAACGTTCCCCGAAACCCGCAGTTCCAGAACCAGCCACTCCAGGGACAGCAGTACGGCGAGCAACTCGGCCAAGGCTCCGTTGACCACTTCGCTGGCTCTGCCGTCACGCCGATACTCAATAACACATTCGTCATTGCGCGGGGGTTCAACGATGCCGCCGAGTTGCTGGCGTGGTTCAATGCTCCGTTCGGCGATAACGTTGGGCCGCATCAAGATCGGGCATATGTTTCGCCGCGCACTGTAGGTGCCAAAGAACCGGCCATCACCGCAAGCGCGGTTTCCTTCGTGGTGCATGACCGTTTACGAACCGGCGATCAGGGCAGCACGCTCACCGAGAAAACCGGCGATCCGGCAATCTGGGAACCGTGGCTCGATGAAGGCACCGTCGAGGAGCATGCCCGCAGCCAGTTCCTGAAGGATGCGCGCGTGGATCTGACGAAGCCCATGTGGGATACGTCGTCCGCACAAAGGCCTAACCTTGGCCAGGAAGTCGGGCAGCAGACCGGATACGCCCAGGGTCAGGGTCCGAATTACCAGGGGACTCAGAATTACCAGGGACGGAAAGACCCAAATTACCAGGCCGCTAACGATCCGAATCTAAAGGGCGTGAACGACCCAAGTGTCTATCCGAAGCGGATGACCAAGAAAGACGGCGAAACTAAAATCGTCAACGAAGCTTCCGGAGAAGCCGCCGCGAAGGCGGAAGGGTACGCCGTCGTCGCGTGACCTGGAAGCAAACCTTCCTACTGCTGTTCGCCGACTACCGCGATGCGCTCGATCGCGTGACGAAGGCGGAAGACGGAGCGCGGTTCGAACGGGGCCGCGCTGATTCGCTCGCGGAGCAGTTGGCCAGCACGCAAAAGGACGCACTGGAACGCGAGCGCGTCATCGCCGATCGCATGATGGCAGTCAAGTACGGACAGCGCTCGGTGCTGACCAACGAGCAGATCGCGCAAGCGGCGCTGACGCAGGAACCAAGGAAAGCGCCGAACCCCGTGACCGACGTGCGGGAATGGCAGCAGGCCCAAACCTTGAACACGCTGAACACGTTCGATAAGTTCGACAAAAAAGTGAATGGATAGCGCTCTCCTCCAACTGATCGATTGCGATCCGGCGCTCAAGCAAGTTGACCCCACGGGCGCCGCTCCGCTCGACAAGATCATCACCGCTGTCGAGACCATGCTCAAGGACTCGGTGGACGCCAACTATCAGGGCGAGCGTGTGCTTCAGCTTTTACGCCTGGAACGCGCCGACAACTTCTATCGCGGTATTCAGAACATCGCGCCAACGATGGATGGGCAAACCGGCGCAATCGGCTGGACGCAATTTGGGCCGTCGGCCGGCAAAACAGGCGACCCTCAGACTCAGGCGCGCGCCTTCGACTACAACCCACGGCTCACCAAATCCTACGGCGATAAGTTCATCGCGGTTCTTGGGCAGCGGCCCTTTTACAACTCAACCGCTGAACCAATTGACGAAAACAAAGAGCAAGATCGCCGTGGCGCGAGACAAGTGAATCTGCTGATCCAAATGCTGAGCGGCCAACTGGATCTCAAGACTCTCAACAAGCAACTCTGCTACATCCTCTACAAAAACGGAACAGCCATCGGGCAGGCGAAGCCCGTAGTGGACGCGAAGCGCTTCGGCACGCACGATATCCCGAACCTGATCCCGCACACAACTTGCCTTGGATGCGGCAATACCGCTCCGAACGCCTCGCCCGACACGGCATCCCCTCAGACGTGCCAGCAACCGAATCCAGCGAGCGTCAGTGGAACATGCGGTGGTCCCCTCGCCAATACCGCCGCGCCCGACCCCACACAACCTGTGCTGAGCATTCCGCAGCGCAGCGTGGATTTGGAACTTTTTAGCGGCTACACTCACACATGGCCCTTCAGCGTGAAGTTCCAGACCGGCGCGCTCCGTTACTCGCCGTGGGTGGTGGCCAAATCCGAGAAGGACCGTGGCGCGGTTCTTCGCGATTACCCACAGGCCCGCAAGATTGTGGGGATGGGTACGAACTCGCAGTACGGTTCCGGTTCGCCCGATGATGCCACGGCCGCTGTTGTTCGCGCCTCCGCGCAATCGCAGACTGGCACAATCCGCTCGCGGAACCTGAACGTGTGGACTGAAGCACTCTACGACATCGATGCTTCGCAAATTGAGTTGATAGACGATGACGCCACGCGGATGCTGGTCAAGCAGTACTTTTCCGACGGCATCTTTTGCGTTCAGATTGAGGGGAAGACCGTCGCGATTCACAATCAGGACTACCGCAAGAAGTTAACCGTCTGCACGCCGGCCATGTCGGACTATCTTTTCACAGACGGTGGCTGCTGGGGCATGTTGGGACTCGAAGATTTTTACTCCAACATGCTGAACATCATCGCAGAGACACTCGAAACCGGCATCATGCGGTTCATTGTCAACGAGGAATACGTTTCCGGTGACGATTTGAACCGGAATCGCTACTCGCCGAACCGTTTTGTCAGCGCGGTCCCCAAATATGGCGATAATTTGCAGAACGCCGTTGTTCCCCTACCGACTTCCGACTATCCGCAGCAGATCACCGAGGTTTTTGGCATCATTGATGGACTGATTCAGAACATTTTGGGGCTCCTGCCGCAAGTTTACGGCCAGATGCCCGGAAACTTGACTCTAGGGCAGGCCCGAATGATGCTCAACCAGGGGTTGATGCAGCTCGGGACCGTCGCGGAGCTGATTTCGAGCTTTTGGGAGGCTTCCTGGACCAATCTGGTCAAGATGTACTGCGAAATAGCGCTTACGAACCCCGAATTTCAGGGTCAGAGTATCGATTTGGACCTGATCCGCTCGAGCGGCTGGATGGTTAAGAGCGATACCGCGATTCCGCGTTCTTTTGCCGAACGTGTCGAGTCACTGCGGGCGCTTTTACAGGAAACGCCGCAGTTGGCCGACACTTTGAAGATCACCACTGCTGCAAACGCCGGGAAATTGCGCCAGTACATGGATCTTCCGGACTTCGAGGACCCCGACGAGGAGGCGATGGACGCCCTCAACGAAATCATCGATCAATTGTGGCAGGCAGCTCCGATGCCGCCTCCTCCGCCTCAACCTGGACCGCCGGATCCAATTACAGGGATGCCAACGCCACCCCCGCCGCCTCCGCCACCCCAGCCATCGATTGCCTTCAACTCGATGCTGTTTGATCCGAATATGACGATGCAATTGGTCCGTATGTCGATGCTGAAGGCGATGCTGAAGCCGACCGCGCAGCGCAGTCAGGACAGTCCTGGCTTCCAGAACCTGAGCGCGTTCTTCTCGCAGGCGCAGCAAGCCGCCGCGCCACCGCCGCCACCACCGCCGCAACCTAAGATGACCTTTACGGCGAAGATTCCGGATCTCACGCCGGAACAGGAAGGCGCGGTACTGAACGACTTTGGGGTAACCGTACCACCACCGCATCCTGGAGCGATTCAGGCGCGCGCGCAGGACAAGATGAACGAACAGGCTTCGAGTACTCCTCCCAACGGTACTTCTCCTGGAGGGCCGGGACTTCCTCCCCCCGGTCCTCCAAATTTGTCCATGCCGAGTGGAATGATGCAACCCGGAACGCCCGCAATGCCCAATCCGATGGGGCCAATTCAATAAAGGAAAAACATGGCAACTGAAGCACTTCCAATAGCCAGCGCGCCAGCCCCTGTGGCTCCAGCGCCAGCAGCGCCAGCGTCTACGCCCGCCGCTACACCAGGACAAAGCCTCGCCGATCTCGTCCGAGAGTCCATTGTCCCGCTGAACACGGAGGCTGCGCCAGTTGATGGCGGTACTCCGACGACACCAGCACCCGATGCCCAGCAAGACGCGCCAGCGCTTGAGCCGATGGTTCTGCCTGATGATGGGGTTGCCCCTCCCGCTACAGCGGCGCCTGCTGTGTCCGACCCGAACGCTCCAGCCGCGGAAGACGCTCCGCTCGACTTCACAGCTGAGGATCTAAAGGCCGACAGCGTATCGGAAGACGGCAAACGCCATTTCTTCGACAAGAACAAGGCAGAACGCTTGCTGGCTGCTGGAAATTTCATCAAGCAACTCCAGGAAATTGTTCCCCAGGTTACTCCATCCGCTATCATCGACGCAGTGAAGCGCGCAGGGGCAGCCGATGCCCTAATGACGAAGTATCAGTTGGGCGCCTCTAACCCGTCGGATGTGAATGACGTTCTCGATCTATTTACCGGCGAGATTGAGGTTAACGGCGTTAAGCAGCAGCCTACCCCGGTCGAGCGGCAAGCCTTTGGTGCGCTAGTGCTTAATGCCTTGGACCGGCTCCAGCGCATCAACCCGCAGGCCATGCAGGGCGTCTACCGCGTCCACAACCAGCAGACGGTGGAAGGGTTGCGTGCCCGCGCCCGCGCCCTTCCAGAGGGCCCCGATCGTGAACAGAAGGTCGCCTTGGCGCTTCGTTTTGAGCAGGAAGTGTTCGGCAAGTTCACCCCGCGAGACCAATGGCTTCAGGCGCAGCCGACCGACCCCATCGAGCAGCAGCGCCAGCAGATCGCGCGTGAGCGGCAAACCCTCGTAACCCAACAGCAGGAATGGCAGCGAACGCAATACGGTCAACTCGTTGCTAGCGTAGGCGAAGCGCAAGAAGCAGCGCGTCAGGAACCGATAAACCAACTCCTTGACAGGTTCAAGGATAACCCAATCGGCCAAAAGTTCCGTTCGCAAATGCACGGCGAATTGCTACAGGCGGTCCAGGATACCGAGATCGCGCATCCGGAATGGGCTTACCAACACCAAACGCTTGAACAGCAGGCGTTGATGCAGCCCACGCCCCAGAACATACAAGCTTTGAACGATTACCGACGGAATATCTCGAAGCGCGTTGTCGCGGCGAATGCCAAGGCCGTGATCGAGAAATACAATTCCATCGCACTACAGAACAACCAAGCGGACAAGGACCGCGCCCTCAGACCGATTGTTAATACGCCATCCCCGAATGGGGCAACAACCCAGGCTCCGAATGGAGCTATGGAAAGCGTCATGAAGCAACCGGACCTGAAGAACGCGATTCGGGAAACCATCCGGCAGACCGCTGCTGGCGTCCGCTTGTAGCTCGACTCAAACAGGCAAGATCACCCGTAACGACCGACGCACTAATCGTGGCACTCGCCGCAATGGCGAGTTTGCCGGATCTCTCGCGCAATGCTTGAGATCGCGCGCCCGATTGTCCACGTCCTAACGAGTTTCTGGTGTTCGCCATTTCAACAGGAGAATCTCATCATGGGACAATCATTGACCGACCTCCTCGATGCGAACATTGAAAACATTCGCAAAGGGGTATTGCCTCGGATCTACCAGCTCGACAAAGACTTCGCGGTGCAAAGGGTTTGCAAAAACACCGAAACACACCGTATCACCAAAACCATCAACGGTCTCGACTTCCGCGCACCGTTCGAACTCGCACCCCCCGGTAACTTCGGAGCCGTAAACCTCGAAGGCGGACCCTTGGGCTTGGGCGTTGGGTTCTCAATCAGTGAGTTCTATCAGACCTTTTTCAGCACCCGCATGGCCTTCCAATTGACATGGCAGGCTATCAAGGGAACCGCGACCAGCGAGCAATCCGTATTGAACGCTTGGCAGCGCACCATGGAAGAAGGAACTCCCAACATGGCCCGCTATGAAAACGCCTCATGGCACAATCTCGGCGGTGGCGACGGCCAGTTTGCGGTAGCCACTGCCTACACAGGAGATGGCACGGGAGGCACCTACACACTCGACCCTGACGTTGGCGCCCGCCTCATCATCCCGAACCAGCGCTTTGAGATCATCAACGGCGCGACCTACAAAACGAGCCCCGTATCTCCGGACAGCCTACCCTACGTACTTCCCGGCACCGTGAACTATTCGGCTCGGCAGGTCCAAATCTCCTGCCCCACCACTCTTACTGCTGGCAACGTCCCCGCGGCCGGCGATGTACTCTACTTCGGTGGCGCGACTCCCTCCGGCACCCCCACCTGGGCGCAGGGCCTTCGTTACGTCAACACCACCGCAACCAGCGGCACCTACCTAGGCGTCAACCGCGCGACCTACCCGGTCGTTAATTCCTCGGTAATCTCCTCAGGCGGCACGCTCACCCCCCAAATGGTCTTTGCGCTCCGCAACCTGATTCGCGTCAAAACCGGCACTAGCGGCAAACTCCCGGTAATCGGTCTCGTCAGCCCCCACCAGCTGGCCATTATGAGCCAGACCGTCCAGGCCATGCAGACCTTCTACCGCAGTGCCGTTACTCAAGACCAGATCGATCCCCTGCCGGCCGTTACCGTCGAAGGCGGCGTGATCTACGGCGGCCTCACCCACTACGAGGACCTACTCCAATCCGCCACCCGCATCGACTACTGCGATCCCTCCGACTGGGGCCGCGTCTACCTCGATGACAAACCCGGCGCCGATTTCTACAAGAATCCGGGGAGTGGCGAGATGTTTTTCGCGCTCTACGCTTCGAACAATGGGCCCGCAGCGGCGGTACTTTTTTATCTAGTCTCCACTCTCAACTATTTTAACCTAAACCCGGAAAAAAGCGGGTTGATAGTGAACTTGGTCGCACCAGCACAAGATTACACTTATTAGCAACAACTTACGGAGCATGTTAGTTATTATAACACATGTTTCCATATTTTGCGCCTAACAATTAGCGAGCACAGCGCGCCGGAAACTTTAAACCGGCGCGCTAGTTCGGCCCGCGACAGTCCAGTTTCAGATAACTCCCGCATGGAGCGTACCTTTTCAGAGGTCATCACCGACATGGGGTGCAATTCTCCCTTCATGCGACCTGTCCGTGCGGTAGCCGAATCGAAGGATTCGATCCATGTTCTTCCGTTAACGATGTTCGAAATACAAGCCGAAGTGACGCCAAATTTTTCAGCGATGAGCCCCTGCCTGACTCCTTCGCGGTCAAGTCGCCTAATCTCTTCCACGTCGGCAAGAACTAAGTCCGTCAATCCGCTGCTTTCTCCATTCGCAGAACGTTTTTTCTTCACGCGGTCTTCGATGTTGTCTAGAGTCGTTCCTTTTGATAGGTGGCGAGGATTGCAGCAGTTGGGGTTGTCGCAGCTATGAATAATAAGGTATTCTCCAGGGTCTTCGTTGGTGGCCAAATAGTAAGCCACGCGAGTAGCCCTGTAACTGTCATAGCTAATCCCAATCATCCCGTATCCGTCCCGATCAACGGACCCAAGCCACGGCCAGCATTCGTCTGGATATCCAGGTTTAACCCGTTTATGGAAACGGTCTTTTTGGCGCTCGGTAAGCGCTGGTATTGGTTTGTGTGCCATGAACTAGTATAAGACACAACGAACTTGGTATTCAATAGGTAACTTTCAACATGACCACCATCGAACTCACCCGCTTGAACCGCATTTTCGGCGACAAGCTGGGCCTGATACCGACCGGCTTCCCGCAGTCAGGGGAGCCGGCCTTCCAATACAAGCGTGTGGGCGAGTTGACGTATCCAGCGCCCTACGATACAGAGATTCGCGAGACTCCCGGCGGGCTCTCCTACGCGCAGCTTGTCTATCGGATGGAGCCGCAGTTGCCCGGCGATGATCCGCATGGCTGGGTAATCGCGAAGTGGCTGGAGCCCGGCTATTCGCCGCCTGACGTGACTGGCGCGTTCGGGGAGATGGGCGAGCCGATCATCCTGAGTCCGTCCGATTGGGAGCGGCGCTTTGGTAAGGACATGGGCTATCCCTCCGGCGGCTGGTGGCTCGCGATACAGCCGCTGCGGCCGGGCTATGAACCGGACGAGAAGTGGACGCGCTGGGCCGCAGACAATCTGCATATCCAGCGGTCGCTCTCGCTCAGGGACACCTTCCGCATGATAATGGCGCGCAACGAAAAGAAAGAGGCGAGTAGGGACCGCGAGATCAGCGCCATGACCAGAGATTGTTTTGTGAACCACGTCCCCGGCGCGCGCGGGGGCAGTTACCTTAGTTTTTCAGACACACCAGAGAAAAAGGAGCGTTACCAATAGATATGCAGCCAACCATGAGGCCTCCCGCCCCGGCGGATAACGAAGAGGATCAGGGCATAGTCGCCCAAACTCTCGTTGCCTACGGCCAGCGCGTCCCTGTTTGCAGTTTACACTTCAAGCCGCTCAAAGAAGAGCGCCCGTTCCGCACCACGCTCAAGGAAGGCTACCGGCATGTCTACTACATGTCTGGAGTCGAGTCGATTGACGATCACCCGATTGTTCTGATGGTGACGGATGCCTACGACAAGGTATTCGTGAGGACCAATATTATGGGTCAGCGCGAATACACCGACAGGCCCACCATGGCCAAGGAGATCGCTGACGATATCGTTCACGTTGGCTCGATGGCGTCCAAGAATAGCGGCCCCGACGATGTTTCGCTTCCGGCGTTCTGGATCTCGAAGGTACCGGAGGACCGCATTCCCAAGGGCAAGCAATGGCAACTATGGAAGGAACCCAAGGAGTTCGCGAAGGCATTTCCTGAGTTTCACGCCGAGGCGGTTGCCTACAAGCGGCGTGAGCACCGCTGGTGCCAGTTGCGCGTAACGAATGCCGACGCGAATCATGCCAAAAAGATGGTTCACGAGATTTCATCACTTGATCGCGACTGCGCGAACTTCATTGGAGCGAATCTCGCAGAGCATCCGTGGATCGAGTTCTCAACCTTCGGGAAGCTTGCGCAGTGCCCGTTCTGCAAGGCACCTGTGGACGTGGAAGCGTCAATTTGCCAGAGTTGCACTCGCGTCATTAACCCGGCGCTTCTCGCTCGCACCGAAGCTGGACTTGTAGCACTCGCAAAATAAATGGCAGACTGCCAAGTCTCGGATGTACTGACCTCGGCGATGTCGCAGTTGGGCGACCCGGACGGGGAAATCACACAGGAGATCGTTGACGATTTCCAGACCGCGTATTCCGAGTTGACGGATGCGGCTCTAAAGATCGCGGCGCCAGAGATCACGCGGGAGGTGTACTTCACGCTTCCCGCTAACACTAGCGTGCTGTTTCCGGTTCAGTTGGGCGTTACCGACTTCGCGGAGCCTTCTCAGATTTATGAGCGCGGCAATGTGCAAGCGGTTAACATCGTCTCGATCACGGACGGTACGCCGCTCTCGGTTGTAACCTCCGGGGCCCCAAGTCCGGTGGACGGCAGGGTAGAGATCAGCGGAGCGACGGGTCCTTCGCCGCTTCCCGGCTGGGTGAACCGTGACTGGTTCATCACGCCAACTGGCACGAACACATTCACACTCAACGGCTCAATCACTACGGGCCTAGGGGGGGTGATCGCAAACACGGGGACGGTGAACTGGTCCTCAGATGGCTTCGTAAAAATGAATCAACTCGATGTGCAGCCGCCAGCGGCTCCTCCTGCACTTCAGAATCTTGGGGCGTGGCGCTGGGCGGATCGGTTCATTTACTTCCCGAACGGCTCGAATCAGCCGCGCCAGTTATGGATTGAATATCTCGCGGATGCGACCCCGCCGGCCTCCGGGATCATCGGCCTCTTCAATGGCCGCGAACTCAAGTTCCTAGCGCAGGCTACCGGGGCACACTTCGGACCCAAACGCCAGATGCCAATGGGTCCGCAACTTGCTGCGTGGGCCTACGGACCTTCAGGGCAAGCCGATATGACGGGCGGCTCCCTGCGCGAACTCCTTCTGCCGGTATTAAAGCAGAAAAATGCACTAACGCGCCGCTCCGGTCTCTACCGGATGCGTCGTGGATTTGTGTCGATCATAACCTAGTCAACCATGTCGCCTTCGCGCGACGTTCTTCTGAAAGGAACAGTAAACCTACATGTCAATTCCACAGAATATTAAAGCAGCGCAAGATGCTCCCTTTCTTAAGCGCGAGTGGAGCGGCAAGGAAGTGGATTTAATCGACTCCGCGGCCGGTGTCGGCTTTTCATACTCCGAGCAAGATCCGACCGGGCTCATCGAGCGCCTTCTGCTCGAACAGGACTCAGACGATCAGCTGCGACTCGGAGATTCGGTTGTCAATCCGACTCGCCAGCAACTCATCTTCCACGTTTACCCGAACGCGAGTCTGGTATCTCAAACCTTTTTCGTTAACCCGACGCCGCGGCAGTTGGTGATCAACGTGGCGGCTGAGGTCCACACGACCGCCGGAACCGGGACAACCGCAACCGCAACAGTCACCCACGAGACCATTCCGCCGAGCGGGACGCTTCAGCAGGCGGCTGGCACAGGCAAAGCTGTAATTACGGCACCATTCAACCTTAAAGGGACCGCCGAAACGGTTCAAAATGGGGCACTCGCGGCCGCCTTCCAAAAGCAGACTCGCAACAACAGCGTTTATATCGCCACCCCGCAAGCAGGCCTAATCGTTCTTCAACCAGGGGACAGCCTTAGCGTGGCATTTGGGGGCACTCTCACCACCGCCGTTGGCGTGACGATCGCGGTCACCGTGGAACCTGGCTCCAAGTACGAGTTTGTATCGTTCTATGCAGGGACCGCGGGAACCGCCGTTACCACGTCGCTGATAACTTCACTGCGGCCGCGTACGCTACTCTATGGCGCCGCTCTCTGGCAGGCTAAGGAAGCTACAGCGGCTACGCTAACACTCGACGTCACCAAGGATGCTTCGGCAACCGCGCCTGGCGCCGGAACATCCATGCTGTCCGCAACGGTGAACCTCAAGGGGGCTGCGCTTACTTACACACAGCTTGCGCTTTCCGCTACCGCGGCAACGCTTAGCACCCTGTCTAGCGATTCTGTCGCGGCCAAGATTTCGGCCTCTACAACGGAACTCGCGGGCGTCTGCGTCACGCTGGCCTTTGACGGGAAGATGGGCGAAGTCTCGATCAACTACAACGCCTTCAACTCGACCGTTGGAACGGACGAAGAAATCTTCATCGCAGACCGCGATTACGAGGTGTCGGACTTTGCCGCGAAGTGGCCCACGGCTGGTACCGGCGACGTTCTGGTAACCAAGGAAATTGGAACACAGACTCCAGGGACGGGTGGCGTAGGACTCCAGACCGACAACTCCAACGCCGGATTCCTGACTTCCGGGAGCATCAACGTGCCTGTCTTCGCTGCTCTCGTAGCGCTTAACCTGCGTTTTATACCGAAGGGTACTCGCATCGGCCTGCACTATTCGGGAACGCTCGGCTCTTTGGCCGGATTCCAGATGTCGATGCGTCTCAAAGCTGCCTAAATGGGTACCTGTATCGTTCCAGTTCAACCGTGGGAGGAAACCGTTATCAGCGGTTTCCTCGGTCCATGGACTCGACCGGAGGTTACCGACCTTCCGCCGAACCGTGGCTTGCTCGCGCTCAACACCGAGTACTACAGTCTAGAACCTGGAACGCGTGCAGGCTTCGGCCCGTTGGTCAATACCAATAAAATCATCACATCGCTTTTCAACTGGATTAAGGCAGCAGACGATGTGTCGCCCGTTGGCAATTACCTGCTGCTTTACAACGCCACTGACGGAGAGGTCGAGTTCATCGTGAACATGGCCTCTCCGTTTTTCACGATTCTTTTTGCCGTCACTTGCGATTCAATCGACGCTTGTTCGAACGGTAATCAACTTTTCGTCGCCTCGATCAATGTCTCGGCGCAATCCACGCCGGTAGGGGCCGCGCAGGTTCGCATCGTCGGCATCTACGGCGCGGCTATCAATACCGACATCGGCTTCCTTGGACCACTGACCACAAAGCCCACGCTCTCAAATACAGGCAGTGGCAGCGTGACGGCGGGCTCTCATTTTGTAGGCTACGTTATCACTACGCGCAACGGCTTCACCGGGCTAATCTCGCCTGTAGTGAGCGGAACATCGACACCCGACCAGACCTCGGCGATCACAGCGCCTGGAGCCCAGACGATTCAGGTCTCGCTAACAGCGACGTGGCCGGCGGAAGCTAATTTGGTTCAATTCGTGATGACCGCGACCACGAATCCGTTTCAGTACTTCACCATTCCGGGCGCTCTCTATGCGGTTCCTGGCGGTGCGTCATTCACCGTAAATGCCAACATAAACATTTCAGACCAGCAACTGATCGCCAACACCAACGATGTCACGAACAATCAGTTCTTTCTGACGCAGAACTCGCTCGGTGCGGGGCCGTTTAATCCCTTCAAGGTGGTCATATACGGGTCACGGTCAATGTACCTGACCTACGATACCGAGAGCACGTTTGCAATCTACGGGTCCGAGCCAAACAATGCGCAGCAACTTACGGAGCAGTTTCACAAGTTGCGGCTTCCCGGCTTTCAGATGGGTTGCTCGGCGTTCAGTCTCGGCGGGATCTTCTACGTCGTTGGACCCAACTGGACGTACAGCTTCCAGGACAACGGGCAGCAACCGGTAGCGTGGCCCACTCCGACCTTGATTGATGGTCGAATTGGGTCCGCTTGTGTTGAGGGTGTCACTGTCACAGCATCAGGCAATTGGGCCGCTGTGGTTCACACCTCGGGACTGTACGTGATGTCCGGTTACTATCAGGACAAGCCAATCTCTTATTACAACGACCCGGAGTGGCGGCGCATCAACTGGGCGGCACAGCAGACAATTCGGATTGTTGACAATCACGACAAGAAGGTGCTGGCGCTCGCCGTGCCGCTCGATGACTCGACCGTTCCGAACTATATCATGACGTGGGACTATTCACAGAGTCAGGGCGGCACGCCGGATTACGCGAGCGTCAGCTACTCGCTGTGGAATTTAAGCGGTTATAACCCGCGCGCGATGTGCCTGTATCAGAACTACACCACCACGCGGCTGGAGTTTCTGTTAGGGCCGTCGGTCGCAAACTACCTACTGCGGCAGATGAACACGACCGACGATGCCAATCCTTGGACGGACAACGGAGCGGCGATCAACTGGCAGTACCAGACCGCGCCCCAGCCGCAAGGCTCTCTTGGCGTGGTGAACGCCTATCCGGGGGCCTATGTGCGAGCCCGTGGGAAGGGCGCTGCGAATCTCGGCGTCACGAGCGATACGTTGGATAATGCGGCGTCCGTTAAGTGGTCTAAGCCGATTATTCTTTCGCCGAATCCAGGTGTCGAATACTGGCGGCAATTCTATGTCCGAAGCGAGCAGATGTCGATGCTGTTTCAGGCCGGAACTAATGCGGGAGACTGGGCGATCCTTGCAGGCATTCGGCTGAAGTATTACCAATGGGCAGCGCGTCGGTAGACCTCACTGGCCTTCCGGGGATCGGCCAGCTCACGAACTCGATTCGCGTTGGGCCATCGCAGCAAAACTCTTCACAGATATGGCTACAAAGCGCGCAGGCTCTCGACACGCTGGATCAGAACTTCCAGAGCGTTGCGGGCGTCGTCACCGATTTACAGGCGAGCGTCAGTGCGCCAGTGGCCACCTCGTCGCTTTATTACGACAACGGTTCCGGGGCTTCATTTACTCCCAACTTCGCTCAAGGCACGACGCAGGTATGCACACTGACCGGCAACGCCACGATAAACCTCTCGGCGGGAGCCCAAGCCGGTCAGGAAGTGATCTTGATTCTGGTGCAGGATGCGACCGGCGGCTGGCAGGTCACCAGTTGGGACGCGAGCTATTACTTCGCTGGAGAATTCGATCTCGATCCGACACCCAGCACCGCGACCGTATTTCGTTTTATCCCGAACGCGGCGGGAAACCTGATTCAGAGTGGTCCGCCTGTAACTTCGGTGCCATGGCCTTAATATGAAAAATCTTTTGTTGTTCTCTTCTTTTCTTCTGTCTTCATGTGCCACAGCTCAGTACCGCGTCGTTGTCGCGGGGTCTGGCAACAAGCAGGCGTTCATCGCCGAGAACCCATCATCGGGCGTGAACGGATCCTGTTACGACCTGCGCACGGTAGACTCCGGTACTGGCATTCTTCACGATGCTGGCCAGATGTGCGGCCTCTTTTACGCTACAGGCTACGCGAATGCTGGCGTCACCATTGAGACCGTCACCGGCGATAGCGTTTTCCAGCCCAACACCACCTTCCGAGGTCCCGGCATGATTGTTGGCGCGACCGGGCCATCGAGCTATATCCCCACCGCTGGGCCTTATGCGGCGGTTATCTCGCCGAGCAATCCAGCGTATCTTGTCGTGGAAGGCACCACTGGCGCCGCGGCGATCATTCTCCGTGATGGTGTCGGGCCGACCAATTCTAAAATGTGGGACTTCATTGCGGACGCTGGTGGCAACCTGCACTTCAGGGCCGTCAACGATATCTACGGCGCGGCGCAGGACTTTCTCACGATCTCCAGGTCAGGGCTGACCATCAACTCGGCGACGTTCAATGAGTCTCTGTTATTCGGCAGCGACAACCTTTACAATGTGGGCTCATCTTCCTCCGCTGCTTCCAACGTCTTTGCGACAGGCGTATCGCTTGGACGCGGAAACACCAGACAGGGAAGTGCTACGTTTTACAATGCCTCGAATGGCAATTCGTTCATCATGGCGGGGACCAACGTTGCCACGGGCGGCGGGGATCTCGTAGTTGGAAACCTATTTGGGAACGGCGCAATTTACCCGATAAATTCATCCACTAATCTTGGCTACGCTTCAGGGCCGTTCGCAAATGCATTCGTCACGAATTTGACGATCTATGGCACCTGTACAGGTTGCAGTGCTGGAGCCGGGGCGAACACTGCACTATCGAACTTGGCGTCCACGGCAATCAATGTGAGCTTGGTGCCGGGAACCTCCGGACTAAATCTCGGTGCGTTCAGCAGCCTCTCTACCGTCTGGAATGATGTGATGACAAAGAAGGTGGAAGCTGGCTATCCGGGAGGCGTGCAGGGAACGCTGTATCTCTACAATTCCACAAATTCTAACGCCGTGATCTTTGAAGGAAACAGCGTTTCGGGCACTGACGTTGAGGTGCTGAACAATTCATTCGGTGCTGGCAGCATGTACGGCACGAGCAACATCACCCTCGGAAATTCCAGTTTCCCGTGGTCTACGCTCTACGTGACCAACGTGAACGTTGGAGGCTCGGCGGGATTCAGCGGAACGAAGACCGCTGGAGCGTGTACGATCACGATCTCCAGCGGCGTTATTACGAACGTCACGGGATGCTAATTCGATCAATACTATTGCTGTTGCTCGGCGCCGTAGCGGCAATGGCCCAATCGGTGACTGTTTCCGACACGCTCTACCTCCCTAACGGCACGAAGTATTCAGGGCAACTCACGATCTCATGGCCCGTACCGTTCACGGGTGGCGATGGTCGGCAGATTCCATCGGGACCGCCGATCTCGACAAGCGTAAACAATGGAGTGCTGAGTGTGGCGCTGGAGGCGAATAGTACTGCGACTCCAGCCGGCACGTTTTACCAAGTAGTTTACCGACCGGCGGGAAGTTCAGCTATTACCGAAATATGGATCGTCCCCTGCTGCTCTTCCCCGGTAAATCTGAGCACTGTCCGAGTGGCACTTCCGCCGTCGCCGTCCTTCATGATCGCGCTCACACAACTAGCCCAGGGCGGAGCGACTTCGGGGCAGTGCATCACCTGGGGCGGCAGCGCGTGGGCCGTCGGCGCGTGCGGCAACCTGCCAAACATCGTGACACCTGGGACGAACACAAAGATCACCTACAACGCCCAAGGTCTTGTCACGTCAGCCGTCCAAGCTAACTTCACCGACTTGGCGGGATCTTTACAACTCACGCAGACGCCGCTCACTACGAGTCAGGACATCTTGTTCGACAACGCCGGGAGTCTGGGGCGCTTGCCGATTAGTTTGGTAACCAACGGCGCCTGTCTAGGCAACTCCGGCGGCGTGTGGGCAAGTCTGGCGTGTTCGGGCGGCGGCGGCACGGGAACGGTTATCAACGATACGCCCCTCCCGAATGGCCAACTGGTGATCGGTGGCACGGCGGGCGGTGTTCACGTCACGGCCGGAGATTTGAGTGGCGATATCTCAACTTCTGGCAGCACCGCGACGACGCTTGCTACTGTCAACTCCGCCATAGGCACCTGTGGCGATTCGACTCACGTTAGCCATATTACTCTCAATGCTAAAGGACAAGCCACGGCGTGTACGGCGGTGGCGATTTCCGGTGTTTCTTTCCCGTCTGCCTCGGCACAACTCCAATACCTGCGCATTCAGCCCAACACCGGCAATCTGACGACCACCCAATTCGCAGGACCGTTCGTATTCTACCCGGAAGATTACGCCTTCACTGCGCAAGCCCCAGGCGGCTCTCTGACAGGTGGAGGGGGTACTCAAACAATCAACCTCTCTCCGTGTCCTCTTGGCCTAAATAACTCAGATACATTGCATCAAGTGTATCTTAGCGGGGGAACTGGTACAGCCGAAGCCAAACCGATTACGGGCGGTACCTGCATATCTGGCGCGTCATCGGGAACTATTACTCTGTCTCCAACGAACTCGCATAGCGGCGCGTGGACGGTCGGACCTGCATCGGCAGGAATCCAGGAAGCGCTGGTTGCCGCTAGCGGTTCTGGAGTGAAACTGCGCGATGCCACGTATGGCGTGTACGGGCCGATCTACGTGTGCCAAGGAACACTGACTGGCGCGGGGATGTTTAACTCCATCCTTCAGATTCAAACGGCCTCTGTGGGCGCTATTGATGCACCGTGCCAAAAGGACACTTTTGAAAATTTCGGCATCACGACTGCCAGCATGACGCCGGGAACGAGCGGAAACTACGGAATTCGACTCGGCAACGGATCGGGACACGACAACTCTTTCACGCGCATCAACCGCCTTTACTTTGAGCCGCTGTACGACGCGATCCTTTGCATCAATTGCTCGCAGACTTCGATTACGAACAACGTTTTCTACAATTTCTACCACACTGCCATAACAGCGAACGACACGACGGGCGGTGATAACGACGGCCCCTGGATTCGCGGCAACGTGATGTTCAACTACAACTCGTACTCGACGCCAGCGCTGGCCTGCATTTACATCACTTCGACGGGTGGTATCACAATCACCGACAACAATTGCTATGGAAGTTCGGCGCTTACCTCGCCGCAACTCCAGTACAACGTTTACATGAATCAGACGGTATCGACGCAGTTGACGATGAAGGGGAATGTCTTCGAGACGGTATCAGTGGATAACGTAGCGCTGGTCGGGGTCTTTAATCTCATTACGATCACTGGCAACACCATCGCGCAGCCGCAAGTCGCACAGTCGGGCTGGCGCGGCATCACGATCAGCGGCAATAACACGACCAGTCCATGTGGCAGCGGAATCGGCATCTGCCAAGTCGCGATTACAGGAAACACTATTCAGGGTCCGGGGCCAAGTTCCAGTTCTTCCGTCTGCATTGAGCTGATCGGCTATATAAGTGGTGCGTTCATCGGCGGGAACCCCTGTAACTTTTCGCAGATCGGCGTCAACATCGGCAGCAACGTGACGGCCACCACCGTGGGCCAGAACCAGATGTCCACATACAGCACTAACGTATACGGCGGTTCGACGGGTACAACCTGGGACTCGCCAGCAGCAATCGTCTATTCGCAGTTACCTGTGGCTGCCAATGGATCGCGGTTCTATGTAACGAATTCCAATGCAGGCTGCACCGCCGGAGGTTCCGGGGGGCAGTGGTGTGAACTGATCTCGGGGTCGTGGACCCATTAAGTACTTTAGAATCAATACGCCATGAAAAAACTACTCATTCTCTCACTGTTTTCGTTGGCCGCATTTGCAGCCGACGCACCGAAACCAACACCAACCCCGGTCAACCCGATCACGGACAAACAAGCGAAAGACGCGGCTATCGTTCAGCGCGATTTCATGGTGGCCAAGTCGGATCTCGACGCGGCACAGACCAAGTTCAACGCAGCGCAGAAAGCGCTCATGGCCAAGTACGACGAACTGGGCGCCAGTTGCAAAACGATCAAACAGACTTTTGAGCCGAACGCGATAGGATGCGTGCCTGCTCCGGAGACGGCCGCGGTTACTGCAAAAACAGAACCCAAGAAGTAAAGGAGAACTCGCATGTCTTCAATGCCGATGTCACCGCAACAAATGATGATGATGCGCCAGCAGCAGCAAGGGAATCAACAGCAACAGGCAATGCCCGCTGCTGGCCCCGGCGGGGGTGCGCTCCCAATGATGCCACAACGTCCAGCGGGATCTCCCGGCGCATGGGGTTCTGGCGGCGGTGGGGCACCGATGGGCGGCCCTGGCCAGTGGGGTGGTGGCGCTCCCGGTGGAATGCCACCGCGCCAAATGCCGCCGCAAATGGGCGGTCCCCCTGGCGGCGGGATGCCTCCAGGCGGGGGTGGTGGAATGCCGCCGCAGGGAATGCCTCCTGGCGGAGCCTCCGGCGGAGGTGGTATGCCCCCGCGACCGATGGGCGGTCCTCCGCCTGGATGGGGCGGCGGGGGCCAACAGATGGGTCCGCCTCCCGGTGGCGGAATGCCACAACAGCCGATGGCTCCTATGGGCGGACCATCGATGGCCGGCCAGCCTGCGCCTCCTGGTGCAGGAGCGCCACCGATGGGCGGAGCGCCTCAGCAAATGGCTCCTCCCGGAGGTGCGCCAATGGGCGGCGGCATGAATCCAAACCAACTCGCCATGCTTCGCCGTCAGCAGCCAATGAGCCAGTAAGGAGTTCCCCGTGTCAACCGCTCCCGCACCGTACAGTAATTTCAGTTATTCGGATTGGCTCAACCAAGCTCCGTATCAGTCCTTCAACGATGGAAACATCAACGGTGTCCAGAACTCCAATTGGTCCAATCCTAACTCTGCCTTTCAAAGCAACCTTCTCAACGAGCAGGTTCAGGGCGGAGAACTGCAATCAGAGTTCGGGAACACGGCGAACTCTGCTCAACAGCTTGCAAATTACTACCGCGTGCCGATGGACCAGGCTGCGGGAGCGCTCGCCCAAACTCCAGGCTACACATCCGGCGAACTGGGTAACATTCTCGATACCAGCGGCTACCAGCAGGGCGAGACCACGGGAGGGCAGTATGCCTCGATGGCCCCCACCGGGTCGCAGCAGTCGGCGATGGAGGGCAACCCGAACAGTTTCATGAACTGGTTCGATCCGGCGCAAACGCAGGGCGATATCACGACTGCCGCCGGGTATTCGCAAAATGACCTTAACAACACCAACCTCGCGCTTCAGAACACGATGAATAACCAGTCCGCTGGCTATTCAGGTGCGATCAATCCATCGGCGCTGACGGTTAACCCAGCGCTTCAGGGACAACTGCAAAACACGGTCGGCGGGGCGACCAGTGCGATCAATTCGGCTGTCAATAGCCCCAACCTTCAATTGAACCTCGCGCCACAGAACTACCTGATGAGCAATCAGCAGGTACAGGCGACCCAAAACCAAGCCGCGCAGGACGTTCAGCAGCAGGCACAATCCCAGTACGAGAACACCTATAAATCCGCGCTCGCTTCCGGCAATGCCGATCCCATGGCGCTCGCGGCGCTCCAACAGCAATCGCAGGCTACAGGTGAAGAAGCCGCAGCCAACGCTGAGACAAGTGCTAACCTTGCAGCAACAGGCCAACAGCGAACCCTTGCGATGAACTACGCCCAAGCTCAGTTGGGCGCCGGCCAGACGCAGGCGGGCTTGCAATCCTCGGCACAGGAAAACCTCCTTGGGCAGACACTTGGGGAGCAGACCGGATACGCCGGCCTCCAGATCGGTGCCGAGCAGGGGTTGACTCAGGACCAGATGGCAGCGGTCCAGAATCAAGCGAACACGCAGACGGGAGCCAACGAATATCTCGGTACGACCGGCGTCAACTTGCAACAGGGCGTCGGAGCGCAGGAAGAGGCTGCCCAGCAGTATTTGACGAATATGGGCACTGGCATAACAGAGTCGCAGAATACCGCGAAGACCGGCGCGGCCACCCAGCAGTATCAGAACCAGCTTCAGAACCAGATGTACCAGCAGCAGAACACGTTCAACCAAAACACCGCTGTTCAGGATCGGCAGTCAGCCGCGTATTCGGCTGCTGCAAATGCGCGCATGGCCGGTCAAGGCCAGTTCCTCAATTGGTCCACCGGGGCAACGAGCGGCGCGACGAATCAGCAGTTGGCGAGCCAGAACATGCAGGCCGGTGTCTACGGTACGCAGGGTCAGTTGGCAAACAACGCGGCGGGTCAGTGGGGCAACTACCAGATTCAGAAGAATGGCCAGCCCGGAATCGCATCGCAGATCATCGGCGGCGTAGCAGGAGCGGCGTCGGCGGCAGCGCCTTACGCAGCGGGAGCATTCGCATAGGAAACCATGGCTACACCTCCATTTGTCGATCCTTCTGTCGATCCAAACGATCCGACTCAGCAGCAGCAGCCGAGCGGCTACACGCAACTCCTTGCACGACTCCGCCAACTTCAGACCGGCGGAATGCCGCTACAGCAGCAGCAGAACGGGCAAGTAGGGATGACCAACCAGAACTCCGGCTACGGGGGCCAGCAGCGGCAACCGTATAACGCTGGGGCGTCGATTGGTTCAAGCCTTGGCTCTCTCGCGGGATCGATCTACAAGATGTCTCAGCCGCAGGTAGGCACGGGGGGTAATCTTCCAGCGTCTTCCATGATGAACATCGGGATGCCGCCGAGCCTCTATGGGGGTGCGCCTGCCGCGGCACCGCCCAGTTTCCCTGGAGACGGATCGTCCACGGGGTCTCCCGACATGCCTGAGTTCGCCTATGGCGGTACAATCTTAGGACAAAACGATTCAGATTCGAGTTCCACCGCTGGGTCAACCGTTCAGGGACCGATACCTGGATTGCTCGGCGAGGCGGGAACCGAACTGCTCTCGCACTCAAGCGGCGCGCCACCAGAAGTTATCACTAAGCCACAGGTGCGAACGCTTGGCACTCAGGGCACCGACACCGTAACCCCGCTCACCGCACCGCCGCATAAGGTCACGCCAGCGGGCAAGAACCTCATCAAGCGGTTGCATCCAAAGCATCGATTCGATGAAGGCGGCACGGTTGAGGGCGAAGACGATGCCCTCTACGGTTCCGACCTCGATGCCATGGCCGCGCAGCAGCGGGCAAACCCGCCATTGGATGCGGTTGACGAATCCGAAGGCGCAGGCGGACCAATACCCGCTGGAACGGCCAATCTCGGCGCTAAAGATTTAGCATCTAGCGGCTACGGGATTTCTGGAGGCGGGTTCACGCCACCCCCGAACGCCTCACCCCCGAATCTCACATCGCCAGATGCGCCACCTCCGACCGGGATGTCCGTCCCGCCGAATCAATACGGTCCGGTCGCGTCACAGGCCACTCCTGCCGCTGGGCCAGCCCCTCCCGGTGCGAGTGCCAGTTCGGGTCCGTCCATCCGCGAGCAGATCGCATCGCTCCAGACGCCCCGCGTTACGCCACCCAGCATGGGGCAGCGCGTTGCTGCCGGAGTTCTCGGCGGTCTCGCGGGGTGGGCCAATCAAAAGGCGTGGCGCGGCCGGCCAATCGACACCACGGCAGCCACCCAGAACATCCTCTACCCCGGCCAAGCGCAGAAGCAGGCGCAGTTCAACGCGCAGGCTCAGGATCTCCAGCGGCAACTCAACATGCAGGAGGGCGGCGACAAGGATAAGATGCAGGCCGCGCAGTTGCAGAATCTTCAGGCGCGCACAGGACTCATAAAAAGCCAAACAGACAACCCCGCCGCATCCCATCCTGACTGGATTCCAGATCCCGATCCTAAACAACAAGACCCGCAAACCTATCCTGGATTGCATTTGGGGCCGGTCGGTCCGAATGGGCAAACGATGTACCGCCCGACTTCGCAGGAATTGGAAGAGGGCAAGCAAACCGCTAAACAAGGTGGATGGCCGAGCATCACGCCAGAGATGGTTAAGGCGCTTCCCGAAATGGGACTCACGCCTGGAGATCAGATTGATCCTCGCGTCTACAACGGTCTGAAGCAAATGATGCAAGCGAAGACCAAGAACCCTAAGATGGCGTTCAAAGACTTCACCGATGAAACTACTGGGAATGTGACCTTCATAGCCGTTGACCCAACTACAGGGCAACCAGTCCTTGATAAATCAGGTAGACCTGTCAGCCAAGTAATTCCAGGGGTGGCAAAGAAACGTCCAAATCAGACTCAGATCGACATGGCCCCCCAAGATCCTAAGACTGTTTCCTATTTGGCAGATCAGGTTCAGTCTGACGCTAAGAACTGGACTCTTCTGGGTGGCAACAAGGGGTTGCAAAACGCGGTTCGAACGGAGCTTTCAAATCGCGGCGTAAACGTTAACCAGATAGACGCCCAAACGCGCGACTCCGCTAAGTTCGCGCAAACCTTGCTACCACACATCACAACATTGCAGCAGGAAATAAGTTCTCTTGATGCTGCCGGCAAGTTGGGCCCGCTCGCTGGTAGATGGGGAGATTTTATGGCGGGAAAGGTCGGCGCTGGTGACCCTGACTACGAGCGCTTGCGGGTAAATTTAGGATTGTTCAAAACAGCTCTCGGACGTGTCCACGGTGGCGCTCGCGGTGGCGCATCGCCTTTCATGATTGAGCACTTCAATAATCTAATAAATGGGGCGACGATGGACGCCGCAACACTACACAGCGGTATCGATGCCGCTTCGGATTGGGTCAAGGGCTACGCAAATATGGTTCCTAGCTCTGGCGGACAAACGCAGCAACAGTCACAGATAAAGGTCCAGCAGAACAAGGCTGGCAACTATCGCTATTCGACAGATGGCGGGCAGACATGGCAACTGGGCAAACCCCCGGCGCAGTAGTGGGCGATTGGAGCGACGTAGACCCTGAGTGGAAGGACGTTCCCACTCTAACGTCCAAGCAGTCCGATGCTGATTGGTTCAAGCAGCAGTCTCCTGCGGGTAATGTGAACCTGAATGCACCAGGGGGTATGGGGCAAGGCATTGCGGAAATGCTGAATCCCGTTCCTGCGATAAAGAACGTGGCAAATGCTATGTTCGGAAACTCAGCTACGCAAGCGCAGGCAAAAGCCAACTTGCACGACGCGACAGTCGGGGCAACACAACGGCAGTGGCAGTTGACCAAAGAAGCGGCTAACGCAGGGCGTTATTCGGAGATGGTTGGCCACGGTCTAGCGGCGGCGCTTCCTGTGATCGGCCCGGCAGCAGCGCAAGCCGGAGAGACCATTGGCGGTGTTCAGGATATGCCGCCAAATCTTACGATGCCCAGCGAAGGTCCGCAGCAAGCACCGCAGGTCGCGAGAGGCATAGGACAAGGAATTGGACTGCTAGCTCCCTCGATTGCCTCAGGGGCTGTCAACGCCGTACGCGATACACGGATAGGGCAGGGCGCTGCTGGTGTATTGGACGATTCTGCAACGCGCAATTACGCGCGGATTTTAGGGCCGACCACCAAAGCGAATAAGGCGATCACTGAACGAGTTGCACCAGAACTGGCAGCACGTGGCACCTTCGCCGCGACACGTAAGGGACTACGGGATACGGCGGCCGAGCAACTGCAAGGATTCGGGCAACGCATTGGAGATGCCTTTGATAATCTTCCCCCTGGCACAAGTCAGCCTTTGCAACCAATTCTGGATTCGATTGACAATGCAGCCCAAAACAGCTTTACCCTACCGACGAGCGCAGGACCTAAACCGAAAGGCCCGCTAGCTCAAACTGGCCTATCAAATATAGATGATCTTAAAAACTCACTAGCCCAGTTCGCCGAGACCGACCCAACGACAGGACAGCAAGTCGTTCCAATTGAAAAGCTGCGTGCGATGCGCCAGTATTTTGACGGCGTGGCGGCGGACGCCGGTCGGTACCAGGGGACCACACTTTCAGACCAGAGCCTCGCTCAAGCTCACGGCATGGCAGCGGACGCCATCCGCAACGAACTCGCTCAGCAATACCCGGATATCGACAAATTAAACAAAGAGTATTCGTTCTGGAAAAACGTTCACAAGGTGGTCAACGACACCGTACAGCGCACGCAGTCTCAATCCGCCCCGCTGAGTGAGCAATTGGCGACCACCGGCGCAGCAGTTGCAAAGATCGGGGCCAAAGGCAGTCTAGGTAGCGTGGCACTCACGGCCACGGGAGCGAAAGCACTTATTAAATTGATTCGTAGTCCAGCTTGGCAGACGACATCGGCGATCACCAAAAGCGCTCTCGCGGATATGGTCGCTTCTGGAAATTCAAGCGGAGTAGCAAATCTGGCAGGGCGGCTTGCTGGCAACCCGTTGACGTACCGAATACCAGAAACCATGTCACAGTCCTGGAACTTGTCGTCCCTCGCCCCACTTCGAAAAAAAGCACCAGCAGCGTCACCCACCGTGGATGCCCAAGGCAACCCGATCCTCACCTCACCGGAGAACCCATGAAATATTTGATGATTCCACTTTTCGCAATCGCCGCGTGGGCGCAGGAGGGGCAGCCCGTCAGCATCAGTCCCGCACCTGTGCCGCAAGCCTTCACTACGATCACACACTATACTAGCGGCAATCCTGACCGCGTTTGCAAGGCGCGATCCACGCAAGACGTATTCACGATCACGACCTCGGCGATCTCGAATGCAAACCCAGGCGTCATCACGGCCACGGCTCACGGTTTCTATTACGACTCGGGCAACACGAGCGTTGTTCAAAAGTTCGTTGTGTTCATCTCCGGACTCACGGGAAGCTGGGCACCGCTGAATGGGCTCCAAGTGGTTTTTGCATCGAGTGCCAACGCGCTGACAAGCACGGTTAACACGACGGCATACGGTGCGGTAACCGGAACTGCCGTGGTTTCCTCGCGAGCCCCGCGCGTTACCGCCTCGATCTGGTCTGTGCTCACTACTGTCTACGATTCCAGCAATAACCCGACAATCACTGCTTGGCCAGTTCCGACCACAGGTGCCACGCTCGGCAATCTTCAGGGTGGTCAAACGTCTTTCGCTTTCCCATGCGCGGCTCAAAGCGCGGTCCAGTAAGGAGTATCCATGCGCTATTTTTTGCTGTTATTGCTTCCGTTTGGATTAGCCGCCCAATGGCTACCGACCGGGCTCCCCGGTGACCCATACCGCTCCGGCCCGCTTCCCTCCAGCATCACCACCGGTCAGTGCCTCTACAACAACAACGGCGTCTGGGGTGGCACGGGATGCGCGGGCGGCACGGGAGCGCCCACGGTTGGCACTTATATCCTGCAAACACCGAACTCTTCGCTGCCGGATGCCCAAGCGTTATCGGCTCTCGGCACTGGGTTAGTGAAGAATACAACTATCACAGGGGTGCTTTCCATCGGAATCGCCGGGGCCGATTACCAAGCCCCGATGACAGCAACCGCGCCGATCACGGCCATATCGAATGTCATCGCTTGTAATGTAGCTTCTGGTTCGCAACCGGGGTGCTTGGCGTCGGCGGACTGGACGACGTTCAATGGCAAGCAGGCAACACTAACCCTGACGACCACTGGAACTGGTGGCGCGTCTTCTCTAAGCGGCGGGACGCTTAATATCCCACAATATCAGACAGCAATCTCCGTCACTGCGCCGATCACGCTGGTGTCCAATACAGTTGCCTGCAGTGTAGCATCAGGTTCGCAGCCAGGATGTCTCGCTTCGGCTGATTGGGCGACGTTCAACAGCAAGCAAACCGCTCTGGGTTTTACCCCTCTAAATGCAGCCAATAACCTCGCTGACGTATCGAGCGTCTCCGGCTCTCGCGTTTCACTTGGGCTCGGATCGTTCAGTGGCCTCCGCAAAGCCAATGGTTCTTCTGCGGATTCCGCGGCCGTCGCTGGCACTGACTATCAGATTCCCTTCACGGCCACGGCTCCAATCACCTTCACATCGAATATAGCCGCCTGTAATACCGCGTCCGGTTCTCAAGCAGGCTGCCTTGCTTCTGCTGACTGGACGACATTTAATAGCAAGCAAGCGACGATCACGCTCACTACTACGGGTACCTCGGGGGCGGCTGCCTTAACAGGTGCCACTCTCAACATTCCGCAGTACCAAGGCGTCCTCGCGCTGACTACCACGGGAACGAGTGGCGCGGCTACGCTGGTCGGGACCACGCTAAATATTCCGCAGTATACAGGCGGCGGTGGTGGTGGCTCAAATTATCAGACGGTCGAGAGCGTTGGCAGCGCACTGACGCAGCGCGCCACGCTAAACTTCGGGGCGGAATTCACCACGGTCGATAATTCTGGTGCCGCCCGAACTGATGTTTCGGTCAACGCCATAGCCAACACCAAGATCACGGGCCTCGGAACTGCCAGCACGCACGCAGCAACCGATTTCGCGCTGGCCTTTACGGGAACCTGCAACAGTTCCGGGCTTGTCCGCGCAGACGGAGCCTGTGTTACGACACTGCCATCCGGCCTTGCGGCAACCAACCTTGCCTTAACCACCCCTACGATCGGCGGGTTTAGTCTCATTCCTTCGGGCAATATCACCTTCACCGGAGCCTTTAACCCTACCTTTGCAATCCCGGCTACCGGCACTTACACCCTCGCTGTCGGCACCGAACTGGTTTCCGGTGGTGCGCTTGGCACTCCAGCCAGCGGCGTTGCCACAAACCTCACGGGAACGGCGGCTAGTCTGACCGCCGGTCTTGCGACCTATCTGGCTGGCGGCGCAGGCGGCTCACTCCCTTACCAGAGTGCAGCAAGCGTCACAGCGTTCCTGACAGGCAACACAGCCGCCACTGACCAGGTCGTAGTGAGTCATGGAACTGGGTCAGCAGCGCAGGCGCCAACGCTCAGCAATGCTCCGGCTTTGAGCGCCGCGAACATGACGGCCTTCCCAACGTTGAACCAAAGCACTACAGGTAATGCTGCTACAGCCACAGCGCTGGCCGCCAACGGTACTAACTGCTCGAGTGGCCAGCCGGCTCTGGGGGTTGATGCATCCGGCAACGCCGAGGGTTGTGCGGCACTGACAGCAGCGCAAGTAACGAACGCCTTTAGCACGGCAGCCGCCAATTCCCTCGGTGCTTTCGCTGAAACGATGACAGACATCACCACACCGGCCAATCCGTCTGCTGGTGCCACCAAGTTCTACAGCAAGGCCGGTGCTCTGTGCTCTCTGAGCCCGGCGGGAGTAGAAACTTGTACGGGCAGCAGCCTACTCACCACCAAAGGCGACATTCTTTCCTTTAGCACAGTGCCCGTGCGCGTCGGGGTCGGCACTAACACTTATGTAGTAACAGCGGATTCGACGCAAACGGTCGGTTGGAAGTGGGCGCCAGCAGGCACAAACATCGCGATTCAAGTTGGCGGGACGACAGCCGGATCTCGCACAACTCTAAATTTTATAAGCGGTTCCGGAATCAATCAGGCTTGCGTGGACGACCCCGGTTCGACGCGTGTTGACTGCACTCCCGCCGTTAATTCCGCCTATGTTCCGACCATCACCAATCTACTGGAAGGTAATAACGATGTCGGTTTATCGACAACCGGGACGACCGGCTACGTGGCTGCTCCGACCGCAGGCTGTTCCACCTTTGCTCTCCAGGCGGGCGCTCGGGCCTGGATCTCTGTGGACACTTCATCAAGCACCACGGCATCTCTGAACTTCTGCGGTACGGGCATAAAATCTATCAAGCAAATCGATGGGGCTACCGACCCAGGTACTACGATCACAGCGAATCAGCCATTTCCAGTATTTTACAACGGGACGGTTTGGCTTGATCTTTTCTCCGGTATTAGTGGTGGCGGCAGCATGACCTACCCATCGGGCACTGGCTTTGCCATTGTCACAGGCGGCGCATCATGGGGGACTACGCTTGCCGACCCGCTCACAGGGACGCACGGCGGCACCGGGGTCAACAACGGCGCGTTCACGATCACGCTGGCTGGAAATCTGGTCACAACCGGCGCTTTCAATACAACCTTTGCGCAACAGGCTAGCACCACCATCACGACGCCTACCACCTCTTCGACAATGGCGCGCACCGATGCGGCTCAAACCTTCACGGGCATCCAGACGTTCAGCACGCCGATCGCCCTCACGAGCCTTGCGGCTACAGTGGTCAATGCGACCACGCCTGGAGCCGGCATTGCGCACTTTGCAGGATCGACACAGACCGTCACCAGTTCGGCGGTGAGCCTGACAGCGGACGTTAGCGGCAATCTGCCTGTTACCAACTTAAACTCAGGAACAAGCGCATCGAGCAGCACGTTCTGGCGCGGCGATGGTACTTGGGCTGCGGCTGGCGGTTCCTTCTCCACTCCCGCTTCTCTCGGCTCCTCCTACCTGTCGCAAACATATGGCGTAGGAGCGGGTGGCGTCACCGCGAATCTTCTCGTGAAACAAGATTCAAGCAATCCTGGTCTGGTCATCTTACCAGCGTCGGGAGACACGATCGCAGCGGGCATCGCTGTTACTAGTGCAGGTTCTGGGAACGTAGAAGTAGCTTTCATCGGCAAGTCACTTTGCGTTGCCGATAATACAGTAACGGCAAATCATCTCATCATTGTAGGCAACACAGCAGGTCGTTGCCGTGATTCTGGACAGGTGGACCCGGCTAACTTGGGCTCTACCGAGCCTATTATTGGTCGTGCTGTAACGGGAGCTTCCGCAGGGGCGACCTTCACTATCCAGTTATGGGGAGGGACGCAAGCCTCGATGATTTCCACGTTTTCGGGTGGCACTGGATTGTCTAGTCCTACCGCTCATAGCCTTTTGATTGCAGAAGGAACGGCTAACTTTACTCCGCTCTCATTGGCCGTTGACACTCTTCTCCAAGGTCAGGGCTCTTCCGTAGATCCCGCTGCTGTGACTCTCCCCGGCTGTTTGGACTCGGGCGGCAACCATCTCAACTACAGCACGTCCACCCATCTGTTGTCTTGTGGCACGAGCAGCAGTAGTGGAACGCCGTCATTCCCTGTAACTGTAGCCGGTACGGTAACGTCCGGCGGTATTCCGTTCTTCAATTCCGCAACGCAGGAATCATCGTCGGGCGCTCTTGGTTCGGGTCAGTTCGTGCTCGGCGGCGGCGCGGGGTCAGCTCCTACCACGAGCTTTTCCGTAGTTCCCGGCGCAAATGGTGGCACAGGCGTTGCGAATACCGGATTCACCCTGACGCTTTCTGGAAATGTCGCGTTCACTGGCGCTTTCAATCCGACTATCGCAATCCCAGCCACTGGCACTTACACGCTTGCGGCTGGTACAGAATTGGTCAGCGGCGGCGCGCTCGGCACTCCGGCGAGTGGCAACGCTTCCAACCTGACCAACCTTCCGATCACGCTCACCACATTCGCCACGACCGGCTCCGCTACCTGGACTCAGAGCACGAATACGCTCAACGTTCCTCACTACGCCACCATGGTTTACCCTGGTGCAGGCATCCCCAATTCCACAGGTTCGGTTTGGGGAACGTCCTACACAACCTCAGGAAGCGGGACGGTTCTGGCCTTAGTCACCAGCCCGGTCTTTGTTACCCCAACGCTCGGCGTGGCTAGCGGCACCTCTCTCGCCCTCGGCGGCGCAACCATCGGATCGAACGCGCTGGCGGTGACAGGCACGGTAGCTTTGGCTAGCCTTACCTCTGCCAATCTCGTCGGCACCAATTCAAGTGGCCAGTTGGGCGCAGCGACAATCAATCGCACTATCGCTTTCCATTTCGACGGCTCCGGTTCTGCACTTTCCGGGACTACCGTTCGTTGTGAGCGTACACCGTATGCAGGAACTATCAACGCCTGGTACATCGACGCCGACGTGTCCGGCTCGGCGACCTTCGGAGTTCGCTCGGTGGCGTTCACGTCTTACACCGGAAGTGCCGGGTACTCGGGATACACGGATGTGACGGGTGGTGGGACGGCTCCGGTGCTGTCATCCGCCGTGACCGCGACGTTCGCCAACCTCACTAGCTGGGTGACCAGCGTAACGGCTGGGACGGAATATTGTGTGCAGCTTTCGAGCCCTGCCTCCGTCACATGGGCCGATGTTTACCTTGTAGTGGCGGCTACAAACTAGGAGCCATCATGAAAAACGCAATCAAAGTTTCGCTCGCCATCTGGCTTCTGGTTTTCTCGCAGGTTGACCTCAGTGCGGCGATCCCGGCGAACACGGTTTGGGAGGTGAGGCAACCAGGGTCTGACGTTTCCAGCGGAGGCTTCGTGGCCGGCACCGGAACTCCCACGGTATCTGCCGCGTCGGATCTCACCGTGGACGGCACATTAAACACAAAGGTCACCAGCGCGACTCGCGGTTCCTTCGTGTCTGGCGATGCCTTCAAATGGCTGACGGTCTCAGGGTCTCCGGTTGGATCAATCACTATCGTAGGCAATGGGGTCGGGAGTTGCACGTCGCCCACGGTGGCCATCGCGGCAGGCAGCGGCACGACAGCAACGGCAACTTTGACAGTAGCGGGCGGCGTGGTAACCGGGTACACGCTGACGAATTCAGGCGGCACCGATTACACCGCTCCCCCTGCTCTAACCTTCACCTCAACCGGCTGCTCGTCTCCGATCACGGGGTATGCAACTCTCCTGTTCAACCTCGGTTGGTATCAGATCCTTTCTATCTCTTCCGGCGCTGCGGTTCTCGATCATTCACCAGCGGTCATCTCCAGCGCGAACGGAACGTTTTCGTTCTACCCCGGCGTGGATTACTCGCAGAACAACAACAAGAACGCAACGTCCTGCACGAATTGCGGCAACGCGACGAACAACATTTCGACCACGGATCTCACTACCACCACGACGGGCGGATTCACGGCGACTTCGGCGACGGCGGCATTTACCGCCGATATCACCGGCAATTGCATCTATCTCGCGGGCGGCACGGGCGGCACGGTGACCACCAGCAATTGCTATGTGGCGACCTATGCCTCCGCGACCACTATCACCCTTGACCGTTCTCCAGGAGCTGTCGTGACTCTAGCCACGATGAACATCGGCGGAGCGTTAGCCACGGTGGCTGGAGCTTGCGCGGCTCAGGCGGCGATTGGCAGCAACAAAATCTTCGTTCAGTACAACGCCACCCCTTACGCGCCGACAGCCACAATAACCTGCAACCAATCAGTCACCCCCTCCAACACCGTCCCGCTCAGCAAACTAATCGGCTACCACACCACGCGAGGGGATATCGCCCAGGCGTGCTCTGCCGCGTCCCCTGCGTGTCCGACCATCCAGGCGACAACCAACCCCAATATTGACATTTTAGCCATGACTGGCAACGGGTGGGAAGTGGACAACTTTATTTTGGACTGTAACTCGCTTACTGGCTCTCAGTCACTGCACGGCACGGGTTCTTATGTAGTCTTTTACAATCTGAAATCAACCAACTGTAAAAGCACTTCTGGAGCTATCCAACTAAGTTTCTTAGGCCTGCTGGCATACAGCGAAGTCACGTCTTTCAACGGCGGCTCCGGAAACCCAGCGATCAATCCGGGTGGGGCCTCCACCATAACTTACAACTACATCCACGATTTCACGAGCGGCTACGGCATTCTTTTCGGAACGGCCAACGTGGTGTTTACGGGAAACGTGTTATCGAATATCACTGGGCATTGCATAATCGTAACGAACGGCAATCAGCAAACGATCACTCAGAACACCGGGTATGCTTGCACCGACTTCGCGCACCTTCAGGATGGGCTCCGAGCCTCGTTGTACAAGAACAACGTAATCTCCAACATGACCGCTTGGGGCTCAGACGCTACGCAGTCCGCTTTCGCCGCCAACTGGATGTGGGACGGTAACTGCTACTACTCCAATGCTTCTGGCAACCGCCACAACTTGGACGACACCACAGTGAACGCCGTCGATGGCGGGTCACCCTACGTGAATAAGTTTGACGTGGCGGCCACGGCCCAAGTGCTGAACAATCCCGGCTCGGGCGACTTCACGCTCAACAATCTGGCGGGCGGCGGCGCGGCCTGCCGTGGTGCTGGATCACCACTCAATCTTCCCGGTCTGACCCAGACGAGCGCTGTCGATATGGGCGCGTTCCAGCATCTTGCTGCCACCGCCGGAGCGGTAGGATACCCAATCCAATGAGAAAACTACTCCTTGCCCTCGCCTGCGCCGCATCGCTTCATGCGGCCTGTTCGATCGCTATCACATCACCAACCGCGAGCCAAACGATCAGTGGAACTTCGCAATCTCGGAGTTTCACTTTTGCAACAAGCCAAACGACGTGTCCATCTCTCTTCGGAATCGGCTACTTCGTGGACAGCGATCCCATGCCGCTCGGGATGGCCTACGCGGCGACCAATTACACCCTCCACCAGAATATCTTCGATGATGCGAACGGAGGGCACTCGGTCGTCGCGGTCGCCTACGATGCTACGGGCGCTACGATAGCCACCAGTGCAGCAGTCGCCTTCACCCTTGCCAATACCAGCACGCTTTCAAACGGGAGTGCCAGTTACAACGGGAACGTCACCGTAACGCCGGCCTGCACAACGAACTGTTCGGGGACGATCTCATTCACCGTCGTCCCATCTGGCACCCTCCCAACCTACATGGCTTACACGACCAACGTGTTTATCGATGGGCAGAATGTTATCTCGGACGGTGCTTGCGGCGCAACCCCTTGCAGCGGAACCGAGACCATCGACACTCGTAACTACTACGACGGCAGCCACCTGATACGTATCGAGGGAGCGCTCGGGGTCGGTGGTGAGAGCCATGTATTTGGCTGGCAGCAAGCTATCACCTTCCAGAACGGATCTGGGGTTGCTGTTGCTACTGTAGCTAGCGCTCACGAAATATTCCTTCAGCCAGTCGGAACTTACACACTCAGCGCTACCACATACAATGGAGACGGCTCGACCGTCTCGACTCCAAACTATCAATTCTTTTCTCTCAATTCCGCCGTCGCCACAGTCAACCAGACGACCGGCCTTGTAACAGCGGTGGGGGCCGCGCCGAACTCAGTCCAGATCGCAATCATGCCGGAAAGCATCCCCGGTACGTTTCATATCTCCGGTAATTCCACTACTCTCCTTCCAAACTCTCCGGCCACGTTCCAGCCAGCCTTTGCGGGGGACGTTCTCTATATCACAGGTGGCTCGGGCTGCAATGTTGGCTATAACATCTGGCATTCGGCGGGGACGGCCAGTGCGTCTTCGGCCACTGCTGCCGGGACTGTTGGGTCGGTCTGCACTTACGAGACTGGGCCGACTCGATTCGTCTGGGCATTCATCCACGCCTCAAACGCTATCGCACACCTCAGCCGGGGTGGTGGCATCCTCGGTACGTACTCCCCCACCGCATCCTTCTGGCACGCCTCGATCTTCTTCAATGCTCAAACCTTCAACACTTATCCAAACTGGTGCGCGGATTACAATGCGGCGGGCTACAACACGTTGGAGTTTGAGCTGGAGTACTCGCTCCCTGCCAGCATCGCCCAAGGAACCTGGACCACCGCGCAAGGAGCCTACACAACGGCTCAGCAGGCTACGGCGCAAGGCTGCAATTCCTATCTGCATGGCATCATGGATAGCTGGTGGCGCGGCGATACCGAGATGTATAACACGACGCGCGGGCCATCAGTTCAAGGTGCTGGAACTTGGTCTATTCCACCGCTAACGATTCTCATGCAGACGCTCGCAAACGCAAATACCTGCACCCCAACGCTCACGAACAAGTGCTTTGGCTCCTACGTCTACACCTCGCGCTACGATGAGTTCTCGACCACATGGGGAACGAGTGCCTATTTTCCGAATCCGATCTCGTTCACCTCTGGCGTAACGAACATCGTCTGCAACGGAACCACCACCTGCACTGTGACGTGGCCCGGTTGGTCAATGAGCGCATTGGGATTTGCTATCACGGGAGCAACCACCGCTGGGCTGAATACTCCAGCTTGCCCCACAACGCCTGGGTATTACACGGCGACGAACATCAGCAGCACCCAATTCAGCTTCCCGAGCACGGCGGCGTCTGGAACCTATAACAACAGCACTGACCCTGGCCTGACCATCGAACCGCTAGCCCATGGCTGCCACACTCCACCAGGCGGTGGGAGTGCTACTGACTTCACTCGTTATAACGCCTTCGCTCAAGTGATGAATCAAATGACGGGCTCTGGCGTAACAGGCAATCGGCCCATCGGCACCTGGACCAATCCGGCACTCACTAGCCCGCTCGCCACCCTCAGCACTGGTGGCAATCCGAACATGGCGGACAACACTGACCAGTACATCAACGAGAGCAGCACGGTTACGCTTTACAAGCCATCAGCCGAGGCGCTATACACACTTCCCGGAGATATCGGCGATAATTTTCAGAGACTTTTCGTTCCCTCGTTCCAGGACGGCAAACCCTCCCTGATGCCGAACACCCCGGCGCTCTCGGCTTTCTATACGTTTGCGGGCTACCCCTGCACCGTCACATCATTCACCGGCAACACGATTACGTGCAGCGCCGATCACTCAATTCGCAACACGCTTCCCAATACTACCCGCGTTGCGTTGTCGGTGATGAGCACCAGCGGGGACAACGGGAATTACAAAATAATCAGTTCTCCAACCTCAACTACACTGACCGTCTACCGCGGTACGGTGATAGTCAGCACCTCCACGTCAGCGGGCACTATAACTTTTCAGAACGGCGACCACTATTCCGGTCTGATTATCCAGTCTCTTTCCAGTCCTACCAGTCAAAGATGGGGCATGGACGATTCGGCAAATGGATGCGTAATCGCTACCCATCGTGGCATGACCTTCACGATATCGGGAACTGGCACGGCCTGGGATGCCTCAGGCACCTACTATTACCCGCTCACCAACGCTAGTGATTCACCCTGTACGAACAATCTCCAAGCGGCCTTCTTTCTGATTCCAGTCGGCACTTCGACATCTGGCACAGCCACCATCACACCCGATAATTGGGCACATCGCGGCTTATCCGACATGGGCGCTAGCCCTGGCGCTGTCTATCACTACGCGGCGGTCAACGAAGCTGTAATCCTACGCATGGCGGGCATCCGCAGTTACCCTGTCATAGGGTTCGATCCTCAATACTTCAACTGGGGGACTACCGGAACCGCATCCGGCGTCGGGGCCGGAGCTTTCTCCACTGCCGCATCCAGCGCGAACAGCAAATACAACAACTGGACGGATTTTCCGAATAACGCGGAACAGTTCGGCCCTTACACCGGCAGCATCGGCAATGGAGCGATCGGTGAGTGGGTACAAGACTGGTGGGCCATTGGACTCGCCAACCTTCAAGCCGAAGCCAAGGCGAGTTGGATCTTCAAGCCCTCTCTTAACTCGCCAGATATCGGCATCGGGTTCGAGTGCGCGGCGCGTGGGGATGCGGGTGGGAACTACGTGATCTGCCAGAGCTTCTGGAACGCGACCACCACGATGACTATCCCGGTTGCGGCCTACGTCACTTCCGGTGTGGCCTTCATCCAGGACTATTGCACCTATCTCGATTGCGTGGTTTCGAGCATCGCCTACACGACCTCACCGCAGTCGATCACCTGCGCCCCCGGCTGCACGGTGCATCTGAGGTTCCCGGCGAGCAACCCGACGGCTGAGTGGAGTGCGCCTGTGATCTCGGCACGGCTCGCGGATGTGACGAACGCCGCCTCTATTGTCGTTCAATATGCCTACACGCCGTTTCCGATGAACGCACCGACCGGACAGGGGCAGATAAACTCGGTGAGTATCGGGACTGGCACTGGGACCATTCCAGTGGACTTACACATCGCTCCCGTCCAGTACAGGCTGATCTACCTCAACAGCGCATTGACCCCGATTGCCACGAGCGATATTCAAACGATGGCACAAATACAATGAGCTACGCCTTTCTGTTTGTGCTCCTATCTCTTTATTGGCAACCGCAACAGCCGCAAGACCATTTGCTGGACGAAAGAACCGGTTGGTACAACAACTTATCCTCATCCAATGAGGCAGTTGATGCATGGAAAGTTACCGCGCCTTGGGAATACGGCTATGCACTCAGTCATCATACGTATGATCTCAATCCGTGCGATATGTGGGGAACCCCGGAATGTTTGGCCGGTCCGCGCTGCAAAAGCCACGAACTTAAAGCGCGGGTGGATGGAAAGTTGAAGTGCCTGCGTCCTGGCTTCGAGATTCCGAAAGGATCTTTGGTGTTTTATTAATGCCTATGCGGCGGGCGCGAAAGTGGCGATTTGGGGGCTGTTTAGCAAGGAACCCTTTATTTCACAATCAGTTAGTGCCGGGCGCGACGCAAATCGGGCACTTGTCGATCCTCCCTGGTGCGGCGCAGCCCCAACAGCGCGACGGAGCGGGGCGAAATAGGGCGATGAGGCAACGAATGAGAGAGGACATGTCAGCGGCCCTCCCATTCTTTATCGAGCGCGGTTGCTCTCTTCCAGTTGGCGGCGAATATGTACAGCCAAATCGCAGGCTGCATGACAGCGGCAAAGAGTCTAATTTCAGGGTTCTTAACTTGAGTAATCATGACGACCCAGAACGACTGCAATATCAATACTGGCATCCTCTCTCCTTATTCCTGCTTGGCGCACCATTCGCACCATTTTATGTGAACCGGCGTTGGCATTTCGTACACCGGGACACGAACGGCGCTCCAGCCCTTACCCAAAGTGTCCGCGCCCAATTCGATAATCAATCCACGCCTCAGAAGATCAGCGATAGCCTCCTTGGATGGGAACACACTAGCGAGATTGGAATTGCCGCTGCCCAACTGGTCGAGAATCTTCCGTTGGTGCTTAGACAATCCGGGAAACGCGTAGCGCATCTTCCTTCCTTTCTTCTGGCGGCTGACCGAGGAGCAACCTCGATCCGTGGCCGCCTGCACGCTCGCCTCCGAAGAGGATGGCGAGGGGCGAGATCAATCTCGGGGAACTCACTTTCCATTGTGGTCCGGAGTTATGCAACTGTACCCTCGCCAGTTGGGGTCCCACGTCGCCGGCTTTCCATCCCAGCAAGTTGTCGGCTTGTCCCCGCAACGCTCTTTTTGGTTTTTATCCCAAGGCGTGGGCGTAGCGCACCACTTATTAGATTTGTAATCGTAATCAGTTGCTACGTGCGGCTGTTCACGACTTGGCCTTCCCAGTTCGGTGGAGTAGACGTGGCCATATTCGATTGTCTGTCTCGTTTGTCCGGCAATCTCGATCTTTCCTTCGTCGCACGAGTAAACCTCGGAAATATCGAACAGGTGAGGCACGTTCCCGGAACCGCCAGCGTAAGTGCAGTGATTAAATTGATGCAATTGTTTGTCGGCACTTACGCTGCCAGCAAAAGCAATAAAACTAAGCAGAAAAATCGTCTTGATGTTCATTTTCCCTATCCTTTTGCGCCCTTGCGAGGGGTCGCGCTATGAACCTGCCGACCCGCAGTCACCACGAGGCACGCAATGGCTTCCGCAAGGGGTCGGCAGGCTTGCGGGAGCGTTGCGTGAATCAAACGTCCTTCGTGTTCCACTTCTCCTTTTTGAGATTCGCTCCCGCATGTCGAGTACAGAATGCCATGAATAAAATCGCTTGTCTATTCCCCCAAATGAGGGGATTGGCTTCTACAGGAGTGCTGTTATTTCTCGCCATGATGTTATCCTTGAATTCAATGGCAAACGCCAGCATCTTTCGGACTGGTCAAAGGAACTCGGAATAAAGCGAACAACTCTGGTAATGCGCCTGAAGTGTTACGGATGGTCCGTGGACCGTGCATTATCGACCACAGTGGGGAAAAGGTGAACGATGCTCTCATATGATCAATGGCTTGCCTGTCTTTGCCTCTGGCGCGAGGCTCGCGGATCCTCCCTCCCGGCTCTCACCGCGATCTGGTGGGTACTTCAGAACCGTCTCGCGTCCCCGAAGTTCCCGAAGTCGCTTCCGGCGGTCATTCTCCAGCATAATCAGTTCTCATCGTTCAACGCGAACGATCCGAACGCGGTGAAGTTTCCTTTGCCTCCGATCGGTAACACTGTAGCGTCAGCCGACTGGAACGCTTACCAGGATTGCGTGACGGTTGTGACCACTATGTTAGGCGCTGATCCTACCGATGGCTCACTCTTTTACGAGAGCCTGCCAGAAGCGCCGACGACCGGCTGGTGGGCGACATTGGAGATGACGGTCACGATCGGGCCGTTCAGGTTCTACCGGCCAAAGGTGACTGCATGATGCCCCAGGTTGTGGCGGCGATTGCGGGAGCTGGGGGCGCATGGGGTAAATGTTTAGCCCTGAGCCTAAATTTAGCCGTAGGGGAGAAGGTGACTTAATTTGCCGGTGAACCATCAGTTCCCGACCCTGAAACCGCTGTGCTTGCGTGGCTGCACGGCGGTACTAAAGGCCACGCAATGAGCTACTTCTCCGGCCTGCTCTCGGACTTCTGGGACCTCGTGCGCCCGTACGTGTGGTTCGCGGGCGGCGTTGTGGCGTTCATCGGAGGACTCGTTGTGTGGGGCGTGCTGGGACGCAGAGCGGAGAAGAAACGGAAGCGAGTATGATTGGAGGTTATTTGTGAAAGACATCATTCAGCGAGTACTGATCGAGCAGACAAACCTTACAGCGGCGAGGGCGGAGCATGTGGCCCAAAAGATCGTCGATGCCTTGGGGCCTTACGCACGAATCGATGATATCGGCAGCAGAACCGAGTACGAGAAATCAGCAAGTTGACAATACGGGCAGCCAGAGCCAAAAGGAGAGTTAAAAATGGAACACAAACACGAGATTCCCGAGCAAACCCCCGACCAAAAGGCGGGGCTGGTTTACGATCCATACGCATGGTGCCGTAGTGCGATGAAGATGCGGCGCTGGACGCCTGCGGATGGGGTGAAAATGAATTGCCACCATGTACTTCATCTTGATCGCGGCGACGTTCACGCGACGTCCGGGGGCTCGAACGGCGGATACTAGCTGGTGACCAAGTGCCCACATTGCGGATGGGATTCCAAGGAACTGACCCAGCGGGAAGCGCAGGTTGAAAAGTTTCTGATTAACCGGCCAGATCTGTGTATGAAAGAAATCGCCACTGAATTAAATATTACGAACAAGACGGTCGAAGTTCACAAGACGGCCATCTTCAGAAAACGCGGGGTGCGGAGCAGGGTTGAGTTGTTGCATCAGGCGGTGGTGATGGGCAGATTCGTTGTGAATGATGTTGCTGAACATGCGGAAATGGTATAGAAAGGAAAATGACATGGGACTGATATTGCTGATTGTGATTCTCTTTCTGGTGTTCGGCGGCGGAGGTGGCTATCTTACGCGCGCCAACCCGAACTACGGCTACTGGGGCGGTGGCGGAATCGGTCTAGGGACCATTTTCGTCATCCTGCTGATTTGGTACCTACTTCGCGGGGGACTGCGCTGATGGGAATTTTCGATGAAAAGGCTGATGCTGCTGCGCTCGACCCCGTGATCCAGCGCGCCGTCACTGCGCTCGTGGACCAGTTTGTCGCGAAAGCAATCCCAGCGCTGAAGGCCGCGCTCGTAGAGATGCTGACCGAGGTTGCCGTGACGACGGCGGTGTCGAAGAAAGGGCCGTAATGAGCGACCACGTAATGAGCTTCGATTGCCCCTGCGCTGAATGCCAAGCGGCATTTCATCCGCCGGTCGAGAAACGTATTGAGCAAGCGAGAAAGTCAGGTGACAAGATCCCCGTGCGAATCGAGATAGAGTACGACGATGGTTCTGTCGTGGGCGCGTCAGGAGCCGATGCCTTCGAGATCATGCGCTGGTGGGGCGGTTGTGAACAGATGAACTCGATCCACGGTGCTGTCTATAACGGACCGCAGTTGACGGCGGTAGCGAAGAAAGGCGGCGCGTGAGCGACCAATCCATAGCTTCCAGGCTGTTCGACGCCACCTACGCCGAAAACGAATTGGAAGAGGCGCTATCGAATGCAGGCATAAACTTCGAGAAGTTAGGGTGGGATTATTACGATTGCTCGTTGGAGATATACGGTGTTGAGCCCATTTGCCGCCTGTCAGTGGATGCTCAGAAAGTGATCCACGCTGCCGGTTTCGCGACAGTGTATGTCAACCATACGGACGAATGGGAGACGCACTATACGTTCCCGTCCGGCGAGTTCGTTGAGCAAAAAGGGTGGCGCGTCAGCTACCCACACAAACGCAAGGACGCGAGCGATAAGACAATCCTCTTGGAGCGGCCTGTGGAGTCTTGGCCGAAGGAATGGTTAGAGACCGGTTATTGCAAGGTGGTGACATGAAGCTTCCAGCAGGCTTAGGAACTCTCGACTGGTCCGATTGGATACGGGGACTGTGGGGTGCTGCCGTTGGAGGGGGTGCCGGAGCCGTTGGTGCTGGCAGTTCTATGGCTATTATCGACCCCGCCTATGTTGCATCGCATGGGTCTGGATTCATCATTAAGTTGATGGGTGGAACCTTTGTCGTAAATGCAGTCATAGGGGCCGCGTTGTTCCTGTCGAAGAAGCCAATCCCTGACCCGATCAAGACCACCGAAGTCACAGTGGAAACGACCACAGTTGGAGCTAAATTGCCTGTTGTTGTCGAGACGATGAAGGAAACGACGGTGTCAACAGAACCAAAACCATGAAACCATTTATTTGGGAATTATATACTTGACTCCCATACGGGAACCATGTATCATTGAAGTATGAGAACACGATACACCATCCAAGACTGGACGAGCGAAAACGCCGTCCAATTCTTCACTAATAACATCCATGAGGCCTGCGAGATGCTGGCGCAAGCCGCATTCCTTGGGCTTAATCCCGACACCACCTACATCTGGGACAGGCAACTCGCCTGCCCGGTGGTCAACTAGATGGGAACGGTACTTGTAGGCAACTTCGAACAAAAGGATCCGAAGCAATCGGACGCTCAGCGCTTCTATGATTTTCTGAAACGCATCACACTCTACCAGTCTCCCGAGCGCCTGCGGAAGCATTCCGTACGCGACTGGGGTTTGGAGTATCCGGATGCGCTGGAGTATGCATACGAGAACATCATAGAAGACGCGCGCAGAGCCATCAAGGGGAAGCGGAGGCCGAAGTAAATGTCTCGCTCCACAATCAGCACCTTCAAACTCTTCGAATTGTTCCCGGACAACGAAACCGCGCGACTGTACCTGGAAGACAGGCTGTGGCCTAATGGCCCCGTTTGCCCTGAGTGCAAAAGCGGTGAACGTATCACGGTTCGCAAGGACGGATTCTACCGCTGTAACGCGTGCGGAGATTTCGATTTCACGATCCGAACTGGCACCGTATTCGAGCGGTCCAAGGTTCCGCTTCACAAGTGGGTATACAGCATGTATTTGCTGGTCACCGCGCGCAAGGGAATCTCTTCGATGCAACTGGCCAAAGAGATCGGCGTTACCCAGAAGACCGCGTGGTTCATCCTCGGACGGCTCAGGGAGGCTTGCAGCGCCCCCGATTCCATCGACAAACTTAAAGGCATCATCGAGATTGACGAAGCGTTCTTCGGCGGCAAAGAGGGCAACAAACACGAATCCAAGAAACTCCATGCGGGCCGGGGAAGCGTTGGAAAGACTACTGTGCTCGGGATGCGGGAACGTGGCGGGCGCACCTACGCGAAGGTCACTCCGATTCGTTCGCTGCAATCGGTTCAGGATGAGATCGTTGCCAACATCGAAGTAGGCGCTCAGATTTACACCGATGAGCACGTGCTGTTTCAGGATCTTGATGGCCTGTTCTACAAGCATGAGGCGGTGAACCACTCGGCAGGCGAGTACAAACGCGGCGCGGCGCACACGAACAACATGGAGAGCGTCTGGGCTGTGATGAAACGCGGCCTGCACGGTGTTTATCATCACGCTTCCGCCAAGCATCTGTTTCGGTATGTCGATGAGTTCGCGTGGAGGCTGAACGCAGGCGACGTAAAGCGCCACACGCTGCTCCGGCTGGATTCGTTCATTGACGCCATTGTCGGCAAGCGCCTCACGTACAAACGCCTCATCGCTCCCGTGGAGGTGCAGGCGTGAAGAACGGGAATATTAAAATCATCCTTCGCTTGAATCACGGCGTCTTGACGCGGCGTATCTCTGTTCCGCCAACGTGCAAACTTAAGTTCTGTTTGCCGATTAAGCGGCAACCGGCAGGCTTGGTTTGTAATCTGTCCGACATTCCGATGGGCCTGCCTTTTATGGAGTTCAGGTGGGACGGGAAAAGCACCGAAGGAAGCGACCATTGCCCCATCCTCGATCTGGTTGAGGTGTCGGCATGATGAAGAAGACTCCAAAACAAGAGCGGATTGAGGCACAAGCGCAACAGCCGGCGGTCCCCGCAACATTTTGCCAGAACCGCATGAAGCTTACCAAGGCACAGAGACGAGCCTTGATATGGGCTAGGCGCAAGTATGAGGACGGTCGTGTTCCTCCGTACATGTTCAGGGATTACCGCACGCTTAGCAAGTTGCTGGAGGCTGGATTTATTGAACCGTGGGTCGGGTACGGAGCACCGATGTATAAGTTAACGCATCACGGTTTGGATGCGCTGGAGAGTAAATCGTGACGAGAAAGACACTGACGAAAAGCATGGACCTCACCGGACAGGAAGAGACCATCACGGCGATGGATTTCAGGCGGACTCCAGGAGACGTACTTCTTCAGGCTCAGATGGGCAAGCGCTTTAACATCACAAAGAATGGCGTAGTTATTGCTGTACTTAGCGCCCCGGAGCCTAACGCCTTGGAATTGGCTGCCGAGGTTCGCAGAATGCGGATGGTGGGCGCATGATCGGGAAAGTGTGGGTGAAACGCGCGGGGGGGTATGACCCAAGGCGTGTTCCCAGCGAGTTAGACACGATAACTGATGTCGTACTTGCGTATCGGCCCAAGCCAAAGTCAAAAGCGTCGAAACGGCGCGCGAGAAAGAAGCGGCAAGCCGATGCAAAGAAAGGCTAGCGGGAGTCATGTATATAAATCCCTTATTTTGCTCCTAGCCACGCTGCCGCTCGCGGCACAGTCGTCATTCTTCGGAGCTGGCGTGACGCTGCTAGCTCAGCCATCCCCTAAACCAACCGGATGGGCGGCACTCGCTATGCAGGCTAACCAGAAAGCCCGCGTCTACTCCTACACTGCATTGCTGATGACGCCCGCAGGCACGCACCCACGGGCGATACAAACTTCAGTAATGACCGGTGTGCTTACCCCGTTGAGGTCGTTTGGGTCTGTCGATCTCGACATGTTCGGATCGGCTGGCGTGGCGACGGGTACTGGGTCTTCAGGCTCGGCATGGTCTGGCGGCGGAATGCTGATAATCCCGCTGCGAACCACGTCGTACAAGTTGCTGACTGGCATTCGTGTGCTTCAGACGGCGGCCGGCGGCACGCAGAAGATGATCGAGATCGGATTCGGGAAAGCACAACCATGAGGGGAGCCTGAAAATTCGCGGCTATACTTTTCGCGTCCTGCTGATCGCGGCGCTGCCTGCGTTGGCGATATTGTTTGTGGCGGCGTTCGTACTGGCATTGATTGTTGAGATGTTCACAGGACTGATGAGGTAAGGAGACGGGCTGAAAACCGCATGACCATNNGCTGGCTTTATAGCCATCTTGGCCTTTGATCCGACGTGGACAATGGGAAATATCATCACTATCAGCGTGGTGGTTCTCGGCGGCTTGGGCACATTTTATGGCATCATCAGCAAGCTCACGAGCGCTCAACAAAAACAGGATCAGGCTCTTGAATTGCTGGCGGCGCATCAGGAAGCAGCGATGGGGTTAATGAATCAGTCTGTTGTGCTCCTGAAAGAAACCGCCGTTGCGATGCAGGCCGTGCTCGGCAAGCAAGGGGACCAGCTATCAAGTATGGTTATCGAGACTGAAATAAATCGGCGTATGCAAGCTATGACTCAACCGAAGGCGTAGACTAGCGCCTCTGATAGATTTGCAATCAGTTGCAACTGCCAAGGCGATAGGCCGCTTCCGCTACGTGGAATTAGCATTAGTCCACCAGCTTCAAAGTAATCTCGAATTGCCTGCTCGTACCGGCTCATCGTCTTGTCAGCCATGTATGCATCTCCTGGATGAACAGGCAGACACCGACCCCGCAGCAGAATCCACTAAACCACGGTATCCAGTCCGATATTCCTGTCGTTAGTTGTGCCATCCTCACTTCGGTTCCTCCTTGGCCTCGGGCGGTGATGGTGACCAAGATGGGTCATCCCATGGTCGCGGCTTGGCCTCGGGCGCTACTGGCTTGCAGGCCACGCATTGACACGGACTACCTACCATCCGGGTATCGGTTCCAACTGGATTGCCTGTCACCAAACAGCGTGGCGTTGCTGGCTGGGCGAGAGCCTGCCGCATTTGGTTCCTGGCCTTCGTTAGTCCACAGCTACAGATTCCATCTCCTGATAGATTGCGCTTACATTGACAATCGTAGGAGTGCCAGCCAGCTTCGACAAGGCTATTCGCTGCCGTCTCCAGTTGCTCAATGCGCGCTTTCATCTCTGTCACCATCTCCGTACACGCGAAGTACAAGTAGGCATCGGTCAGGTTTCCCTCGCCCCCGCCGAGCTGCGCGTAGAGCGATCCAACATTCTCGCGTAAGGCGGCAACGGCATCTTCAGCAGCATCCCGCTCGGATTCTCGCTTCCACAGCGCTAGCGAGACGGCGGCGTGGGAGTCGAGCAAGCGGCCAACAACACTATCTTCTTGCGGTTCGTTGTGACGATGAATCGCCTCCAGCTCGGCGTCGGTCAGAATCTTATCCGCCGGCATCAGCCAGTTCTCCTTCCTCGCGCGTAGCCCAGAAAATAACAGCCGAGCCCGTAGCTGATTATGAGTACAAGCAGCACCCAATCTGCTGACTTCACGGCTTTCGCTCCCACTTCGGATTGCACCAGTAGTACGGCGCAGAGCAGGGCGAGCAGGGCAAGGAGTTTCATGGCTTACTCCATGACTGACAGCGAATTTCTTCAGTCTCTCCAAAGAAGTTGTCTTCTACGGCCCGCATACCAGCGGCCATGCATTTCTTAGCCTCGTTAATTATCTGATCGTTGGACATTTTCTTGCCACATCCCGCCAGCCCCAAGGCCAGTAGGATGAGTGCGGCTCTCATGGATTCGGCTCCATCTTAGCGTCCTCAATGTTCAAGTCAGCGACCCAGCACGCTACGGTTTTCGTTTCCCGCAGACCAGCGTCGGTCAATCTCACCTCCAATTGCTTCGACCGATCACAAGCTGATTGTTCAACTATCCACAAGGTATCGATCCATATTTTACCGCTGGTTTTCATCACAACCGCCCAAACTTTCATGCTCTCCTCCCGGTTCAGCCCGCACGCTTTTGCTTCTCCTGGTGCCATTCCCGCACATGCGTCAGATATCCCTCAATCGTGCTCGGCACGAGCCCACGGAAGTTAGCCGGCATTTTACCGTTTCCGCTCCATAACAGAATCGGGCCATTGATGGCGATGTCTTCCGCAATGGCTTGCTCAATTTCCTCACGCGCCTCGCGTAGCGCTGCCTTGGTCGCGGGCTTCATGCTTGTCTCCGTATAACGACCGGCTTTGGCACCTTAACCTTCACACGAGGCATCGTCACCTTTGGCGCTGCTAATCCCTCTTGCGCCTTCAGCACGCCAGCACGCCAGCACGCCACGCATGGCCGGTGGCGCGTGCATAACGGGTCCTGATGCTTACATGAGTGCCGCATCTTCAGCCACAGGCAGACGGCGCAGATCGCGGCGAGAATGAGAGCGGCGGTCATGCGCGACCTTTCATCAACCACGCCAGCATCGCGAAAAAGAAGCACGCTCCGACAGGTTTAGGGTCATTCTTGTATAGCGCGATCACAGCAATTACGGAAGCGATCAGCACTAACCACATATCCAATTTCATCGTCCCCTCCCGCGCCGGTCAGCCTACTTCTCCAACCTCTCCACTACACGTAGCGCCACCTACAGCACGGCAGCCGCTAATTCCCTCGAGTCGAACTGAATATTCAGCGCTGGCAGAACCTCACGGCAATCCCCAAGGAATATCTGGACGCCATTTTGCTCATGGTATGGCTCAGGCACGCTTGGCCTTCTTTCGCCGCTTGCGCGTGGTCTTGGTTCGTTTCTCCTTGGGGTGATAGGCGAGAACCTTATCCACGATTCGGTCAAGTTCAGGAGGCGTTTTCATGGCTTCTCCTGTTCGCCGTGAAGCGAATCCTCAATTGCATCTTGGATCTCAGCCGAGAGAGCATGAACCAAGCCGACTTCTGGGTAACGCCGATTTCCTTGGCGAGTTGCATGGACGAAATGCCTTTGCGCGAAGTCACCAGGAGGTACATGGCATACAGCCACTTATGCAGCGGGATGTGACTCCGACCGAAGATGGTACCCGTCCGAACGGTGAAGGTGAATTTCTCGCATGCGTTGCAGCGGTAAAAACCTTTAGGTCGGGAAACCACGGACTCACCAGATTTGCACTCTGGGCAGATCGGGCCGTTGGGCCAGAGACGATCTTCGAGGTACGTCCGAGCCGCTTCCTCGTTAGGGAAAAGTTCGAACAACTTGAAGGTGCTGATTGTGCTCTTGCTCATTCAGCTTCGCGCCTTTCTCTGGAAGTCGTTTTCCAGTACCTGCGTGAAGCGTTCGAGCCAATCGTCCATGAACCGCTGGTGCCGTTCCATCACGCCTTCGATGTTCGCCGCCGCCCTGCTCATTTCTTCAGCGGCGTTTCGCATCGAGTTACCAGCCCGCGAAACATCTTCGGAACCAACGAGATACATTGTGTCTGCCATGACTCAATTGTAGATGAGTTCCCCTGGGAAGTCAAGTATATAATTCCCAACGATTTCACCTTCCACGCTCTTCAATGGCTCGTATAGAGAGCGCATGTCATCGGGTGGCTCTACCACGGGCTTCTTTTTGCGTTTCATCATCCCCTCCAACCCTCGCGGGCGCAGTTCTCTCCCGCCAGCTTATCCGTTCGTTAGAAGCTCCAATCCAGGCGTACCCTTCCCCCGGATTGCCCGCCCGAACCGAAGCCTCTAACGAACGGTCTGCGCCAGTCGCAGACCACCCGTTGCTGGGATCGAAGCTCGTTTTTAGGCTCGCCCTACCCAGCAAAACCGCTAGTTAACCGACTCTACCATCTGGGCGCCAGCCGGGCCGCCAGCTATCACGTCAATCGGCTGACCTGATGCGCTTATGACTACTGGCGCAGCCGCACCAACAGCCGGAAGTGTGGTCGCTGAGCTGATAACGATACCGACACCGAGCTTCACTGGCGTGGCCGGCCCAAACGCAGCCGTCACGTTGTCCGCATTCCCGGTTACACTGATAACTGTCGGGTCGCTGGAAGTCCACACTGTAGCGCTTCCGGGTGGAAGGACCGCGCCGGCCAGCCCCGCGGCGTCCACGAATGAAAGGGTGGCCGTTCCGGTACCACTATCCGGTAGCGGCAAATCAAGAGTTGCTTTGACTACTTTTTCTAACATCTTATTTCTCCTTGTTGATGGTTAACTGCATTGTTGCCGCCACAGGTGTTCTCATCAGCAATCTGATGATCCGAGCCTGCGAAAGTTCGATACGATCCGTCTGGTCCTTGAGCTTGTCGAGCTTCGCGATGATCAGCTCATTTAAGTCTTTGTCGCGATCGTGGTCAAACATTCTACGCTCCTACGCTCCCAGTGTAACCGCGTGAAAATCCGAGCTGTACGCGGGGTTGAAGATGTAGTCGTAATCAGCCTCAAAATCTCCTTGCTGTCCCCACGACTTCGACCAAGAATTTCGGCACCTTACCTTCCGTGTCGCATCGTCGTAGGAATAAATCCAAATGCAATGGCCGCCTGCTAGTTTCTCATTTGGCCCCGGCATTGGAACGATGCCAGTATCAGCGATCTGCTGGGACTCGAAGGACGCGTATACGGTAACCCCGTAGAGCACAGGAAGCCCGAGCACGTCGATCACATGCTTGGCATGGTACTGTAGCCCGTACGCGTCCTTCCCCCAAACGCGCGTTGCTGCCAGCGTCTTGTGGAGAATGGCGTCGGTAAACGCCTGCGGAGGTGGCGCGACCGTGACGAGCGATTGTTCGGTCGGCAGGTCAATGTAGGGGCAGTCACCGTATTGCTGTGAAGCCGTGATGACATCAGCGATTACCGCGCCTGAGTCGGAAGATGAAGTGCCTTCCATCGAGCGTGCATTCCAGTACGGGAAAAGGCGCGATAGATCGATAAACGGCAGCCCCTGCTTGGCGCGAGCATACATCAACACACCAGCGTAGCCGTGGCCCGTACAACCTGATGTGGTAATTTGGTCAAACACCGGCGGCATAAATCCGGTTTCGAGCAGGCTCTTATCCGGTGACAATGGCGGATAAGCCGGATCGACAGCCAGCCGAGGGAATCGATTATCCCCCGGCAGCCCGAATCTACACCCGTATTTTCGTTGTATCGGCATCTAGCCCTCCTTAGTGACCGAGCTTTGCCTTCAATGCAGCGGCCCGCTTGGCGATCTTAGGCAAAGCCTTCAAGTCCCCAGGCGTGAGCTGGAATTGCACAGCGGCTCCTCGTGCGGCAGCGGCCGGCGGGTTGATCGATGCGAGGAAGTTCGACACATCGGTAGCGATGGCGGTGATGATCGTCAGAACCTTTGCCGGAGCGCCGCCCAACTTTCCGTTGAGCGAACTGAGCGCGACCGTTCCAAACTCTAACGAAATCTTAGTGAACCTCTCCAGCGGCGTATCCGTGGATGCTAACTCGGTAACAGCAAAAGGGACTGCGGTGGCGAGCCCATTCAGGGCAGCGGTGATTATAGCGGCTTCCGCGCCATTCAACCCAGGGATGAACGGGAGTATCGTTTCAGCCGCCGGAATGATTAACTCCAAAGTTGTCGTGATTATCGACTGCCCTGTGGTGGGCGCGTTAACGCCACCCTTTATGCATCCGATGAGCGGCAGTGACGCCGCTCCCAGGGATGAGATGGCCAAGGTGCGGCCGAAATCGCGGCGAGTGGATTGAGTAGGGTCCATGGTTACTCCAGCGCCTCGTTGACTGACTCGCCGCGGTTCAGATCCGCAATGACGCCCGCAACGTCATAGAAGCTTTGCTTCTTCGCGATCCACACCTGGAGGTAGATCGGCAATGCGGTCGGGACACCGAGGTCTGCAAGATTCTGGGTTGCATCGAGCCACGGCACACCGCTCGTGACTTCGGTTGCGGTTACGGGAATCAAGAACGTCCCAGTTCCCATGCCTTCAAAGTTCTCGCAGACCAGGATGCCGGGAGTGTTGTTAGCTGCCAGCTTCGCGAGGAATCCCGAGGTCTGGTCCAAGCTGATGTTCAGGCTTTGCCGCGGTGCCTGTAGATTCGTGAAATTCAAATTTGCCATTGCTTGTTTCTCCTTTTTGTTAACTGCTATTTCGGGTTGCGCCGGTCGAGCCAGCTAAGCTGCCTTACGTTTTGCTGCCTTGCCTATGCAGTGCTTCCAAGCCGCCCGTGCGCTGGGTTGTAACTTGCCGCACTTACCGCAGTATGTTTTCTTCGCGGGTCTTCCAACTTTCCGTTTCATCGACACTTCTATTTTTAGCGCACTTCGCCGCGATTTGTCAAGACAATTGTGAGTTAAGTAGGAAGTTTGCGTACCAGCGTGATCTTGAGATTGTATTCGGCTTGACAGTGCGCTAGTTTCCATTTGCCCAGCGGCGTCATAAAGCCCTTCGTCTCGACGTACTCAACTCGCCCAGTCTCCCACACAATCTTGAAATCGCAGATGTACCTACCGAGTACCGGCGGCTTCTTTCTTGAGAACAGAAGTCCAGGCGCGTGCAGAACAAACGCAACCTGGCCGGTCCACTCCTTCACCGCGCCGGCCAGCTTCCACGTGTCCAGCAGTTGCGCATAGCCACATTCGAGCTTCGACATATACGTTTTCCCGCCATACGCCCGCTCACTAGCTGGCGCCACGCCATACTTGCTGCGCCTCGGCTGCGCCAGCGCCTTGAACTCGCTAACACTGAGCAGGCTCATGGCAGCCCCTTCCACTTCCGCCAGCGGTCAAGTACGAACGCCTTGGCTGCCGGCGATAGCTCCGTGAAGCAATTGCTGGCGGTGGTGAGCGATGGGAACGCTAGTTCCCGCATGTCCTCCCAGAGCGTTCGGTAGGTCCATGATTCACCGNNAAGCCTTCCTGCCGGTTCTCGTAGATATTCATATCAGAAAGGTACTTCGTCATCGGTTGGTGTCCAATCACCAGATGGTTGCACAGCAACTGGCTGCGGTTTGGCCGCCGGCTTCGAGCCAGTCTCTTTTAGGTGTTTTCCAAACAGCATATCGAGCTGCCGGAGTTCCTTAGCGTCTGGTGGCTTAAGTTCTAAGGGAGCCGATTCAGATTGAGACGCAACATCCCATTTCTCACGCATTCCTCCTTGCTGACCGACTTCATGCTTGCAATAGAAATCGGCTTGCTGTCCGCGGAGGTCGTGGCACTGCGGCTCGGTGAGGTTTAGAAACTTCAGGCTGTCGCGAGTGTAGCCCAGCGCGTGGAGCTTGGGAACAAGATACTGCATAGTCCTATCCGTCACAGACAAATACGCCGTGCGTTCGTATTGCTGTGTTACTTCGTGCTGCGGCTGAGTGCCTTCGATCACTTTGAAACGCAGCACAATTTGAACAGTCCCCGTGCTGGCCTTTGATAATCCTTGGTCGGTGATCTCGCAAAGATAGCGACCTTCGGTGTAGAACGGTCCTTTACTTTCCATTTGCCACCTCCTGTTTGCGACCAAACTTCAGAGCAACCACAAAGTTAGCCCAACCCTCCTCGGGAGAGTTGCCCATTTCAATTTCTATCGGGAGCCCCAGGCGATTCTTGGCGTCATAGCTTGCGTGACGTTCGGTATACATCATCCGAACGTTGCCGCCGATTGC
>PKZC01000090.1 GCA_003132905.1 Bryobacterales bacterium | reverse complement strand
TTGCTGATCCCCCCGTTCGGCGCGGCTTCGACCAATATGCCAATGTTCGGCCGGTCCCGCTCATGCCCGGCGTGGCCAGTCCGTTGGCGAACCGCAAGCCTTCCGACATCAACATGCTGATCGTCCGGGAGAATACCGAAGGTGAATATTCCAACATTGGCGGCGTGAAAGATAGCGGGACTGAGAACGAGCGCGCCGTCCAGGAAAGCGTGTTTACCCGTAAGGGTATTGACCGCATTCTGCGCTATGCCTTCGAAGCAGCGTCTCATCGCCGCGGCCACGTTACGTCGGCAACCAAATCCAACGGTATCGCGATTACGATGCCATATTGGGACGAACGGTTCGCGGCGATGGCAATGGAATTTCCGACGATCAAAACCGCACTGGGCCATATCGATATTCTAAGCGCGCAATTCGTACGTAATCCGCAATACTTTGATGTTGTCGTCGGCTCCAATTTGTTAGGCGATATCTTTCTGACCTGGGGGCCAGCCTGCGCCGGAACGATTGCAATCGCGCCGTCGGCAAACATCAAACCCGAACGAGAATTCCCTTCGATATTCGAACCGGTGCGTGGTTCCGCGCCCGATATCTTCGAGAAGAAAATCGCCAATCCAGTCGGACAAATCTGGTCAGGAGCTATGATGCTCGAACATCTTCAGCATCCCAAGGCGACTGTCGCAATCGTCAGCGCTTTCGAAACGGTTTTGCGAAGTGGCCCTCATAATCCGGACCTCGGTGGGAAGGCGTCGACCGAAGAAGTCGGTAAAGCCATCGCTTCCTCGATCTGGGGCGCAGGCGCATAATCCTTTCAGAATCACGGGCAATGGATTTAATAGGGTNNGCTCGTGGTTATATCTACTTGGTTCGAGGTTATTCCGATGCTGAAAAAGACAGGACGGTGTGGTAAGGGCATGCTTACTGCAACCGACCAAGCCTATAGCGGTATTATCGAGCTTGTATTGCATCATGAATTGCGGCCGGGCGAACGGACTTCCGTCAATCTGCTCGCAAAGCGCCTTAACCTCGGCCGAACTCCGGTAAAGGAGGCCATTACGCGGTTGCAGACGGAGGGATTGCTTTCTGTTTCAGGACGCAGCGGAACGATGGTCAACCTGATCGATTCCGCGCAAGCGGAACAGCTATTTGCTTTGCGGCAGGTGCTGGAGGATTTCGCTGCGGAGGGCGCGGTTAAGAATGTCACTAGCGAGCAGATCAGGCGAGTGAGGGAATTGACCCAGGAAATGCGCCGCCAATCGCTCGACAAAAGTGATGTGGTTCGATCATCTGCCGGCTTTGTTCGCTCCAACGTGGAATTTCATTCACTCATCGTCGCTGCTGCCGGTAATCGCTTCCTGCTGCGGCTCTATTCACAAATCCAAATGCAACTGCAGATCGTCACCTATCTGGTGCGCCGTGGCTATAACCCGAAGGCTGCTGAACGGCGTCAAAGCGAGCATGAGGCGATCGCGAAGGCGCTGATCGCTCGCGATGCCAAGCTGCTGAAGGCGGCGCTAAGATCACACGCGCAGACTACGGCCAGCGTAATCCTCGCGACCTTGACCGCTGAAAGAGCCTTGCAATCAGCGGATCGGTCACGGACGCGGCGGCGCGTCGCCTAGATTGCTGGCGCGAGCATGCGTCCGCAAATGCGACTTTACGTAGTGTTCTAATTTGACATTGTGGGTGGTTTCGCTGCTTTGCAAAAACTTCGAATTTGCCGGTCGGTCATGACGGTTTTGCCTTTTTCGNNATCAGTAGCAAGAAGGATGCGCGCCTTGATGACCGCTTCCGGCTCCGTCGAAAATTCCTCTTTTTGGAATTGAGGTTTGTCCTTGGGACCAAACCTATGGACAAGATAATAGACCATTGTGGGCCTCTATTTTGACGTTCGCCCCACCACTTCCTCTAGCGGCCATACTCGATCCGTCAGTTTTGCAGCCATGGCTGGAGTTATGCGCAAAGTCTTGTGCAGCCTTACTAGATTGTAATGGGCGAAATGCAGCGCGAACTTAGCTAAAATTGACATGTTACATTAACGTGCTAGGTTTGCTTTTTTGAGTNNAAAACGCGCGATCTTGCGGCAGACGCCACAAAAACCGGCGCAAAGCTGATCCTGTTCCCTGAGGCGTTCGTCTCCGCATATCCACGCGGCTCGAATTTTGGAACAATCATCGGCGCGCGTACCAGCGAGGGACGCGAACAGTTTCGGATGTATCACGCGTCGTCGATTGACGTTCCGGGCCCCGCGGTCGATGCCTTAGCGGAAATTGCCCGGCAAAGCCATGCCTATCTCGTGATCGGCGTGATCGAACGCGAAGGGGGCACGCTCTACTGTGCGGTCCTATTTTTCGATCCGGACGGCCATTTCCTCGGCNNATTCGATACCGCGATCGGCCGCTTGGGCGCCGTGATCTGCTGGGAAAATTATATGCCCATGCTGCGCGCAGCGATGTATGCCGAGCACATTCAGGTTTATTGTGCGCCAACCGCCGATGGGCGTCCGACCTGGGCGTCATCCATGCAGCATATCGCGCTGGAAGGCCGCTGTTTCGTCATCTCTAGCAATCAGTTCTGCCGGCGCAAAGACTATCCTGCCGATTACGTTTCAGACTTGCCGCAAGATCCCGATGCTATCGTCTCCCCCGGCGGCAGTTGCATAGTCGATCCCCTTGGCAATGTCCTTGCGGGTCCATTGTGGGATCGTGAAGGCGTCGTTAGTACTGAAATCGATCTCCAGGCGGTGATTCGTGGGCTCTATGACTTTGATCCGGTTGGACACTACAGCCGGCCTGACATCTTCTCGCTTACCGTCGACAAGCGGCCCAGGTCGCCGGTGCATTCGGTCGAACAGCATTTGAATGAGCCCCCTGTTTCGTCTTTGGAGCAACTCGGGTGAGCGGTATGCATTGGGCAGATACGCCAATGTCGCCCAGTACGCCCGTGCGCCGTTTCCCATTGCGACCGCATCAGCTCGTGCACGAGTTCACTCCGACGTCCGACGTGTTCGTTCTTGCACCATTGGGAATTCCGCAAGTAAATGCGGCGACTTGGCAATTGCAGGTGGTGGGTTTGGTCGAGCGGCCGCTGGCATTATCATTCGACGAGATTTTAAAGATTCCCAAACGGAAATTGAAGGCCTTTCATCAATGTGCCGGCGACCCCCGCCAGCCGACACTTCCCACCCGGCGTATCGCCAATGTGATCTGGGGCGGGATCGAGCTCGCGCGCGTGCTCAGCCGCGTCGAAATGAGGCCAGACGCAACATTCCTATGCCGTGTGGTCAAAATATTGGTCGTTTACGCCGATACGCCGGTGGATGCCTACGTCAAAGATTTGCCGCTCAAGGCCGCCATCAGCGATGCACTTCTCGCTTACGAACTAAACGGCGAACCGCTCAGCGCCGAACATGGATATCCGCTTCGGCTTGTGATGCCCGGCTACTACGGCACCAATTCCGTTAAATGGATTTATCGTCTTGAATTAGCGAGAGCGCGCGCGCAGGGCGTTTTTACCACCAAATTCTACAACGATCCTTTATCACCGAGCGACCAGTATTCGGCGGGCGGCAGCCGTCCGGTGTGGCAAACCGCGCCGGAGTCAGTAATTGTATCGCCTGAGCC
>PKZC01000068.1 GCA_003132905.1 Bryobacterales bacterium | reverse complement strand
AGTGTTGAAACACGCGCACCCTCCGAGAGAATTGGTCGGGGGCGAAGTTGCGACTGACAGCGCGTCGTGTCAAGAATCGACACTACTGTCCTCAATTCCGGGACTCGCGCTGCTGGCGTTCTCGCAGAATGCGCCCCGTACGCTGGTCACCCATGAGATAAACCACCACCGTCGAAACCTTGCGGGCGATTGACCGCGTTTCTTCGGGTTGTCAGCCACCGTTGCTGGCCGCTCGGCCGTGCTATTCGGCGTGCCCTTCAGAGCGCCGGTCGTATTAATGGTGGGGCTCGAACAGGGTTCTCCATACGGCGCCGAACGCCCAATGAAAACCATAACCCCAGATCACCCAGCCGGAGAGGAAGGCGGAGACCACGCACACGGCCAGAGGCAGCGGCTGAACATCACGCCACGGGAGACCGTAACTCTCGAAGTACATGATCGGACCTTGATCGACTCGCCGTAGTTGTACACGGTGCCCGTCCACCCCGATACACGCCCACCGACAGACCGACGGATCCCGGATACGCCATGTAGACGGTCGCAGCCGCCTGGACGGCGGAATCCAGCGAGCTCGCCAACGGGTTATCGGTCGCAACGGGCTTGCCGCTCTGCCCCGCGGCAGGTCGCGATATACAGAGCACGGCGAGGAGAGAGCTCGATCCGGGGATCCGGCACACGTTTAGCGTCGACGACTCGGCCGCGGGACGAGATCACGAGCCTCACGCGTAGCCCCATCTGCGTGTCGCCCCCAGGACGTGCCACTCCAGTGCCAGCCAACCACGACGACTTGGCAAAATGTCAGGCCGCCGTGACGTGTGCCGTCGTCGACTCGGGCGCGTGCGAAACACGTGCGAGTCTGGAGAGACTTCAAACATCTTAACTGGACGTCACCGCATTTGCCCGCACCACATGACGGCGCTAACCCTCTAGTGTGTCGTACGTTGTGACCGGATGACATATTCTGACGTGCACTGAGGATTCGCTGAGCGTCGGCTTCCTAAACCGTTGGCCGGGTGTTCGAGTCACCCCGGGGGCACTATGCGGTACAACAAGTTAGGCTAAAGGATCAGCGTCGCCACCCAGCGAATTACCCGCCAACCGCTCATTCGCCGTTGCCGTTATATTGCCGCGCGCCGGTACGGCACGGGCGAGCCCTGTCAGTGGCTAGTGGCACCGGCGTTCAGCTGACGCTGATAATCCGCTGCGTCGAAACGTCCCTTCGACTCCGCTATCAGACCGTCGGGACCGAATCGCCACTCTTCGAATCCGCTGATCCGCACGAACTTCCCCGTACCGTCGGGACCTGTGTTGGTTCCCGTTAGCGTCCAGTGATACGTGACTTGAGCACCGTTCATGGTAAGTCTGTCCATCCTTATCACCAGATCGGGAAACGCGGTCATGAACCCTTGCGCGACGGCAGTAATCGCCGTCCTTCCAACGGCCGGGCTCCCTTCATTCACCTTCAGAGACCCATGGTCAGCAAAGAACGCGGCGACGCTTGCCGCGTTCTGGCTGCACCAAGCTGCGGTGTACATGGTTGCGAAGTCATTCAGCTTCGTGGCGTCCATGACGGTCCTCCTCGATGCGCAGGCGGTCATCATAACAAGCAGCAAGGCCACCAGTTTTAGTCGAGGGGCCACCCGTATCTCCTGACCGCGCGATTCATTCGGTTGCTCCAAACTAGGTATGCCAGTCGGCGCCAGGAGGATGTTACCGATTGCCGCCGCGCCGATCCAACGGTCCTCATTAGACCCGAAGCCGTTGGTCGCAAACGTCAACTGTCTGGCAATCTAGCTTTCTTAGCAAACGGAATAGCCGCCATCGACTGGAAGCGTCACGCCGGTGATGAAGTCGGCGCCGCGAGAGGCGAGGAAGACTGCGGCGCCAATGATTTCCTCTGACTTCCCCCAGCGCCCCGCCGGTGTGCGCGCAAGGATTGCGTCATTCATGGGTGAACTGCGAACCGCAGCTGTCATGTCGGTTTCGATCCAGCCTGGCGCGATTGCATTGACTTGAATGTTATGGCTGGCCAACTCAATTGCCATCGATTTGGTGAGTTGCACGATAGCGCCCTTTGCCGCGCTGTATGAAGGAACGAGGCCCGATCCGAAGATTGAATACATGCTCGCCAAATTAATGATTTTTCCTCCGCTCTTACGATTGACCATCAACTTGGCAACTAACTGCGAAAGCAAAAAACAAGCGTTTAGATGTGTTTCGATAGTGTTGTCCCAAATATCCGCGGTCTCATTGAGTACTCCACCAGTTAGAGCAACGATCCCTGCGTTGTTGACGAGAATGTCAATGCTGCCGAGGGCGCGTTCTACTTGGGTCACGGCTGGGGCCAATTCTGCTCGATCCGTGACGTCGAGCCGCGATACCAGTGCGGGCCTGCCAATGCTTTTCAGTTCCGCAAGCACACGGTGATTCTTCTCCTCGTTACGCGCAAGTACAGCCACGGATGCGCCCGCGCGGGCCAAGCCAAGCGCCATGGCACGGCCGATTCCGCCGTTACCGCCGGTCACAACGGCTACACGGCCACTCAGGTCAAAAAGGGATGTATCGCCAGTCATCTTGCCCCCGAGTAGTCAAATGGTTAGAACGATCATTCGATCCGCGTCTATACATGGGTACCGCGAATTTCCCGCCGAGACTTCCGAATGCCGCGATCGTCTGCTTCGGAGAGTGCACTTCGATGCCGCCACATTCGCGAATTGGCCGAACTCGGCCCCATAGAAGCCGGTGGGCGGCCAAATAGTCGTTCTCTCAATAATTCAGCGGCACCAGATTTTGTTCCTGCAGCAACCCGCGTATCTGCCTTATCAGCTGCGGCACGCAGCACGATGGCCGCCCCATGAGCAGACGGGGCCCATATAAGTGACTAAGCGTACGTGGCCTATCTCTTGATCCGCGTGTTTCCCTCTGCAACACACTGCCACTTGCCATTGGGCATTTTTACCCAGGTGTCTACCCAACGAGAATGCTCGTCTAATGCCTTGCCCGACGAGTCGGTCCCCTTGCCGACAAAATCGCCGGTAGCGACGGCCGTATCACCGAAGACCGTGATCCGTACATCCCGCATTTCCACGCTTGTATATTTGGTTGCCTTGGCATCCGCCAGAACCTCCGCCTTGTTCATCATCTTTCCATCCGAGCTAATGAGCACGAGCTTGTCGGCAAGGTCCGACGCCACCATATCCGGATTATTGGCTTTTTGCGATTCGGTCCACTTAGTCTCCAAAGCGAGAATCGATTTTTCGACGGCGCCGCTCGTCTGTGGCGATTGCGCGTTTATCGCCCCGGACCATGCAATCAACCCCAGCAAGCATAACGTATGTGTGAATTTCATGGATTCCCCCATTTTTTTTGAATTAGAAAAATTACAGCCGTTCCTAATCATATGCCAAACAGACTTAATAATTCACTAATCCGAAAACTTGTCACCAACTTTTTTATTCTCCGTCATTATCTGATTTCGACCTGAAACCCAAGTTTAGTCCCGAACGGCAGTAGAGGCCGCTCATTAGGAGCGACGCATCATTCAATCTGGTCACGGCTCGGCGGCGAGCGTCTACGGCAGATCGCCTCCTGAGCGTCAAATAGCCGCCTGAAACTGCGCACTAACGCCCGTATCGCAGGGCGTCGCCCACCGCGAGAAGCGTTTCGTCTGAACTGCCTTGGCTTCGATGACGCGCAATGTCCGCGATACTCTTACGCAATGCGGCCCCTTCGGTATTCCATCAACATCACATTGGACGGATGCTGCGATCATCGCGCAATGTTCGCGGACGAAGAATTGCATCGTCACGCGGCCGGGAACATCGCCCAGGCCGATGCCCTCCTCTTTGGCCGGGTGACTTACGAAATGATGGAGGCAGCGTTCCGGCCGCCGGCGCAGCCGGGAGCGAGGCCTGATTGGATGGA
>PKZC01000256.1 GCA_003132905.1 Bryobacterales bacterium | reverse complement strand
ACGTCGTCTTGCCGTGATCGATATGTCCGATCGTCCCGATGTTTACGTGCGGCTTACTGCGGTCAAATTTTTCCTTCGCCATGGTGTTAAACTCTCCTACTTCTGTTGAATTCTGACTTCTGAATTCTGGATTCCTACTTCGTTACTCTTCCTTGAACTTTCGCCACAATCTCTTCCGACAGATTCTTGGGAACTTCCTCATACTGCCCGAAGTGCATGGTGAAACTGCCGCGGCCCTGCGTGCGCGAGCGCAATTCGGTGGCATAGCCAAACATCTCAGACAGCGGAACCATGGCCTTAATGAGCTGCGTGGTTCCCCGGACTTCGGTGCCTTCCAAACGGCCGCGCCGCGAACTCAGATCGCCATTGACGGTGCCCATGTACTCTTCAGGCACGACTACTTCCACCCGCATTACCGGCTCGAGCAACACAGGCTTGGCTTTCCTGCAGGCTTCCTTGAAACAAATGGAGCTGCAGATCTTGAACGCCATTTCCGACGAATCGACATCGTGATAATCGCCGTCGAACAGCTCGACCTTGATGTCCACCATCGGATAGCCCGCCAGAATGCCGCCTTCGAGCGACTCGCGGACGCCCTTTTCCACTGCCGGGATAAATTCCTTCGGGACGGAACCGCCTTTGATGACGTTGTCGAACTCGAAGCCCTTGGCGTGATTCGGTTCCACCCTCAGCTTGGTCCGCGCGTATTGGCCGCTGCCGCCAGTCTGCTTCTTGTGTGTGTAATCGTACTCGGCGGTGGATCGGATGGTCTCTCGATACGCCACCTGGGGCTTGCCGACGTTGGCGCCGACGTTGAACTCGCGCTGCATGCGGTCCACGATGATCTCGAGATGCAACTCGCCCATTCCGGCCAGAATGGTCTGCCCGGTGTCGGGATCCGTATTCACTCGCAAGGTCGGGTCTTCTTGTACCAGTTTCTGGATCGCCAGCCCGAGCTTCTCTTGGTCGGCCTTGGTCTTGGGCTCGATGGCGAGCTGGATCACAGGCTCGGGGAAGTCGATTCTTTCGAGCAGAATCGGGCGCTTTTCGTCGCAGATGGTATCGCCGGTGGAGACGTTCTTTAGCACCGCGGCGCAGATGTCGCCCGCCAGGATTTCCTGAATGTCCTCGCGCTTGTTCGCGTGCATCTTCACCAGACGCCCCACGCGCTCCCTGCGATTCTTCGCGACATTGAACACCGACTCGCCCGCGCCCAGGCGGCCGGAGTACACACGGATAAAAGCGAGCTGGCCGACGAAAGCGTCGGTCATGATCTTGAACACCAGCGCCGAAAATGGCGCGTCATCGGTGGGCGGAAGCTCTTCTGTTATTTCGGGGTTATCGGGGAGAACGCCCTGCACCGGCGGGATGTCCAGCGGCGAAGGTAGATAGTCGACCACGGCATCCAGCAGATTCTGCACGCCCTTGTTCTTGAACGCCGAGCCGCAAATCACCGGGAAAATCTTTTGCGTGATGGTGGCTTTGCGGATGCCTTCCATGATCTCTTTTTCAGAGATTGGCGAGCCTTCGACAAATTTGGCGAACAGGTGGTCGTCGGATTCGGCAATGGCCTCGATCATCTGCTCGCGATAGGATTTGGCCTTTTCGAGAAGATCGGCGGGGATCTCTACCTCGTCGAATTCAGCGCCTAGCGTCTCGTCGCGCCAGATGCGTGCTTTCATGGTCACCAGGTCGACCGTGCCCTTGAACTGGTCTTCGGCGCCAACCGGGAGTTGAATGGCAACTGGCCGGCACTTCAGCCGGTCAATAATCGTATCGATGGAGTGGTAAAAATCTGCGCCCACGCGATCCATCTTGTTAATGAAGCAAATGCGCGGAACACCATACTTGTCGGCTTGGCGCCACACCGCTTCCGACTGTGGCTGGACGCCCGCGACGGCGTCAAACACCGCGACCGCGCCATCCAGCACGCGCAGACTGCGCTCTACTTCCGCTGTGAAATCCACGTGGCCGGGCGTATCGATAATATTAATGGTGATGTCGCGCCACTCGCACGTGGTGGCGGCTGAGGTGATGGTGATGCCCCGCTCTTGCTCCTGCTCCATCCAGTCCATGATGGCCGTGCCTTCATGAACCTCTCCGATCTTGTGGGTCTTACCGGTGTAATAGAGCACACGCTCAGTAGTGGTGGTTTTGCCGGCATCAATGTGGGCCATGATGCCGATATTCCTCATCTTCTGGATAGGTACAGTACGTGCCATAAATAAACCCTACAACTCAATTACCAACGGTAATGGGCGAAAGCCTTGTTTGCCTCCGCCATTCGATGAACGTCGTCCTTTTTCTTAATCGCTCCACCGCGCATGTTAGCGGCATCCGTCAACTCGTTCGCCAGCTTGTCCGGCATGCCCTTATCGGGCCTGCTGCGGGCGTTCTGCAGAAGCCAGCGAATCGCCAAACTGACCCGGCGGTTCTGGGAAACTTCCACCGGCACCTGATAGTTTGCGCCGCCCACACGCCTGGTCTTCACTTCAAGCAGCGGCTTGGCGTTCTCGACAGCCTTCTTGAAGAGCTTCAATGGATCGTCGGCGGTGCGGTCTTTGATCTTGTCCATTGCACCGTAGAAGATCCGCTGGGAAGTATTTTTCTTGCCATCCCACATCATCGAGTTGATGAACTTCTCCGCCAGCGTGGAGTTGTAAATAGGATCCGGCAGGATCTCGCGAGGTTCTGGTCTGCGTCTGCGTGGCATAGATTATTTCGTGGGCCCTTTGGGCCGCTTGGCCCCGTATTTCGATCGCCCCTGTTTGCGGTCGGCAACTCCGGCCGCGTCCAACGTCCCGCGCACCACGTGATAGCGTACGCCGGGCAGATCTTTTACACGGCCGCCACGGATCAACACGATGGAATGTTCCTGCAAGTTATGACCGACACCTGGGATGTAGGTCGTCACTTCAATTCCGTTGGTCAGCCGAACGCGCGCCACTTTCCGCAGAGCCGAGTTCGGCTTCTTGGGAGTGGTAGTGTACACGCGCGTACACACGCCGCGCTTCTGCGGGCAAGCCTGCAGCGCTGGACTGGCTGTCTTATAACGTGGCGGTCTACGCCCTTTTCGCACGAGTTGATTAAACGTCGGCACGAATCTTCCCTTCAGAAGTTATGTTGTTCGTTGGCACACGACGGCAGGCTCAAAGCCAACCGCGAAAACTACAAGCTGCGAGGGTACATGCTTTGGACTAGCCCATATCCCAAATGGCTGAAAAACCGTCAGGACCTCGGGGCCGGCCCCCGGCCGGGCTCTCTAACTAAAGAGCGGTAGCGCGGGAGCAGAAGACACAACTCGCCAAACCTTTATAAGAATACTGAAGGAAGCGGGCCTTGTCAAATAGCCTGCGAGGAAGACAGAATCCAGAAGTCAGAATACAGAATGTGCTCCAGCGGCCATTCTGAATTCTGTCTCCTGAATTCTGGCTTCTAGGCTTGGTTGACATATGAACTCCCGTTATGGTATGTCTAGACATATGAGAACTACCGTGAGACTTCCGGAGGGATTAATGAACCAAGCTAAACGAGAAGCAGAACAGCGAGGAGAAACCGTGACCGCCCTCATTGAAGAAGGTCTCAGATTAGTCTTGGCGCAATCGCACCAACCGCCAAGCCGCGAACGAGTTACGCTGCCAGTCTGCAAAGCCGGTGGTGGCGTGCTTCCAGGCGTGGATCTTAATGACAGCGCCGCTCTCGAAGACATTATGGAAGGCCGTGGGTGATTCTGCCTGATGTGAACGTGCTGGTGTATGCGTTCCGTTCGGACATGGAAGAACACCCCGCGCACCGTGCCTGGCTGGAAGAGGTAGTTAATGGCGACGCGGTGTACGGAATGTCGCCGCAAGTTCTGGCGAGCGTGATTCGGATCGCAACTCATCCGCGCATATACGCGCATCCGAGCCGCCTAACGGATGTCTTGGCTTTCGTATCAGTTCTCATTCAACAGCCTAATTGCCAAATCGTCCAGCCCGGGCCTCGTCACTGGGGCATCTTCACCGCCCTATGTCAAAGCGCGAATGCCAACGGAAACTTAGTGCAAGACGCGTGGCTGGCAGCCCTGGCCATAGAATCGGGCTGTGAATGGATCACAAGCGATCGCGATTATGCACGATTCCAGGGATTGCAGTGGCGCGTGGCTGTCTGACTGTCAACCTGCAAGAGCTGGCATCAAGCGCAGCGCGTTATCCCGTTCGATACCCGTCATCTCTTTATCTGTGAATCCGTGTGCGGTCAAGCCGCCGTTGACTTCGGCTCCATCGCGATACGGGAAGTCGGTGCCAAACAGCAACTGAGCGGGCGTCACAATCTTGAGCAGCGCGGCCAGCGCGCCGGGATGGTTGGCCTGCGCGGTGTCGTAGTAAAACCGCTGTAGCTCGTGCATCAAGCCATTCGGAATCCGCACGGCTTTGTCCTTCATGGTCTTCTCCTGGTACATAAAGCGGCTCAATAGGAAGGGCATGGTTCCGCCGCCATGCGAAAAGATCCAGCGGATTCCCGGATAACGCGCCGCGACACCGCTGAACACCAGGCTCCCGATGGTGCGCGTGGTGTCGGTGGCCCATTCAAGCGCCACCGCGGGCATTTCGTCGTTCAGATTCCCGCAGCAGGCTGGCGTGGTCGGATGGGTGTAGACCACGGCTTGCCTCCGATTCAGTTCCTCCCAAACAGGCTGGAACGCAGTATCGCCCAGCCAACGATCGCCATAGCTTGTCATCAGCCCAATGCCGCTCGCGTGCAACCCGTCGAGTGAATGCTCGATTTCGCGCAGGCTGCCTTCGGTGTCGGGCAACGGCAAAGCGGCGAACAACCGGAAACGGCCGGGATGATCCATCGCCATCTTGGCCCCGTACTCATTGGCGTCGCGCGCGATGGCACGCCCCTGAGCGCCATCTGCAAACCAGACACTGGGAGGACTGAGCGAAAGAATCGAAGTCGCAATGCCGCTCCGGTCCATCTCTTCTAAGGATCGCGTGGGACTCCAGGCCGGAGATGGAGCTGCCCCAGCCGCTGTGATCGCTTTTACGTAATCGGGCGGAAAGAAATGATGGTGGACGTCGATGCGGCGCGGCTTCGCTTGCGAGTCGCCGGCCGATAGTAGCTGGCTGGCGCCGATTGCCGCCAACCCGGCCAAAAATCTTCGTCGAGATGCGTCGCCTGGTTCGAACACTTAGCGCGTCGAAGTAGTTCGATTTTCCGCGAGCAGGCTGTCCACCTGCGCGTAAAATTCCTTGACAGCCTGATGGTAGAGAGCGCCGCTGGCTGGCCCGGGGAATCCGGCATGGACGAAACGCACGCGGCCATCACGCCCGAGGAAGAACGTGGTCGGCCAGGAGTTTAGGTTGACCGGCTGGGTGAGCTTGGCATCGCGATCGTCCGGCACTCCGCCCAGCAGCACCGTATAGTCGATCCCATACTCCTTCATAAATGCCCGCAAACGCGCAGGATTCTTGAGTTGATCCTCTTCCTCGAAGGAAAGCGCGACAACTTCGAGTCCCTGGCTGCGATACTTGCGATACAACTCCGCCAAAAACGGCGCTTCGTCATGGCAGTTGGGGCACCAGCTTCCGGTGATGTTCACTAGCACCACTTTGCCCTGGAAGCGCGCGTCGGTATTCGAGACGATCTTGCCGTTGAGATCCGGGAAGCTAAACCGAAATGGCTCAGACGGATCCTTCACGGTGGTGTGATGATCCGGGTCAGTGGGCGGCGGCAGACCTTTAGCGCGTGCCACGTCAGGACGTGTGGCCGTGAGCTGGCTGGTTCCATGCAGATCCGTCATGTCGATGGCTAGTGTTCCGTCGGCGGCGGGAGTCAGGATTACCAGCGCCGGCCGGCCGCCCGAGAAGTGGCTCAGCACAAACTTGCCATCCTTATAACTGCCCGTCAGCGCGCCGGTGTCGCCGTCGACACGCAAAATCGCGGCGGAAACATTCGACGCGTTCTTCTGCTGCACGATCAAGCGCCATGCCTTCTCGCCTTTGGAGCTGTTGACCGCTACGTCCCATAAGCCGTCGATAGAAGGCGCGCCGGCACTCGCGGTCGCCTCCGCCTTGTGGCGATGCGCCGTCACCGGATAATTCTTCTTGAGCATGGGCCCGTATTGCCCTACGAGTGCGCCATCCTGCAGTTTGGCTTCGAGATTGGCGGCGTAGGAGTCAAAGTTCAGAACCAGAGTCCCGTTTTGAAAGCTGCCGCCGCTCGAGACCTCTTTCTCATTGCCATTGAAGAACCACCCCTGGATATTTGATCCGTCGCCGGCGATTTGCAGCCGGAACGGAATATCCTGGCCGTTAAAAGTGATAGTGGCGTCCCACAGACCCGACAGCGACTGAGCCATGGCGGCGGGCGCGATGGCGAGCAGGAGAGCAGCAAAGAACTTGGTTGTCACGTTTCGCTCCTTTTCGTGAACCGGCGATTGGTAGCTATTAGTGTACATCTGGGCCGCGCTGCGCAGAAGGGCGGTCAGGCAATCCAAGGATTGATCAATCGAATCCCACAATGTTCGAAATCGCCGGTATTCCTGGTTGCAACCGCAGCGCCGTGCGAGCGAGCGATGGCGGCGATCATCGCGTCGAATTGAGAGATCGGACGCCCCGCCGCCTTTCGGCTGGCGACGATGTTCGCAAACTCCCGCGCCGACTCGTGGTCGAAGGGAAGAATCCTGTTTCGGAAATGTTGGTAAAAGAGTTTGTTAGCGGCGGCTGAAAGTTTCTGCTTTCGCTTCCCAGCCGGGAGTATTTCGATTCCATATAGAATCTCCGCCTGCGTTATTACCGTAACGAAAACACCCAAGGGATCTTGCGAGGCCAGCCAGCGCAGAACAATGTCCGAAGGCGCAGGCTTCATAGCTTCAGACACAGCATTCGTGTCGAGAATCGTCACTTAAATTTGGGCGGTCGGCGAACGGGCTCGCGTGGGGGTATGTCCAAGTTGACTCCGCCCAAGGGTCCGAAGTCGCGGCGGATGGCGTCAGCAAGATTCAATGTGCCTTTCGGTTCGTCCGATAGTGCGGCGCTGAGGACTTGGCGCGCCTCCTCTTCCATTGATCGCCCGTGACGGGCCGCCCGGATGCGGAGCCGTGCCTTGACTGCGTCGTCCAAGCGACGGATTGTGATGCTCGCCATACATCAATGATAGCACTGCAATCACTGATGGCACTCGCGCCAAGGAACAAGCTGCCTTGGTTTGACACCCCTGCACCATTTCGATAGCCTACCGGGGTGAATTCGAGAATTACATTTCTCACCATTCTGCTACTGGCCGGAATCACGACCGCGCCTTTGCCCGCGACCGCTGCCGAGACCTGCGACCGGGCCTGTCTCGAGGGATTCGTCAATCAATATCTGGATGCGCTGGCCGCGCACGATTCCTCGAAATTGCCGCTGACAAAAAATGCGCGCTACACGGAAAATGGCCAGACTCTGAAGCTCACCGACGGCATGTGGGGGCCCACGGTGACTCTCGGAACCTACAAATTTTACTTCGCCGATCCGAAAGCCGGTCAAGTAGGGTTCATGGGCGTAGTGAATGAAAACGGCCACCCGCAGATCCTGGCGCTGCGGCTGAAGATTGAAAATCGCAAAATCAGCGAAATGGAGGCGATTGTGGCACGCTCAGGGGGCGGGGGTTTTGCACGCCCCCAGGATTTAGTGGATAGGCCGATCTTCCACGAACCGCTGGCCGCCAACGATCATCCATCGCGCGAAGAGCTGGTACGCATCGCCAACTCGTATTTTGAAGGACTCGAAAAAGCCACCGGCAAATTGACGCCGTTCGATCCGCAATGCACCCGGATCGAAAATGGCGCCGTAACCGCCAACAATCCCGACGGAAAAGGCATGGCGAAGATGACTTGCGGCGAGCAGTTCGACACTGGTTTTTCGCCGTTCATCACGCACGTGCGGGAGCGCCGCTACCCGATCGTCGATGAAGAGCGCGGCTTGGTTTATTCGATCATCTTTTTCGATCACGCCGGCACCATCACGAACGTGAAATGGACCGACGGCACGGATCACAAAGTGAATCCGCCTTTCGATACCCCGTATACATTTCTGCTGGGCGAGCTGTTCAAAATCAAGAACGGCAAGATCACGCGCGTGGAGGCGGTGCTGCTGAACGTGCCTTATGGAATGCCATCCGGTTGGGGCAAGAAGGAGTAAAGATGAAAAACGTGTGGATCGCGGTGGCGACGTTGAGCCTGTCGTTGAGCGTCCTGTCGTTGAGCGTATGGATAAGCGCCGCGCAAGCAGCGGAGCCGAGCTGCGACCGCGCGTGCCTGGAAGGATTTGTCGATCAATACCTGGCGGCGCTAGTGGCGCAGGATCCGTCCAAGCTGCCGCTCGCAAAGAACGCGCGCTATACCGAAAATGGGCAGGAGCTCAAGCTGGGCGACGGCATGTGGGGCCCGACTGTGACTCTCGGAACGTACAAGCTCTACCTCGCCGATCCGCAGGCCGGCCAAGTGGGCTTCTTCGGCACCATTGAGGAACATGGACATCCGGTGATTCTCGGTCTGCGCCTCAAGATCGACGGCAGCAACAAGAAGATCAGCGAAATCGAAGTGGTGGCTCTACGGAAGACCAGCGGAGTATTTTCCGAGCCCCAGAACTTGGTTGATAAACCGATCTTTCATCAAGCGCTGACGCCTTCCGAACGACGCCCGCGCGCGGAGTTGATTCGCGTCGCGAACACGTACTTCGAAGGTATGGAAGCGGGCACCGACAAAAACACTCCATTCGATAAAGATTGCCAGCGCATCGAGAACGGCGTGATCACTTCGAACGATCCCACTAGCAAAAGTCCCATCACCAGAATGAGCTGTGGCGCGCAGTTCGCAACCGGATTTACCAAGGTGATTACGCGTGTACAGGAACGCCGTTTCCCGGTGGTGGATGAAGAGCGCGGCCTGGTGTTGTCGATCATCCGCTTCGATCATTCGGGCAAAAACAAGACGATCACGTGGGCCGACGGCACCGAACATCCCGTGAATCCTCCGTTCGACCAGCCCTACTCCTTTTTCATCGCTGAGCTCTTCAAGATTGTGGACGGCAAGATTAATCGGATCGAGGCGCTGGTAACTCCGGTTCCCTACGGTATGTGGACCGGTTGGCCCGCCCACGAACCGGCAAGAAAGTAATCTAATCCTTACGCCATTCGATGGGAAAAAGCTGGCCCGCCCTCACCGGATCCAGTTGAAGTCCAGCGAGAGCCGCGGCTCGGGCAAGAACCAATCGCGTCCCGCTGCCAGATCGGCGGCCGTCGGCAGAATCACTTCGTCCGGCGCCACGCCTGCGTGTTCCAGGCTTTTACCATCGCCCATGATCAAGTCGGCCTCAGTGATGGACGCGCCGTAAAAGATCTGGACGTCCGCGCCTTGATGAAACTGGTAGCGTCGCGACTCCATGACGGAACCCGAGCTATGATCCCCGAGTACAGTCCCACGGTGCTCAAGCTGGACGACGCGCGCAAAGAGCTCCGCCGCGGATGCCGACCGGCTGTCCACCAGCACGATCAATTTTCCGGAAAACGCGTTCGCGCCGCGGGATTTTGCGACTTCTGGCTTCAGATCGGCTTTGCGGCCGGTCCGTTGAGCGATGGTTACATCGTGATCCATGACGCCGCCCACCACTCGCTGCAGAGTTTTCATCAATCCGCCCGGATTACCCCGTAAATCCATCACAAGCGTTTGGCATTTGCGCGCGTCCTTGATCAGATGATCCACTTCATCATCCGTCATGAAGAACTCCGGCATTTTCCAGACGATCAATTGGGTTCCGAAATCCACCAGGCGTTGCCGGTTGTCGCGCTCGCCGTTTTCCTCGTCCCGCACCAGCTTCCAGAAGTCATTGTCGTTGTTGAGATCCAATACCTGCTTCTCGCGAGTGACTTTGGGGGTGACATCGACCTTGCGCGTCACTCCATCCGGCCCTCGCACCGAGAGATTCATGACGGGAAGCGATAGCAGCGTGTTGAAGATATAGTTCATGGTCCAGAGAGTTTCGCGCTGCGGCGTGAAACCCTGCCAGGCGAGCACTTCATCGCCTGCCGCCAATTTTTCGGAGGCGTCCCGATTCGGACGCACGGCGGTGATAAAACAGCGATCGCCAATCATCTGCAGGATATAACCGTATTCCCGCTGCGTGTTGCGTGAGGGAGGCAGGAAAAACGTATGCGAGTCCTTGAGCGCATCCAGGGTTTGCCCTATGATTGTCAGCGCGGCGCCTAGATTATTCGCCGATTGCAATTGACTGTCCGCTGCTTTGAAACGCGCCTCGATATCGACGCCGTGATATTGAGGATCGTAGTAGTGATGTTGCAGCGCATCGTGCAGATCGCGCAGCATCTGGCGAGCCCGACCCTTCTGAATGTGGTCGAATTGAGGCTGTGCGGCCGCTGGCGAGATCAATATACCTGCGGCAATAACGCCTGCGGCAGCAAGCTGTTTCAACATAGGATTCGGATGATTATACATCCATTTATGAAAATAGGAACAAGGAGGAAGTACTACGCGTCCCGCTGGAAGGTTTAATCCCGAATATTCTTGGCTGGCGGGGACTGCTCGGCCAACAAACGATCCACATCAGCCCGGAAAACGGTCTCGCGGACCGCTCCGATATAGGATTTGGCCGCGCGGCCGCTACGATCCACCAAGACTGTAGTTGGCAGCGCGTCGATAGCCGGCACCGAGCGTGACGCAAGATTCGGCATAAGCACGGGATAAGGCAGATGGAATTCGCGCAGGAACGATTCGACGGCCGGCTTTCCGCCCTCATCCATCGAGACACCGACGATGGAGAGGCCCTTGTAGCGATAGTCGCGCGCCAAATCGATTAACCCGGGGGTTTCCTGCCGGCAGGGGGCACACCAACTGGCCCAATAGTTGATGAGCACCACCTCACCCCGATGATCGGAGAGTCGCCAGGAACTGCCATCAAGCTGTGGCAACACCAGATCGGCCATGCGCGCACGATCTTTCACTGGCCTGACGCCCGCTTGCTCGTCGCTCCAGGTCTCCAGGCCGATCGCGATCCATAGAACCGCAACCGCGAACAGCAGATACTGGACAAGCTTCCGGTAGTTTCGTTTCTTTTCCAACTACCTTCAGTATATCGGCTGCCGCCAAGACCCGTTTGGCCAGTTCCAGCATGATAAAGTATTGAATGTTTCCACACACTTTCAGTACAACCCCGTAGGGAGGATTCACCATGGCGAGATCCAAGAAGATTTCAGTTGACCGTCGCGGCTTCTTAAAGGGCGCTGCCGCCGGAGCGGCCGCCGGCGCTGCTGCACTGGTAGTGAAACCCGAGGCCGCGAAGGCGCAAGAAGCGGCGGAAGTTCATCGCCCCGCCACGCCGAATCCGCTGCCGGGCGCCAAGCAGACCGCGGCCGAAACCACGCCTCCTCCTCCTCGCGTCGACGTCTGGACCACGGACCGCCCCGGTTCCGACTTCATGGTCGATGTCATCAAGACCCTGGGCTTCGAGTACGTCGCCGCCAATCCCGGCTCCGCCTTCCGCGGCATTCACGAGTCACTGATCAATTACGGCGGCAACAAGATGCCAGAACTGCTCACCTGTTGCCACGAAGAATCGTCGATCGCCATGGCGCATGGATATTTCAAGATCGAAGGCAAGCCGATGATGGTGATGGCGCACGGTACCGTGGGCTTGCAGCACGCATCCATGGCTATTTATAACGCCTATGCCGATCGTGTGCCGGTGTACCTTTTGCTCGGCAACATTCAGGATGGAGCGTGGCGACGCAGCGACGTCGAATGGGCGCACAGCGTGCAGGATGCCGCGTCCATGGTTCGCGATTACACCAAATGGGACGACGCTCCGGTGTCGCTCGGAGGGTTCGCCGAGTCCGCTGTACGCGCATACAAGATCGCGATGACGCCGC
>PKZC01000129.1 GCA_003132905.1 Bryobacterales bacterium | reverse complement strand
ACTCGCGGAGATCCGCGAGCATTTTATTGCAGTCATGGCTTTTGATCCCATCCAATTTATCGCGAACGTAATCCGGGTCTTCGCCGGAACGGAAGTGGCCGCTGAGGCGGAGAACGCAAACCTCGTCTCCGTGCTCGATCTCGATGAGCATCCGGTACCTAATAGCTACCTGTGGCATCGTACTACAAAATCGTCCTCGTTCCCATCAGCAAGATTGTTTCCTATGCGCGCGTTACCCAGGCGGAATCTGGCGAAAGCGGCCAGGCACGAATGGGTAAATGCTTTCCCTCCGGCCCATTGTAAGTGAAGCTTATTGAGCCTGGGTCTGAGTTCATTGGTTTGCCTCTCGGGAAACAGCACTAACTCGCGGAACTCCAAACGCATGATGACGTTCCCCACGTGCCTGATTCAGAATCCTTCTGTGCCGAAGTCCGAGGTGGATTCCACGGCAGTGCCGGGCCTGTGTGCCAGAAGCGCACCAGGCTCAGAGCCACGTGATGTTCCCCGGGAACTTCTTCGATGAACTACCTGGGAAGTGCCGACGGGTAAGCGATTAGGGAATTGTGAACGGTGCATAACGGGCCAACGCCCTGTATTGTCCCCTATACTGACTTTGGCCGGAATCGGCGTTCGAGGAAGCGCGGGCGAGTCAACTTTTGCCATCATGTAAACCGCTGTGCCTCGCCAGAAGACCAAAGCGGAATTCATCGAGCCTATGCTGCTCGTCCGCTCGGACACTCTGCCAGAAGGACCCAGCTGGGCTTACGAGCTGAAACTCGACGGCTACCGGGCGCTGGGCATCAAATCGTACGGCGTAGCGCACCTCCGGTCTCGGAACAACAAAAGCTTCGACGGCAAATATCCGGCGATCGTACAGGCCCTCGCGCGCGGTCCAGAATACCGAAATCACTGTCTATGGCGAGCCAGCACATTGCGTTCGATGGGAGCGGCAAGGCTGACTGCGAGCACGTTGTATTTGCGGGTCTACTCTCCCTGCCTGACCGTTGGGTTTCTATGTCGCAACAGTGGAATGCAACACTTCAGAACGAAGGTCTCACTTTTTGGCGGACCTCCAATGCCGCTCATCTGACCGGTCAGTTCAAGCAATTTCGAAGCAGGCCCAAAGATCTCGATAAATTATCGTTAGAATTAGCCAGAATTGCTTGTGAGTTTGGAACCGCTGGTTACGTCGCATCAGTGACTATGGAGGACTACAAAAGGCTTGAGGAGGCCCAGAGGAAGATTCTCCGGGACCCCTTTTATGCTGCGTTTCAATCGGGTATCAAGTCCTCATGGATAACGCAGACATCTTGCCAACAGGCATCTTCACGCTCGTATGCGACGATTCGGAAGAATACTCTAGCGAGTGCCTGAAAGTGTATCGTCGCATCCGCTCGCTACACCCAGAGGTAGCCGCCAGAATCGGCGGAATTTGTTTTCAGGATGATAAGGTATACCCTCCACTCCAGGCCGCTGATTTATTCGCCTATTGCTACAGGGAAAAGGCAGAGAAAGTTCCGAAGGGAATATGGGTCGATGTGCTGGGTGTTTTTCAAGAGACCTTTTCGGTAGAAAGGCCAGGCGAGATCCGATTGTGAGGCCCTCGATTCGGTGACGGGAATGGGCCGGGGCACGAAAGCGTACCGTATTCGCGATTTTGGATTCGAAGAAAGCACAGCTACGGGTTCCAGCACCAGCCCTGATCCATAGTTAGACCGCCTGTCGCGGTGAGAATTGAAAGCGGCGTTTGGAGTGCTGTGCCAGCACCGAGTCTCCCTCACCTACCGCCCGCCCGTGCCGCTTTTTGCTTGGCGCTGGAGTTCAACTTGGGAACTGTAAATTTCATGTAGTTGTATTCATCGATTCGCTTCAACAGTGTCTTCTTGGAGAGCCATTCCTTCCAGCAAGATGGGTCGTTCTCAAGCTCGGCCTTGATTTGACCTGCTACCAGTCGAATTCTGCGAGTAAAAGCAATATACGCAACGCTCGCCAACTCGCCGGTGTAAGGACAGTTGTACGCTGGCGCGATGTACTGATCGCCCCACCATTCGCGCACCAAGAAGGTGGAGAACCTCGTAACCTCAAGAAGGGTGAGCCTTTGCGACGGTCATTTTCAACATTCGCCGGTGGTTGGCCTGGCATCGGCCTTCCGCTGATGCGGCTGGTTGCGAGAGCTGCGTTAATTGATCAGGGAATTATCGGATTGCGGGCACAGCCGCAACTAGGACGAATCATACTGCAGTAACGATATATGGTCACCCGGCCAAGTATGGTCACAGCAGGAATCTACTCTGAAGAGAGTTAACGAGACGAAGCACCGCCGCTCTGGAAATTTGCCCGCCTACCTTCTGTTTGTGTTCGATTTGGTCATGTTCAGTCAGCACTCAGCGGACGAACATTTGCGGAACGTGACCTCAGGCTGGAACCCGGCATTGACGGTCATATTCATGTCTGGGCAGACGCTGGATGACGGATGGGTCCAGAAGGGACTGGCGTCCTTGCAAGAGCCTGCGATGCCATCGGACTCGCGCAAAAATCCTCGGCTCTTGTGCGCTTCCGAATAACCCACGCTGGGTCAGGGCCCCCGGCTTCAAATAAACGGGTTCTAGTATGGACCATCTCGTGCTCTGGAGGATACTCAGCCCGCACGGGCAAGAGGAATGGCGATGAAGACAGCACATATCGAGATGGGCGGGGTCAAAGAGATCTTCGAACGAAAAGAGGCCGAGTTGGTTCATCTCTTGCGAAAGCGGGACGGCATCGCAATCGAGAAGAGCCCGGACCAAATGGATGAGATCCAGTATGCGGTGGAACGAGATCTAGCGATTCGAAACGTTGACCGCGAGTCCAGCCTGCTACGTGAGGTGAGAGACGCATTGCGCCGGATTGACGCCAGTAACTTTGGAATATGCAGCCCAAAACGCCTCGCAGCCGCGCCATGGGCGTCGCGTTGTATTCAGTGCCAGGAAACTGCGGATCGGGATCTGCGGGAGGGAACGCAATCTCTCAGCGCGACTCTCCTCAATGCGGCGTGAAGTGAGCGGTTCTGCGCCTGGCTCGTCGCTCATCATCACCGTTAGAGCGGCAAAAGGAGGGGCCAGTTGTGAAATCAGAGTCCAGCATTCGAACTATCGCGTTTCTCGGCAACTACTTGCCGCGCAAATGCGGCATTGCCACGTTTACATCCGACCTGCTTCAGGCTGTGGCAGCGCGCCATCCCCAAAGCCGGTGTTTCGCGGTGGCAGTCAATGGCATCGAGGGGTGCTACCAGTATCCTGACGTCGTTCGCTTCGAGATTGAGGAGCAGGATCTTGGGTCTTACGGGCGCGCTGCCGACTTCCTAAACTCCAGCAACGTGGACGTTGTCTCGATCCAGCACGAGTTCGGAATCTTCGGCGGGCCGGCCGGCAGCCACTTATTGGCCCTGCTGCGCGAACTGAAAGCGCAGGTCGTCACCACGCTCCACACCGTTCTCCTCAAGCCGAATGCCGACCAGCATCGTGTGATGCGGAAACTGATCACGCACTCCACCCGGCTGGTGGTCATGACAGATCGGGGACGAACGATCTTGCAGGAAGTTTACCAGGCGCCACCGGCCATGATCGACCTCATCCCGCATGGTATTCCCGACGTAGCATTCGTCGCCCCGGATTATTACAAGCACAAGTTTGGCTTGGGTGGAAAGAAGGTGTTGCTAACGTTCGGGCTACTGTCGCCGAACAAGGGGATCGAACATGTGCTCAATGCTCTCCCCGATATCGTGGCTGAGTTTCCCGACGTCGTCTACGTTGTGCTGGGCGCAACCCACCCCAACGAGTTGCGCACGCGGGGCGAAGCCTACCGCCTCGGCCTCGAGGCAATCGCCAAGAAAAACAAACTCGAGAACAACGTCATCTTCCACAACCGCTTTGTGGAGTTGAAGGCACTGACCGAGTTCATTGGAGCGGCAGATCTTTACATTACTCCTTATCTGGACGAAGCCCAGAGTACTTCGGGAACATTAGCTTATGCGTTTGGCGCGGGCAAAGCCGTGATCTCCACGCCGTACTGGCATGCCGCCGAATTGTTGACGGACCAGCGTGGCGTACTGGTCCCGTTCGCAGACCCGAGCGCGATTGCGCGTGAGGTGAGTGGGTTGCTGCGCGATGGAACGCGCCGGAAGGCCATGAGCGATAACGCCTACAAGCTGGGCCGCACAATGGTGTGGAGCAACACGGCGCGGCTCTACATGGGCTCTTTCGAAATGGCGCAACAGCGGACAGTGGCGCCACGCGAATCTGTTGCCGCGAGAGTTCAGCCATCGGCTGCATGAATCGCCGACGCGAAATCTGGATCACCTCGTCATATGACCGTTTCGACGGGAATTTTCCAGCAGGCGAGTTTCACTACGCCGAATCCCTCGGAAGGCTACTGAATGTCCGACAACGCTCGCCTCAATCGGGGCGGTGTTGCTCGGCCGGTTGGAAGAAACGAAAACGTGCCTCCGGGCTGCCGCGATTACCCGCACATCCACCGCAATCTGGTTCGTTACGCCTACGCGATTCGGCCGCTTCGACCGTGGATAAATCCTTCTTATCGATAACTTGCGATTTCCTCTGGATGACAGCGCCTGATACAGCGAAAACAGAACCAGCCCTAATTACCTGCCTGACCAATTTCCGGATCACTGGCCGCCACGCGATAGGCAGTCTTTTCCGCCTCCAGTGCGTTGGTGAGCCTTTCCTTTTCCTGGTTTCACGACCCGTTTGCACACTCTACGAATTCGTTGGTCTGATCAACGAGTCTGGCTCCTTGCCGCTTTAAGTATTCTCGCCCTTCATCTGCTTTGGCATTCACCAGATCTCTTCCCTTCATCAGTCTTGCGTCGGATGCGATCGCGAGTGCCTGCGCGGAATCCGGCGCAAAGAGAATTCCCACTGCTAAAGTCCCACTCCAAGCCCTCAGAGAAAGCAGTACAGCCCTGTAGTATATTTGTCGCTCATTTATACCGTCCTATTTTATGACTACACAGAAGCGGAGTTTCATCGCCAAGCTAGGAGGCATTCTCTCGAAAGGCGAATCATTGGGTGCTCGATGTCGCGAGCTTTAAGAGTGGCGCTACCATGAAGGGAAACATTGCTTTGTTGTGAGGCTATGACATCCTCCTAACGTGGGACCTTGACATGAATAAAACGTTGCTGACTGGGTCCCCCCAATGGTTAGATTCAGAAATGGCTAATTAGATTCAGAAATGGCGAGAGGTTTTCACCCAGTTACATCGCCTGTCACGTGCACCTTGGGCTACTTTGAATTTCTGACGAGGAACTCACTCAACTTGTTAGTGGGGTCCGAGACGGCGTTCTTGGAGA
>PKZC01000394.1 GCA_003132905.1 Bryobacterales bacterium | reverse complement strand
GCTGCCCTGAGAACATCTCAAAAATGCGAAGGATGTCCTCGCGTTCGCGGAAGCAATAGAAAAAGACTGTCATCGCGCCGATGTCCAGCGCGTGCGTTCCCAGCCATACCAGGTGGCTGTTCAGGCGTTGAAGCTCCGCCAGCATCACGCGCGTCCATTGCGCTTTCGGCGGAATTTCGATATCGCCGATCAGCTTTTCCACCGACAACGCGTAGACCAGATTGTTCGACAAGTTCGCAAGATAATCCACGCGATCGGTGAGCGTTACTACTTGCTGCCAGGTCTTAACCTCACACTCTTTTTCGATTCCGGTGTGTAGGAATCCGATGTCGGGCACCGCTTTCAGAATGGTTTCGCCGTCCAACTCCAGCACAATGCGTAGCACACCATGCGTAGAGGGGTGTTGCGGCCCCATGTTCAGAACGACAGTGCGGTCACCCGAGGTAGTTTCCCGGCCGTGCTCAGCGACAGTAGGGGGAAATTGCGTCATGCGCTATCGGTAACCCTCCACCGGGTAGTCCTTCCGCAGCGGATGGCCTTCCCAGTNNTCATCCTGAGGCTTTTACTCATCCTGAGGCTTTTACTCATCCTGATAGCTGTACTTGTATCCATGTACCGGATAGTCTTTGCGCAGCGGATGACCTTCCCAGTCGCTCGGCATCAGGATCCGAGTCAGATCGGGATGGTTGCGAAAACGGACGCCGAACATATCGAAGACTTCGCGTTCATACCAATCCGCGGTACGCCACACGCCGGTGACGGAATCGATCTCAGGCTCTGCTTCGGAGACCCAACACTTCAGCCTGAGCCGTTGATTGCGTGTCAGCGAATGCAGCAGGTATACCACCTCAAAGCGGGGATCCGCCGGCAGCCAATCGACGGCGGTGATGGCGCTCAAACGAACGAACTGTTGCTCGGCTTTTAAGAAGCGGCAAACCTCGACGATGCGCGCCGGTGCGATCCACAACGTCGGCTCATTCCGTTCGGCGTGACCGGCCGTTATGGCATTGGGCAGCGTGGTTTCAAGCGCCGCAGCCACCGCGTGATCTTTCAAGATGTCAGGCAGCATTTCTTTTGGTTACCCGGGCTCCCTCGGCATCGTAAGGACTGCCCTCGGACGCATCTNNAGAACGACGAATATCAACATTTCGAAGAACCCAAACAGTTTCAACTCGCGGTACACAACGGCCCACGGGTAGAGAAACACGGCCTCAATATCGAAGAGGATGAATACGATTGCGACCAGATAAAATTTGACGCTGAAGCGTTCGCGGGCCGAACCGGTGGGCGCGATGCCCGATTCATACGGCGAGTCTTTCACCCGGTTCCTGACGCGTTTGCCCAACAAGAACGAGATGGCCACCAGCGCTCCCGCGACCACAATGGCAATCGCAATTTGCACCAGCACCGGGAAGTACGTATCGGGATAAGAGGTCGGCATTCGATTGGTTGGATTGTGGACTCAACGCCCTAACATTCGACTATAATGAGATCCGGCCTCGGGCCGCAACTTTGGTTTCTGGATTTGGTTCGCACGCAATGCCGGCAGCCACTACAAAACAGATCGAAATTGTTGTGAACGGTCAGGATCGGCTGGCACCCGCCGGCTGCACCCTAAAAGAACTGCTGACATGGCTGGAGGTTGATCCGGCGCGCGTGGCGGTGGAGCTGAACCGGTCCATCGTGCAGCGTCAGGCGTGGGACCAAACCATAGTCGGTCCTGGTGCAACGTTAGAGATCGTACAGTTTGTCGGCGGGGGTTAAGGGGCCCCGCTCCCTTCGACTCGGTCGGTCGAAGGAAAAGCATCCCACTTACCTATTGACAGTCGCCAGGGACCGGGTAGAATTTTAAATGCGCTCTTGTTGCAAACGTTAACGGGGGAACATGTTCAAAACAAAGAAAAGTCGTTCTGAAGCGGAAGAAAACCTGCGCACGTTTGCCTCTAGCGACGTCTCGCGCATTGCTCAGGTCAGCTTACGGCAGTTGCAATGGTGGGATGAGCGTAAGGTGGTTTCTCCCCGTCACGAGGGTCACAAGCGCGTTTACCAAGCCGAGGAAGTAATCGAAATTACGGTCATTGCCGAACTCCGCCGCAAGGGATTTTCACTGCAAAAGATCCGTCGCGTTCTGCGGTTTTTGCAGCGCGAAATGGGCAAGCGCTTGAGCGAGGTCATGCAATCGAACTCCGATCTTCATCTGGTCACCGACGGTAAGTCGATTTACCTGGAAGACCAGCAGGAACGGATCATCGATATTCTCAAGAACGCCAAGCAACCCATGTTTCTGGTTTGCGTGAGCGATCAGGTGCGACGCTTGGAGGAATCTCCACGTAAATCGGTGAAGGCTGAAGCGGTCACCGCCGGGTCGCGCCGCTCCGCTCGTAGCGCCTAAACGCACGCTGCCCCTGCCCCTCCGGAATTGGAGGGCCGAGGCCTCGCGAAAACTCCGGTATACTGAAAGTGCGAGGTGTTAATGCCGCGTTGGTTCCGGTCTATCCTATTTGCCGCTTTCGTCATCGTTCTTGGCTCGGTCCTAGGTGGAGTTTTTGGACCGGGTGTGACCGGTGTTTCTGCGGCCTCCAGCGGTCCTGAGGAAGATCTCAAGGCCAATATCAAGAGCTTCACTAAGGTGTATGAGTTGGTGGAGAACAACTTCGCCGACAAGGTCACCTCCGACAAGGGCATCTACAAGGGCGCGATCCCTGGCATGCTACGGACGCTCGACCCGCACTCCAATTTCTTCGATCCCAAAGATTTTCAGTCTCTGCGTGACGATCAAAGCGGCCACTACTATGGCGTGGGAATGCAGGTAGCCCCGCGCAATGGCAAGACTATCGTGGTGGCGCCGTTCGGTGGTTCCCCGGCTTACAAAGCGGGACTTCGACCCGGCGATGTGATTCTTGCCGTGAATGACAAGAAGACAGACTCGCTGAGCACCACCGAAGTCGCGGATCTATTGAAGGGTCCGCGAGCGACGCATGTCCAAGTCACCGTGGGCCGCGAAGGCTCCGACAAACCGATCGTTTTCGACATCGTGCGGGATGAGATTTCGCGCAATAGCGTGGAAGATGCATTCTGGGTGCACCCCGGAATCATGTACATGAAGGTCACGCAGTTCAATGAAAACACCAGCCAGGAGATGGAAGACAACTTCAAGCGCCTGGGAGAGGGCAACGTCAAAGGCCTGGTTTTGGATTTACGCGAGAACCCGGGGGGTCTTCTGAACGAAGGTGTAGCGGTGGCCGGTCATTACCTGCGCAAGGGTGAAGTTGTGGTTTCCCATCGTGGGCGAGCTTCGGCTGAGAAACCCTACCTGGCGCGCGGCAGCGCTCAGGGGCAGAATTATCCCATCGTCGTCCTGGTGAATCGTTACTCGGCCTCGGCTGCGGAAATCGTTGCCGGCGCGCTGCAAGATCATGACCGCGGATGGATCCTCGGTGAGACTACCTTCGGAAAAGGTCTGGTTCAGACCGTTTATCCGCTCGAGGATAATACCGGTCTTGCGCTCACCACGGCTCATTACTATACTCCGAGCGGCCGCTTGATCCAACGCGACTACTCCAACATTTCGTTCCTCGATTACTATTACGGCAAGCGTACCGAGACGAAGAACATGCAGGACGTGAAGAGCACCGATAGCGGCAGAACGGTGTACGGCGGCGGAGGAATTACTCCCGACCAAAAGTACGAGCCGCCGAAGTACAACAAGTTCCAAACCGACCTGCTGACCAAATACGAGCTCTTCAATTTCACGGCCAAGTGGTTCGGTTCGCATCCCCAAGCTCATTTGCAAAAGGGTTGGGAGCCCGACGCCGCGGTGGTGGCGGAGTTCCGCCAGTACATCACGCAACAGAATTTGCCGTTTACCGAGGCGGATTGGAACGACAACCGCACGTGGATTGCTCAGCAGCTCAAGCGCGAGATGTACGCCACGGCATTCAGCTACGAAGATTCGCAGAAGGTTGCTATTGAGAGCGATCCGATGGTTTTGAAGGCCATTGATGCAATGCCCGATGCGAAGGCTTTGCTCGACAAATCGAAGAAGCTGATCGTCGAGCGGATCCAGCGGGATCCTTTAGGCCACTAGCGACAGTTTGAACACGCCACAGATCACCGTCCTGGATGCAGGCGGCCAATATTGTCATCTCATCGCCAGGAAGATTCGCGATCTCGGCGTGTATGCCGATGTAAAACCAAGTGAAACTCCGGCTTCCGAGCTAGCAGGCCGCAAGGGCATTATCATCTCCGGCGGCCCCGATAGCGTCTACGAACCGGGCAGCCCGCAAATCGATCCGGCTATTCTAGCCACCGGCACCGCCGTGCTTGGCATCTGCTACGGCCAGCAGCTGATGACGCACGTCCTGGGAGGCGGCGTACGGAAAGGCGAAAAGGGCGAATACGGGTTCGCGCGCCTGCAAACGGGAAAGACGCACAAATTGTTCGCCAACCTGAACGGTGAGCTGCAAGTCTGGATGAACCATCGCGACCAGGTGGAGTCCGTTCCCGAAGGCTTTGATGTCTTGGGCGGCACATCCACATGCGCGGTAGCCGCGATGGCGCATCGCACCCGGCCTTTAATGGCCGTGCAATTCCATCCCGAAGTGGCGCATACCGAACAGGGTCATCAGATCCTCTCCAACTTTGTGTTCGACATCTGTGGCTGCGTTAAGGATTGGGATCCCAAGGATCGCGTGGGTCCAATCGAGAACGAGATTCGCGCCATCGCCGCGGACCGCAACGTGTTCTTCTTCGTCAGCGGTGGGGTAGATTCCACCGTGGCCTACACGCTTTGCCTGCGCGCGCTCGGGCCGCATCGGGTGTTCGGCATTTATGTCGACACGGGTTTAATGCGCGAGGGCGAGACCAGCTATGTTCGCAGGCTTTTTGAGCAGCTCGGCGCGACGGATTTCCGGGTGGAAGAAGCGGAAGCGGAATTCCTGAAGGCGCTCGAAGGCGTCACCGACCCCGAGACCAAGCGCCATATCATCGGCGAGCAGTTCGTCGTGGTCCAGGAGCGCATTTTGAGTTCGGGGCGGTTTTTGGATGGAAATTGGATCCTGGGGCAGGGCACCATTTACCCCGACACCATCGAATCGGGCGGCACTGCGAAGGCCGACGTCATTAAGACCCATCACAATCGCGTCGCGGGAATTCAGAAGCTCATTGAAACAGGCCGTATCATTGAGCCGCTGGCTTCGTTCTACAAGGATGAAGTCCGGGAAATCGGCGAAGAGTTGGGAATCCCGGGCGAGTTCCTGAATCGGCATCCCTTTCCCGGGCCGGGTCTGGCGATTCGCTGCCTGTGTTCGGAAACGGCTGCCCCAGTGACGCACAGCGATGAGGGCTGGCTGTTGCCCATCCGATCGGTCGGCGTCAAAGGCGATTCGCGCAGCTATCATGCGGTGCTTGCACTGGAAGGTTTGCCGGAAGGTGAAATCGCAACCGAGCTTGTGAATCAGAGGATGGATATCAACCGCGTGGTCGGCCTGGTTCACGCCAGGGTTGGCATAGCGGAGATGCATTCCAGCCGCGCCACGCTAACTCACGAGCGCCTGGAGCGCCTGCGGCATGCCGATGCGATTGTGCGGCAATGGTCGGAAGAAAGCGGATTCGAGCGCGAAGTCTGGCAATTTCCAGTGGTGCTGATTCCAATCGGCGCGGGGGATAAACCGGATTCTGTGGTGCTGCGGCCCATCCATTCCGTGGACGGTATGACCGCGCAGGTGGTCCGTATGCCGCATGAGCTATTGCACCGCATGACCCACGAGCTTCTTTCGGTGAGTGGCCTTTGCGGCGTGTTTTACGATCTGACGAACAAGCCGCCCGGCACCATCGAGTGGGAATAATCAGATTCTGTGGAAGCTCTTCAAAATATCGCGCGTTGAATAACGCAGCGCGATGGGGCGGCCATGCGGGCAACTCATCGGACAATCGGTAGCCGCCAGTTCGTTTAGCAGCCATTCCATTTTTGTGTGATCCAACCGCATGTTGATCTTGATTGCCGCGCGGCAGGCGATGCTGGCGGCCATTCCGCGCCGCAGATCGTCCAGGGAAGTTTTACTGTGCTCGCCCTCGGCCATTTCTAGAATCTCGAACACCAGCTTTTCAATTTCGGCCGGACTGACGCCGCCCGGCGCGCCTTTAATCGCAATGGTACGGTTACCGAAAGGCTCCGAATCGAAACCCGACCGGTCGAGTTCATCCCCGATGCGGGCATATTCAATTTGCTGCGCCGCGGTAAGATCCAGCAAAATGGGCATTAAGAGCTGCTGGCGCTCCACGCGACCCTGGGCCTGCTGCCGCAGCACCTTCTCAAACAGAATGCGCTCATGGGCGACGTGCTGATCGATAATCCAAAGCCCGTCACGCCCCGCGGCGATGATAAAGCTGTCATGAATCTGGCCGAGCGGGCGTAGATCGGAGAGAGCAGAGAGGCTTTGTGGAACTTCTGAAATGTGCTCGGCCAGCGGACCATGCGTATCGGGCACCGTTGCCGAGCGCATTGGTTCGAAGTCGAAGCGCGGTTCCGGCGCGGCGCTCCTGTTCAGGGTAAAAACAGGCAAGTCTTCCAGGCGCTCCACCCCGTCCCCGGGCTCGATTTCACTACTAGGCATCGGCTCGAAGCGCTGATTCTCAATGCGCTGCGTAAAATCGGAAAATGGCAAATCGGCGGCGGCCTGCGGCTGCTGTGATGCTGGAATACTGGATGCTGGACGCGAGATTATCAGCCGCTCGCGAATGGAGTCGCGCACGAAATCGTGCAAGAAAGTGCCATGCCGGAAACGGACCTCCGTTTTTGACGGATGAACGTTCACGTCTACTTCTTCGCAATCGCAATCCACGAACAGGAGCGCGAAAGGATAGCAGGCCGCCGGCATCAGGTTGTGATAGGCGGCAGACAGGGCGTGCAGCAGCAGACGGTCGCGAATGAGGCGGCCATTGACAAACAAGAAGATCGAATTCCGGTTCATCTTCTGCACTTGCGGGCCGGAAACAAAGCCGCGCAAAGCGAAGACGCGCGTGGAGCGATCGTCGGCTTCGACAACTTCCAGTTCGCGCTCGACGTAATCCAGGTCGATCAGGTCTTCCAACGTCTGATTACCAAACACCTGATAGACGCGTTCCCGCAATGTTTCCACTGGCGTGACGTCCAGCAGCTGCGACGTGCCGTGATTCAATTGGAACGATTTTTTGGGATGCGCCAGGCTGTAGTGCGTTGCGAGCGAGGCGATGTGCGCCAGCTCGGTTTGATCGGACCGCAAAAACTTCTTGCGCGCCGGAACATTGTAGAACAAGTCCCGTACCGAGATGGTGGTTCCAGCCGTCCGGGAGAACTCATCGCAGCGCAGGATTTTCCCTCCGGCGATTTCGACGGCCGCTCCGGTAGTTTCTTCGGCGGCTCGCGTCTCAAGCAGCAGCCGCGATACGGAAGCGATGGAGGGCAATGCTTCACCCCGGAATCCGAGCGTCGCGATGGAAAGCAGATCTTTTACATCGCTGAGTTTACTGGTGGCGTGGCGCTCGAAGGCGAGCAACGCATCGTCGCGCAACATGCCGCTGCCATTGTCGGCGATGCGAATCAGACGGCGTCCGCCGCTCTCGATATCAATGCGGAGATCGGTGGCTCCGGCGTCGAGAGAATTCTCGAGCAGCTCTTTGACGACCGAAGCGGGCCGCTCCACCACCTCCCCTGCCGCGATCTTGTTGGCGACGTTGTCGGAGAGGACGCGGATTCGGCCCATGCAGTGCCGCTATGCGCTCATGGATGACAGGAACTCGGCGTTGCTGCGCGTCTTGCCCAGTTTGTCGAGCAGCAATTCCATGCTCTCCACCGGTGAAAGGGGGTTCAACACGCGGCGCAGCACAAAGATCCGGTTCAGTTCTTCCTTAGGAACAAGAAGTTCTTCTTTACGCGTGCCGCTCTTCGTGATGTCGATGGCGGGGAAGACACGTTTGTCCATTAGCTTGCGATCCAGATGGATTTCCATGTTGCCCGTGCCTTTGAATTCTTCAAAGATCACGTCGTCCATGCGGCTGCCGGTATCGATCAATGCGGAGGCCACGATGGTCAGCGACCCGCCCTCTTCGATATTGCGCGCCGCGCCGAAGAAACGCTTGGGGCGCTGCAGCGCGTTTGAATCCACGCCGCCCGAGAGCACTTTTCCCGAGGGTGGGACCACGGTGTTGTAGGCTCGCGCGAGTCGTGTGATGGAATCCAGCAGGATTACGACGTCGCGTTTGTGCTCCACTAATCGCTTGGCTTTTTCGATCACCATTTCCGCCACTTGCACGTGGCGCGAAGCGGGTTCGTCGAACGTCGAGCTGATCACTTCCCCCTTCACCGAGCGCTGCATGTCGGTGACCTCTTCAGGGCGCTCGTCGATCAGGAGGACGATCAACGAAACCTCGGGATGATTGGCGGTAATCGAGTTCGCGATGGACTGCAGCAGCATCGTCTTACCGGTGCGAGGCGCCGCAACGATCAGCCCGCGCTGCCCTTTGCCGATGGGCGTNNTGTCGAAGAAGATTTTGTTGCGCGCTTCCTCGGGTGGCTCGAAGTTGATCGCGTCCACTTTGATGAGCGCGAAATACCGCTCGCCTTCTTTGGGAGGGCGGATTTGCCCCGAGATGGTGTCGCCGGTGCGCAAATCGAAGCGGCGGATCTGCGACGGCGAGACATATACGTCGTCCGGCCCGGGCAAATAATTGTACTCGGGCGCGCGCAGGAATCCGAATCCGTCGGGTAGGCATTCGAGCACGCCTTCAGAGAAGATCAATCCGCTTTTTTCGGCTTGCGTCTGCAGGATCTTAAAGATCAACTCCTGTTTGCGAAGTCCGGCGGTGCCCGTGACGTTCAGATCCTTGGCAATCTGGTTGAGCTTCTGGATGCTCATGTCCTTGAGTTCCACCAGATCGAGCGTGCCGTTCTTTTGATTGGCCTGAGAAGCGCCGGCGCCGTGTCGCTTGCGTCCGGTTGGCGCACCGGCGGGCGTCTCCGCCTTGCCGTTTGCGTCAGGTGTCGCTGCGTCCGTAGTGTCGGCCGAGGGTTGGGGCTCGGCGGATTTGGGGTCCGCCGCTTTGCTGTCGCTTTTGTCTGCTTTTGAGTCGCCTTTGTCTGTTCTTGAGTCGCCTTTGGCGACGGCCTTGCCGTCCGTTTTTTTGTCGGATTCCTCGGGGGTGGGAGCGGCTACTGCCGCTGGGTCTTGATTGTCTTGATCGCTTGCCAAATTTCCCTCGCTCCTCGGCAGCTGATGGCCGAGAACGGCAGGGGTTCGGTCTCGGGAGACTGGCTCCGGATGGCCGCTAAACCTTGCCGCTGATCGTTGTGACTTTTCAACTTGTCCGTCTTGGTGGCGATCACCAGGTATCGCCGGTTATGGAACTCCAACCACTGTTTGAGTTCCAGGTCCTTATCCATCCAGCCCCGACGCGCGTCGAGAATTAAGAAGCAGAGCTCTAACGACCTTCGCTGCAACAGGTATTGTTCGATGAGCTGTTTCCACTGGCCTACGATGTCCTTCGGGACACGCGCATATCCATATCCCGGCAGATCGACGAAGTGGAATTGTCCGTCGATCCGATAAAAATTCACTAGCTGCGTGCATCCGGGTTTCGCGCTGGTAAACGCCAATCCCTTTTGACCCGTGAGGCAATTCAGCAAACTCGACTTGCCGACATTACTACGCCCCAGAAACGCAATCTCCGGAAGCGTTTCGGCTGGAAACTGTTCCGGGCGCGCCGCGCTGATTACAAATTGAGCGTCCATGCGGCCTGGCGGCGCAACGATCAAATCACGCCCTATATCGAAATTCGTTCTTCTGGCGAGCCGCTCCGCACCAACTCTACCGGCGGCGTAGTGGCCGCCAGCGGGAGCGCCACCAGTTCCCGTTCCAGGGCAATCTTCAGCACTTCATCCATGGATGTCACGAACTTCAGTTTCATCTGCTTGCGGATGTTCTCTGGAATATCGGGAAGATCTTTTTCGTTGTCCTTCGGCAGCACCAGTTCATAGATGCCTTGCCGATGCGCCGCCATGACTTTTTCCTTCAAGCCGCCGATAGGCAGTACCCGGCCGCGCACCGTAATCTCGCCGGTCATGGCGAGATCGCAACGAACCGGAATATTGGTAAGCGCGCTGCAGATGCTGGTGGCGATAGTGATGCCGGCCGAAGGGCCGTCCTTGGGAATAGCGCCTTCAGGTACGTGCACGTGAATATCGACGTTGCGGTAAAAGTCGCGCGGCAGACCCAGCAAGTGGGCTCGCGAACGCACGTAGCTCATGGCCGCATGCGCCGATTCCTGCATCACGTCGCCGAGCTTGCCGGTGGTTTGCAGCTTGCCTTTGCCTTCCATCACGGCAGCTTCAGTGGTGAGAATGGTGCCGCCCACTTCGGTCCACGCTAACCCCACCGTGGCGCCTACCTCGTTCTTCTTGTCGGCTTGCAGATCGCGGAACTTATACGGCCCCAGAAATTCCGATACCGTTTCGCTGTTGAGAATGCCTTTTTCAAGCTTCTTGGCGTCGGTGCGCTTTCCGCCATTCTGCGCATTGACCACTTTGCGAGCCACTTTGCGGCTGACGTTGCCAATCTCGCGCTCGAGATTCCGCACGCCCGCTTCGCGCGTATAGTTTTGGATCAGGCTTTGCAGGCCGTCATCGGTGAATTCCAGGTCGCCGCCCTTGAGCCCCGTCTGCTTCATTTGCTTCGGAACGAGAAAGCGCTTGGCGATCTCCAGCTTCTCAAGTTCGGTATAGCCGGAGAGGCGGATTACTTCCATGCGGTCTTGCAGCGCCGGCGGAACGGTGTGCAGCACGTTGGCGGTGGCGATAAAAAAGACCTGGCTCAAGTCATATTCGACGTCCAGATAATGATCCATGAACATGTAGTTTTGTTCCGGATCTAAAACCTCAAGCAGCGCGGCCGATGGATCGCCCCGGAAATCCATCGACATCTTGTCGATTTCATCCAGCATGAAAACCGGATTCTTCGTCCCGGCTTTCTTCATCATCTGCAGAACTTGCCCGGGCAGCGCTCCGATGTAGGTTCTGCGATGGCCGCGGATTTCAGCTTCATCGCGTACACCGCCGAGCGAAAGGCGAATGAATTTGCGGCCGGTGGCCTTAGCGATCGACATCCCGAGCGAAGTTTTGCCTACGCCGGGAGGTCCGACAAAGCACAGGATGGATCCCTTGGGACTCTGCACCAAGCGGCGCACAGCCAGGAATTCCAGGATGCGCTCCTTGATTTTCTCCAGGCCGTAATGATCGGATTCCAGCACTTCTTGCGCGTGATTGAGATCGCGAATTTCCTTGGACTTCTTCTTCCATGGCACCGCCAGCAGCCAATCCAGATAATTGCGCGAGACGGTGGATTCGGCCGACATCGGCGGCATGTTTTCCAGACGCCGCAGCTCCGCGATGGCCTTCTCGTGGGCGTCCTTGGTCATGCCCGCAGTGTCGATCTTGCGCTTCAGTTCATCGAACTCGCTCTTTTCACCGCGGCCGAGTTCCTTCTGAATCGCTTTGATTTTCTCGTTGAGGTAATACTCTT
>PKZC01000383.1 GCA_003132905.1 Bryobacterales bacterium | reverse complement strand
GTTAGTGTGAACACGCCCTAAATCAGGAAGACCACTGTCGTACACGTAAGCAGTCCCGGTGACATACGCGTTGCCCTCTGCGTCCAGAATGAATTTAGAGCCAGCCACGGTGGATGTGGAAGATCCCACCACCGACGAGAGCGAAACGGCTCCGCTGGAATCGATGTGGAGCAGCACAATGGACCCATTCGTCGCGATGCCGCAGACCACTGCATTCCCGTTCGGATCGACAGCAACCGCCTCCGCTGAACCCAATGTAGGCAGCGGTGTGTTGAATACCATTGAACCATCGGGCGCAATTCGGGCGATAAATGGAACGCCCGCGTCTCCCGTAGCGAACGCTCCGCCGGTCCCGTCGGCGGCGACCGAGAGCACCAAACCCGGCATCTGCGCCGTGTAATCGACGGAGCTTCCGGCCGCGTTCAGTCGAATGACGGCTGAAGTTACGGAACTTATTGCCCCGGCCAGATAGACGCGGCCCTGGGGGTCCGCTGTAATCGCGAGGTTACCAAGGTCGACGGCAACCGCGGTTTTCCAGGCGATGCCCGTCCCGCTGGCGCCCAGCTTTGCGACGTACACGGTGAGATCGCCAGGCTGGTAGCTGGGGATCACGTAGACACCGCCGCTGGGGTCCACTGCCATGGCGTCGTCTTCGCTGAGGACTCCGAGATTGTTCTGCCACAGGATTGTCGTCCCGTCCGCCGAAAGTTTTGTTACACACGAAACATCGACCTGACAGATTGACAGAATGTAGAGTGCGCCGGAGCTGTCTGTTGCGATGTTTCTAGTTCCGGGGAGAGACCATTCGCTATAGTTTGCGCCTAGCAGGAACCCGGTTGTCGCGGCACTCAAACTGGCGGAGTTCAGAAGGACTAGAGCAAAGAAGGTCCGCACCGGCATTTACTAGCAGCTCGCATGTCGAGGCCCAAAAGGCACGTTTTAAAATCAACGAGCAACCCTCGGGCATATGTATCGTTTCGCCACGATACGTGGTGCGCCATTCCAACCGAGTGTGGGAGACACCGATTGGCAACCACTATGTGTTTGCCGACGCATTTTTGGGGTTCGGTTGGCCGGCAGATTTACCGGCCGTCACTGGTAGTCGGTTCGTTCACCGCCAACTCCAAGGGTTACTGTGAGACGGATTCGTGGCTGGGGGTTAGTGGCTGGCCGCCAGTGGCTGGTGGGTGGCGGGGCGGGTTGCGCATCAGCATACTTTTTGTGTTTGCTGACGCATTTTTGGATCGGTTGGCTTCGAGGTGGGACGGCGGTGCATTCGGCTCCAGTTTAGCCAGGCGGGAGCGGACTTCTACGGGCGAGAGCTGGTAAGTGGTTGCGAACGTGAGCAAGATCACGAGACTGTGTACGTCACGCCAATTTAGGAGATCGAGAGGGAGCGGAACATCCGCAACGAGAAACTGAGTTTTTATACGAGCTCGTAGTTGCAGAATCACAGTGATAACGTCCTTTATCATTCGCCAATGGCGTTCTTTTATCATTCGGTACAGACCTTGGCAAGCTGAAATAGGTTTAGGGCACTTGGTCGAGCAGCGGTGATGGCCACGCGGGTAACTTCCCAGAAGAGGACTTCCGGCTCGCGCCAACTTTCGGAGAGCGCGTATCCAGGCAAATGCTAATCACGTATGAAGTACCGGTACAGATAGAGCGGCCATTATCTTTTCGGTATTGTCCTGGCACTTTTAGGGCAAGTACCATCCTTTCATGCCCTATAACCCGTGTTAACATCACAAAACGTTGAGTAAAGCCCCGTGCGTGGCAGGGATTGCATTTTTTAGCCGGGAACGCTTTTGGCGGCCAATTACGTCGTCCACGATTTGCCCTGCTGTTATAGGTGAATTTCCATCTGTTTCACAAAAAGTAGTTGATCACGCAGAGAAGAGAGGGGCTCTTTCATGAAAGTGCGCTCAGGCTTTGGATTGCGGCAGCGTTCTACTCGTTTCTTTACTTCGGTTCTTTGGCTGAGTCTCCTGGTTTTTGTGGGCGGCTGCGTAGTTGGGAGAGCGGCTCCGCAAGCATCCACCCCGGTGATCACTTCTGTGACCCCGAACTCGATCGTTGCCGGATCACAGTCCACAGTCATTACTGTTGTGGGATCCGGCTTCACCTCGGATTCCGTAATCGAGTGGAACGGCGCCTCCCTCTCCAGTAACCTATTCAACAGCTCGCTGTACGCGACCGTATCTGCATCGGATCTGAGCACTGTGGGGACGGCAACCGTGCAAGTGGATACGCCCACCGCGATTCCCGCGCTCTCGAACGCGATCGTGCTGCAGATCACTACCCCGCCTGCCCCGACCTTGGGTGCTGTCTACCCGAACGCGGGCCCAATCAACACCGAAGCTCTTGTGACGCTGACTGGAACTGGGTTTACCCTTGAGACGAAGGTGTCTGTAAATGGCGTGATCGTTCCTTCCAACTTCGTGAGCTCCGGAACGATTACGGCGACGATTCCCGCTGCCAACCTTGCACTGCCGGGAAATGTGAATATCAGTGTGACGACCCCGGGCTCGGGCGCAGGACCCTCGCCCGCGTTAACGTACACGGTCTACATCAACTTGGCGAACAACGACATCGTGTACAACCCGGTTGATGGCTTGTTGTATGCGTCCGTGCCCGTCTCTGGTGCTGGAACTGGCGGGAACACGGTGGTGGGCATCGATCCCGCAACTGGTGCCATTCGGCGGAAGATCCAGGTGGGGAGCGGTCCTGATAAGCTCGCGCTCTCAACGGATGGCAGCCAGCTTTTTGTCGGTCTCGATGGCGCGGCAGCCGTCGCGCAAGTCAATTTGAGCCGGGGCGTGGTGTTTAATCAATTCTACTTGGGCGGCGGCCCGGGAGTTTACGATCCGCCATACACTGCCACCGCCCTTGCAGCTATACCGGGAGAGCCAAATTCGGTGGTCGTATCTAGCACGGCGGATATAGCGATCTACGATTCCGGTGTGGCCCGCGCTAAGACCGTTTCAGAATCAGCCGGAGGGTTTAGCTTCGGTTCATCCTCGTCCGTTCTTTACGCAGTAAATAACGGCCAAGTCCAGGATTTGACGGTGGACTCCACCGGAATCACAAAGACGTCAAGCGTCACGCTTAGTACTGCTGCAAACTCCATTCAGTATGACAGCGGCCGGCTTTACCTCTCCAGCGGCCAGGTGCTGGATGCCACCACAGGCGATCTGCTGGGAACTTTTTATAGCAGCGGGAACGCACAGGCATCGGGTCCAGTGGTTTCGGATTCGAGCCTCGGAAGGGCGTTTATTGGCACATCGGCGTTGGTGTTGGCCTTCAATGAGAGCACCTTTACCCTGCATGGCACCATCGCGGCAGGCCTTTCAGCGGGTTTCCAAAAGATCGTCCGCTGGGGACAGGATGGGCTTGCGCTCAGTGCCGGCACCGAGATCTTCATCTTCCAGTCGAATCTCGTGAAAAATCTCGACTCTTCTCCGGCCGACCTGTCTGTGACCCTGACCGCTCCGGCGACAGCGACGACCGGATCGCCAACCTCATGGGTGGCGACCGTGAGCAACCAGGGGCCGAGCGAGGCGAAGGGCGCAACGCTGGTCATGAACCTGGATTCTTCTATGACGATTGACAAAGTATCCACCAGCCAGGGAGGGTGCGAGACAGGTACCGAATTAGTCTGCGACCTCGGGAATTTGGCAAAAGGCGCGAGCGCCACCGTGACCGTGCAAACCACGCCGAGGAGCGAGGGGGCATTCGCGGGAGTTGCGTACATCTCGTCCATCAGCTACGATCCGAGGACATCGAACAATCGGTCCACCACTAGCACTACGGTTACAGGAAATCTGTACAACCCGCCGCCGACGATCTCTGCTATTTCTCCGAATCTGGTTCAGGCCGGGTCGGCTGAATTTACCCTAACCGTCACCGGCGAGGGTTTCAACGCCAATTCGGTCGTCCACCTGGGCTCGGCGACACTGGTGACAACGATGGTGAGCGCAACCCAACTCACTGCCTCCGTGCCTGCTGCGGAGATCGGGAAGTACGGTTGGGCGCCGATAACCGTCTCGAATCCCGGGCCAGGCGGAGGTGTCACGCAGATCCTTCCGCTGACCATTTACGATGTCGTCAATGTGCCTGCGAACGCAATTGCCTTGGATCCCTACTCTCAGATGCTGTATGCCGCCGTTCCCAGCACCGCGACGAACATCGCTGGCAATTCCGTTGTCAGGATCAACCCAATCACTGGGGCCGTGGGAGCGCCGGTCTTTGTCGGCAGCCAGCCGACCGTGCTGGCCGAGACCTCCGACGGCAAATACCTCTTTATTGGTCTGAGCGGCGCGAACAGCCTGGCGCAATTTGATCTGGAGCAACGGAAACTGATTGCCACGATCCCGCTTTCGTTACCGCAGGGCGGACCGACCAGCGTAACCGCAAGTTGGCTTGCGACCATGCCCGGCAGCGACACCACGCTTGCGGTCAACACGGAGGGCGAAGGAGGCACTTTCGGCATATTCGATATCAGCGGCGAAACCGGCAGCTTCCGCCCCAACATGTCCGGTATCTACCAAGGCGTGAATCCGGTTTTCGCCAGTGCATCCCGTATCTACGCCTATGACAGTCAAACGACTGGTGCAGAGTTTTACCGGTATGACGTGAATACGGATGGTGTCACGCTCATCGATGGCACGACTCTGGATGGTATGGGCGGTTTCTGCGGGACAATCGACTTGGGAAGCAATGGACTGGTCTACGGAGCCGGCGGCGGCATCGCCAATCCAACCACGACCCCACCTTCCCAGATTGCCACGCTGCCCCTGTTTGACTTCTATTATGGCGGATACACCTCGGGTGGAGTAGTCGCCGCCGCGGATCCCTCGCTGCAGAAGGAGTTCCTGATGCTAGTGAATACCGCAGGGACCTGGGCATATGGCTTGGTGCGCTACGACTTAAACACGTATCTCCCGGAGACGGTGCTGGATATGCCGCAATCCGCATCGAGTGTCTTGGCAGGATGGACGATGCTCCGTTTTGGCCAGGATGGGCTGGCGCTCCTGTCTGTTGCACCGGACTCTAGCCTACTCGATACGGTACTCATGCTATTGCGCGGGCCCTTTGTGACTCCGCAGTTGTTGAAGAAGAGTTCCGCGGCTACGTTAACCTCCAGTTCGGTGACTTCCATTTCGCATGGCAGCGGCAACACAGTACTTACGCTGACCGGTTCTAACTTCCAGCCTGGAGTAGCGGTGACATGGAATGGAGGGTATCGGACAACGACGATCGTTGATTCAAGCCACGTTACCATCGACATTCCAGCAAGCGATCTGTTACACGCGGAAACGGTCTCCCTGGTGGCGACGAATCCCGGCGCGTCGGCATCGGATACGCTAAAAATTACGATCGACTAGTTATAGAAATCAGCCTGCACAAGCCCCTTCTAGATATTGAGAATCCGCACGCGGGCTCCGTTAACGATCGTTTCGAGATCTCAATCGAGAATGACACCGCTTAACTGACAGCAGTCCGTTCGCTTCGTGGCGAAATTGACGATGGCGTCCTTTATCATTCATGACGTGAGTTGGCAATCCACCCCCGAAATGGCATTGATCGTTTCGCCACGATACGTGGTGTGCCGCTCCAAACGGAGCGTGGGAGAGACGGATAGGTAACGATATGTGTTTGCCGACGCATTTTTGGGGTTCGGTTGGCCGGGAGGATTTACCGGCCGTCATTGGTGGTCGGTTCGTTCACCACCAACTCCTGAAATCTCAATAGCCATGGGCGCGCTGCGGGCGCCGCCATTCATCTCGATCTCGACATCAAAACGTGCGCTCGGAGCGTCGTCGGGGACTTCCGCATTCACTTGACCGGCTCCGGCGAACACGACGGGCAATCGCTGCCCCCCGAGGAGGACCCGCACGTTTGCGCGGTCGGCGTTTTCCGGCAACCCCACTACCCAAAGCACCAGCACGTTACCCTTTCTCAAGTCCAGGGAGTTGGGATGCCATGTCGTGCCGTCACTAACGGCAGTGATCTTAATCTCCGAAGTGTTTGTTGGAAGATCAACTGCGATGCGCTTCGAATTCGAAGCCGGTCCACCGTCCACACGAACGGTCACGTCGTGCCATCCTGCCTCAAGCCCGGGAGGTAACTTGAAGTTTACTTGCCAGGCGCCGGATTCAAGGCTCGAAACGTGGATGCCGCGAATGCCGAATTCACCCACCTGCGGCTGGACGCTTTCTCGTGTGACGGAGCCTTCTGGAAATTGGAACAGCGCCGACACATAATCGTCACGCCTTGAATCAAAATTAATTCCGTAATTGGTGTTATGAAGCGCTTCGAGAAGCCGAGGAACTGCGGTCGCCTGCTCGCTCGGCGGCTCCCATTTCCGGTAGCAGGAAATACATGCGCCGAGGGGCAGCGTCGCCCGGTGCTCGACCCGCGCGAAACCCGCCGTTCGGCACATGGCCATCAAACAGGGCAGGCTGGGGCCGCACCAGTTATCCGTTTGACCACCAAACTCGTCGGTTTCGTAGAACTCCATGACCGGCCGGGTCTCCACAAGCGCGCCCGGCAGGTGTTCCTCACGCAGGATGAACGAATCAACCACTGCCATTCCACTGGTTATAGCGCAGACCTTTTCAAGCGCCAGCAGAGGATGCTTCAGATGATAGAGAACGCCCATGAATAGGACGATGTCGAAGTGCCCTACTGTTTGGGGGCTCAATTCATAAACGTCCATCTGACGATACTCGACGCGCGATTTCAGTGCCGCGCGCATTTGGTGAAAGCGCGGATTATCCCAGCAATCGATCGCTAGAACCTGAGCACCGCGGCGCTCCATTTCGAAGCTGTACCAACCATCCCACGCTCCGATATCAAGCACTCGCGCGCCGCTAAGGTCCTGCGGGATTGTTTGTACCTCTATCCGCTTTCGCAGGCCATCCACGCTATTAACGCCGTCGATCCTTCGGCCGTCCGGCAACTCGAAGCTGTGCCACCAGCCCTTGGATTCGAACATCGCTTTCAAGCCTGGTACGTATTCGAAAGTCCTGGTCACCATATGCCTTAGCTTATAAGAAACTCTGTCCCACAAACCCGCGCGGCGTTGCGTTGTTTTAGTCGAAAAAACCTTTTGCCCTGACCGACGTGGAGATCGTTTTCCGGCACACACAGCCGTAGGTGTGTCATGACTGGCTCTCTCTTGCGAGTGCCCTCAGCTCATCGATTTCGGCTTGCAGATTTCGCTGGTCGCGCTTCCGGATGAAGAAGAAAGCTATGAACCAAACGACGAGAAGGACAAAAAACGGGACGCCGTTCAGCAGGAGCCGGGGATTGGCGCGAGTCGCGATCACGGTAGGCAGAATCAGCAGCGCCAGTCCGATGAAGAACAGCCATAAGACCGATAGACGCCAGATATCGCGAACATAGTCGCGTCTTCTTTCCAGCTCCCTACGATAAAAGTCCAGCGAGGTACCCCAGGCGGCATCCGCCGCGAGACTGGCGGGCCACATCCGGCGGTAGACCTGATAGACGCCGTAGAGAGCCCAAAGGCTCAGCACTCCCAAACCGATCCGCGAAAGCAGGTCATGCGTTCGCCCCACGCTAGCGCCGAAAACGAAGGAGAGCACGAGTCCGATCGCCATCCATGCCAGAGCTGCCAGCCGGTTCTTAGTCTGAAATTCTTGCGCCCTTCGGCGGAGTAGTGGCAGGGACATTGGAATTGCCTCCATTGGCTGGTCTTGCCAAAGCTTTTTGGCGTCGTGGAATTCATCCATGGGACGCTCCTTCGTGGAACCACCGCTTCAATACGTTCTTGATGCGATGAACCTTCATCGCTACATTGGCTGCCGAGAGGCCGGTGATTTCGGCGATTGAGTTGGCGTCCAATCCCTCGAGATACGAAACGATGATCTGGCGATCGATGGGCTTCAGTCTTTGGATCAGCAGGGAGATGCGATCGAGCGCCTGGTTCTGATTGGCGGCGAGTTCGCTGCGATCGGTGATGGGCATATTCTCGATCTCGACCTCCTCAATGCTGACCAGGTTTTTCCTCATCCGGCGCTGTCGAAAGACGTGCCGGGTAGCTACGTTGTGCGCGACGCGGTATACCCAGGTCCGGAGTGAACATCGCTGGTCGAAATGGGCGAAGCTGCGCCACAGTTGAAGATGAATGTCCTGAAGCAGGTCGCGGCGAGCTTCGGCGTCGGCTTCATAGGCGCGCGCCAGCCGCTGGAGCGGTGGGCCGTAATTCTCGACCGCTTCGCCGTACAGATCGTCTTGAGTTACCGCGGAGATTCGCTCGGTCCCTCCCACAATCAAGGTAGTCGCTATAAATAGACTTTTCTAACAGACGGTTTGACATTGCCCACGGCGCGGCATACTGTAGATACATAGTGTATACAGGAGGGCAGCGATGAGGATTGCGATTAAGAAATGGGGCAACAGTGCGGCCGTACGCATTCCCGCGTCGGTGCTGGAGGCGACGCATCTGGAAATTGACGAAGAAGTGGAGATTCGCGAGGAATCTGGCCGAGTGGTCATCGAACCTGTGCGCGAGAAGAAATACAAGCTGGACGATCTTCTGAAGGGGATCACGAGACACAATGTTCACGAGAAGATCGATTTCGGGGCCCCGGAAGGCAAAGAGGCCTGGTAGTGGCTCGCGGCTACGTGCCGGATTCTGGCGATATCGTAAGGTTAAACTTCACGCCACACGCGGGACATGAACAAGCTGGGCACAGGCCTGCGTTGGTGGTAAGTCCTGCGACCTATAACGACAAGACAAGTCTGATGGTCTGCTGTCCGTTAACAACCCAAATCAAGAACTACCCTTTTGAGGTAAGGCTGGCGGGGAATCTCGCGAGCGTTGTGCTGGCGGATCAGGTCAAGAGCGTCGATTGGCGTGCGCGAAAGGCGGTTCGGAAAGGCAAGGCTGCTCCGGCGGAGTTGGCCGAGGTTCGAGCGAAGATTCGAGCACTGATCGGATAATGCTTAGGTGACCCAGGTCGCCCTTCTCCGCGGGATTAATGTCGGCGGCAATAACATGCTGCCGATGAAGGAGCTCGCCAAGATATTCGCCGATGCCGGATGCACGGACGTACGCACTTACATCCAGAGCGGCAATGTCATTTTCAGGAAGACGGGCGGTACGGCGCGCCTAGTAGATGCGATCGCGGCCAACATCGAAAAACGATTCGGTTTTCGAATTCCCGTGATTCTGCGGACGGCCGAGCAGCTGCGTAAGACCATCCAGGACAATCCGTATGTTGCGGCCGGGGTGGATGCGAAGGCGCTGCACGTGTATTTCCTGGCGCATTCACCCAATGCCCGCGCAATCGCCGGATTGGATCCGGCACGCTCGACGAGCGATGCTTTTCATGTCGGCGGGCAAGAGATTTATTTGCATCTTCCCAATGGAATGGGGCGTAGCAAATTGACGAACGCTTACTTTGATTCCAAGCTTTCCACCACGTGTACGGCGAGAAACTGGGCTACGGTGTTGAAGCTTTCAGCGATGATGGCCGATCGCGGCTAAGAGAAATCGGACGCGCTCAGCGATGGAATCGATGCTCAATAATGTCCCGGCCAGCCTCGGGCATGGTCGAGACGCCGCACTGAGCCAACGCGTCGATCAACGTGGTCTTGCCCGAACCTGGGCCGCCGGTGATCACGAACAAACGCCGGGAGCTCGCGGTTTCCATTGGCTTACATAAATGATAAGCGGCGCGAATGTTAGCTTAGTGGTGCGTGATCTCGTTTTCCAATATCAATAAACAATACGGCAAGCAGTTGATTTTTGTCGATGCTTCCTTTCAGTTGAATCCCGGCGAGAAGGTCGGGCTGGTGGGGCCGAACGGCTCGGGCAAGTCGACGCTCGCGAACACGCTGTTGGGACACCCCTCCTACGAGATCACCGAGGGCTCAATCACGTTCAAGGGCGAGGACATCACCGCGGCCGAACCGCACGAGCGCGCGAAGGCGGGGCTGTTCCTCGCCTTCCAATACCCAGTGTCGATCCCCGGCGTGTCGGTCGCGAACTTCCTGCGGATGGCGATCAACGCCAAGCGCGACGGCGACCCGATCCAGGTGAAGGAGTTCCGCACCCAGCTGCAACACGCGATCGAGCTGCTCGACGTCGACAAAGCCTTCACCTCGCGCCACCTCAACGACGGCTTCTCCGGCG
>PKZC01000235.1 GCA_003132905.1 Bryobacterales bacterium | reverse complement strand
CCGGTGCCGTGGCCGCGCAGGCCGGAGAGTTCCTTCCAGTTCTCGCCGCCATCGGTCGAGCGGAACAGGGCGGCATCTTCGACTCCGGCATATACCGTGGCGGGCTCGGTTAGCGATGGCTCTAAATGCCAGACGCGCTTGAATTCCCACGGATGCTGGGTGCCGTCGTACCACTGATGCGTGGTGAGTGGCTTCGCTGCCGAATCATAAACGAATTTATTGCTCGCGGCTTTTGGCGGACCGGGCGCAACCGGCTCTCCGAGCGGCGTTCCGGGCTGGTGCCAGGTTTTGCCTCCGTCGTCGGAGCGCTGAATCACCTGCCCGAACCAGCCGCTGGACTGCGACGCGTACAACCGATTCGGATCGACCGGCGATCCCTTGATGTGATACAACTCCCAGCCCCCGAAGTGGGGTCCGTTCACTTGCCAATGCTCTCGCTTCCCATCCGACGTCAGGACGAACGCGCCCTTGCGCGTGCCCACCAAAACCCGTACTTTGCTCATTGCTGGCTCCCTTCACTCCTTTCAAAGAATCTGTCTCAAGCTATAAATTTCGGCAGCATCGGAGTGGAATCGCGCGCTCTCCAGCGCCGGCGAACCTCGGCCAGCACGCTTTCACGATTCTTCTCCATCTTGGTTATTACCGCGCAGGGCGCTGCCGTATCCTCGTGACGCGCCCCCCAAATCAGCAAGTCCAACAGCAGCGGCGCCAGATCGATTCCTCTCTCGGTGAGACGATAGTTCACCTTCCGGCCGTCGGTCTTCGCCTGCTCGGAAACAATAATTCGATTGGCTTCCAGCCTGCGCAGGCGATCCGTCAGAATATTGGTGGCAATCCCTTCGCCCGCCTCTTCGAACTCCTTGAACGTCCGGTATCCGCGAACCATCAGATCGCGGATGATGAGCAGAGACCACCGGTCTCCAAACATCTCGAGCGCGATACTGACCGGGCAACTGGAGCGCGGCTGTTTGAGCGCTGCTTTCGCTGGCACATTCGCTACAGTATCAAATATCACTTGCGAAAAACAAGTGATATATTACCCCAACTGTGGATGCCGGGTATGCCACTGGGTGGCCTGTTCGTAGGCGTGAGCCAGTGCGAAAATGCTTGGCTCTGCCCAAGGCGCTCCAGCGATTTGAAGGCCGATGGGAAGCCCGGCGCTGGTGAATCCGCAGGGAATCGAAATGGTTGGGATCCCGTACACGTCGAACGGCAGCGTGTTGCGGGCGCTGACATTGCGCTTCAGTCCCTCTTCAATCTTGAAAGGCGGATCGGCCATGGTCGGCAGCACTAGCAGATCCACGTTGGTGAAAACTTTCTGGATATCGCGCCGCGCTTTGGCCAAGTCGCGCAGCGCGTTTGCATAAGTCTCGGCTTTAATGTCAGCGCCCCGCTGCAGCGCCGCCCGGATCGGCGGACTATATTGCTTGGGTGTCTTGGTGATCCACGGCGAGTGATATGCGTAGGCTTCCACGCCAAAGATGGTCGCTGCGCCCGCGCTTTCTGGGAGGACCACATCCATCATGCCGGCCGTCATCTTCGCGAGCACCGCCAGCGCCGCTTCGATCGCGTTGCCCACGTCTGGATTGAGATCGTCGAAGAACGGCCGCCGCGGGATTCCCAAGCGGAGCTTCGACGTTGGATTTCGGAGCGCGCGCACGTAATCGGGAACCGGGACATCCACTGTGGTGGTGTCCTGTGGATCGTAACCGGCCACTACGTTCAGCATCATTGCGGTATCTTCCACGGTTGTGCACATGGGACCAGCGTGGTCGAGCGACCACGAAAGAGGAATGATGCCGCGTATGCTGACGCGGCCGTACGTGGGCTTGAGTCCAACGATGCCGCAGTAAGAAGCCGGTATCCGCACCGATCCCGCGGTATCGGTTCCTATCGATGCGAAGCACAAATCGGCCGCCACCGCTGCACCCGGTCCTCCCGACGATCCGCCGGGAGTCAAGGTTGTGTCCCACGGATTGTGAACGGGCCCAAAGTAGGTGACTGCCGAAGTTCCGCCGTAAGCGAATTCATGCAGGTTCAACTTGCCCAACAAAATCGCTCCGGCGTTCTTCAGCCGTCGCGCCACCTCGGCGTCTTCGGCCGGGACGCGATCTTTGAACAACTGGCTGGCGGCGGTGGTGCGAACACCCGCGGTATCGATGTTGTCCTTGAGCGCGATGGGAATGCCATGAAATGGACCGCGCCACTTCCCGCGCTGAAGTTCGGCGTCGAGCATGCGCGCTTGAGCCAGTGCCTGATCGCCAGTTACGGTGATGTAGGCGTTGAGAAGCGGCTGCACTTTTTCGATGCGGGCCAGACAGGCGCTAGTAAGCTCGACCGAAGATACTGCCTTGGTGCGCATCAACTCGGACGCCTGCAGCACCGTCATGCCTGCCCGGGCCGGCGTATCGGCAAAAGCGAATGATGCCGCAGCGCCAAGACTGGCGCCGAGAAAACTTCGGCGATCCATCTCAACGCTCATGTCATTTGTCTTCTTTGTCCGGAGCGGGCGCGGCGTCGGGAACCACGCGCATGAACGTGATCTTGATCAGCGTCGTCGGTATTTTGGGCCGGTCACGGTCGTCGCGAATGACATGGGAAATCTTGCCAACCAGCGGTTGGCCATTTACCACTTGGCCGAAGATCGCGTAGTGCCCGTTGCCCGCCGGATATTTGTCCTCGGTGATAAAGAACTGGCAAGCGGCAGTTCCGGGTCCAGCGTTGGCCATTGCCAAACGGCCGGGACGGTCGAACTTGAGAGTGTCGACAAACTCATCGGGAAGCCTGAATCCGCAGTCATACGCCCCCGTTGCGGTGGGGTCGCCAGTCTGAATCATGAAGTCCGGTATCACGCGATGAAAAATCAAATTCTCGTACAGAGGATGAGTGGCGGGTTTTCTCGTCTTCGGATCCAGCCACGGCTGCGTGCCGCGCGCCAGCCCGATAAAGGCGTGAACTGTTACCGGCGTTTCTTTTTCGAACAGCTGCGCCGTGATTACGCCCACTGAAGTGGTGATCAGAGCGTAAAGGCCTGGCGGATACTTGGGCGCGTCGCTAGAGGGCGCCTGGGCCATCGCTACCCCGGCAATCAGGAAAGCGAAGAAGAGTTTAGATCCCATCAGGCACGCAGAAATTGCTGTATTTCCGCCAGCGTCTCTTTCGGCGCGCTCTCTTGCAGCGAGTGATTGCCGGGCAGCCCTTTGCCGCTCACGTTCACGCCCTCGTCTTTCCAGATCCCCAGCACGTCATACAACTTGCCCATCGCGCCGTTTGCCGCCCAAAGCGTCAACAACGGACACTGGATCTTCTTGCCGGCCTTGATGTCCGCCGCGTCAATCTCCAGATCGATCGAAGCCGAGGCTCGATAATCCTCGCACATGGCATGGATAGTGAGCGGGTTCGCTGCGGTGCGCAAGTATTCGCGCTGCACGTCGTTGGTCGCTCGCGCGAGCGCGGCATCGTTCGTTGCCTTCAGCTCATTCTCGGGACCAGGCGCCGGCCGCAGGTAATTGAACCAGTGAAAATAAGCCTGCACGAAATCGATATTGACGTGTGAATAGAGGTAATGCGCGGGCACGATATCCATCACGATCAGTTTTTGCACCCGGTCCGGATGATCCAGCGCCATTCGCCGGCCCACGCGCCCACCGCGATCGTGGCCCACCATCAAGAATTGGCGGTGGCCGAAATGTTCCATCACTTCCACGCCGTCCAGAGCCATCGGACGCTTGGATTGGCTGGCGTGCTTGGGCTGATCTTCGGGTTTGCTGGAATCGCCGTAACCACGCAAATCGCACATCACCAGCGTGAAATCCTTCGCAAGATCGGGTGCGATCAAACGCCAGGTGATCACCGATTGCGGCGCGCCATGAAACAGCAGCACGGGCGGTCCAGAGCCGCCAATCACCGCGTTGATCTCGGCCCCTGAGGTCTTCACTCTTTCGTTGCGAAAGCCGGCCGGAAAAAATGACATACAGGGCGGCTGCTCGCTCGCCGCTGCCGCTGTTTGTGCGCTGGCCCTGGCGCCAATCGCCGCAGCCGCGCCGGCGGCCCACGCTGTATTTTGCAATAGACGACGTCGCGTACTTTTCTCGGACATGTTTACACCTCCTGGCCCCACTCCGCTATCTTATTGCATGCGGCTTATTCGTATCGCAACGCCACCGTCGGATTCACCGAAACCGCCCGGCGAGTTGGAACCAGGCACGCAATCATCGCTACCCCCGCCAACAGTAGCGAGACCGCGATGAAGGTGGACGGATCGGTAGCGGTAACTTCGTACAGCGCCGATTTCAAATATCGGGTCATTGCGAACGACCCAGCTAATCCCAGCGTCAAACCGATCGACATCAGGATCAGCGCGTGCAACACTACCAGTCTGAAAATATCGCCCGCGCTCGCGCCCAGGGCCATACGGATGCCGATCTCGCGCGTGCGCTCGGCTACCGCATACGCCATGACGCCGTAGATGCCGATGGCCGCAAGTCCGGCTGCAATCGCGCCGAAAATGCCCAACAGCAAAACATAAAGCTGAACATACTGCACTTGCCGGTCGAGATATTCTTCCACCGTGCGAACCTCGGCCACTGGCCTGCTGGAGTCAACTTCCGCCGTAGCTTGACGCACCGTGGTCGCGAGACTTAAGGGGTTGCCGCTTGTTCGCAGAACGAAGTACATTCCTGCGCGCATTCCATAGCCCGCGCCCATCCAGCGAGGCGTCTGCTGCAGGTAGGGTACATAGATAGACGGCGTCAACTGGCGCTGCTGGCGGTTCATGCGGATGTCGCCGGCCATGCCGACGATTTCGCGCAGCGGCTCATTGGGGACGTAATCCAGCCGGATCTGCTTGCCGACGGCGCTTTCGTTCGGCCAGAACCGTTTGGCCATGGTCTGGTTGATGATCGCGACGAACGGCGACGAGGCGGTGTCGCGAACGTTGAACTCGCGTCCCTGCAAGATCGGCGCTCGCAAGGTCTGGAAGTAATTGGGCGTGACCGCAATATAGTTCGCAGTTTGGCTGGCCTCGCCGTTGGGCCCAGGCTGGTCTGGACGCCCTTCGATGAGAAATCCCATGCGCAGCGCTCCGGCCAGCGGTGGTGTACCCGCGCCGGCCACCGATATCACGCCGGGTATTTTCTGGAGCCGCTCGAAGACGCGCTGGAAAGTCAGTGTCGTTAGCGGATTCACGTCCCACAAGCCTTGGTTGCGATATCTCGCATAGGGCTTGATTGCCTCGTCGCGGGCGAAGCTAAAGTCGAAGGTAAGCAGATTCTTGGGGTCGGCGCCCAGCGGATTTTTCTGAATGCGGATGAAGCTGTTGATCATCAATCCCGCGCCAATCAGCAGCACCAGAGCCATAGCGATCTGAAGGGTGACCAGGGCGCTTCGCAGATGCTGGCGCGCCACTCCTTCGGTGCCGCTTCGGCCGCTCTCTTTGAGCGAACCCACCAGGTCCGGGTTCGAGGCCTGAATGGCCGGAACAATTCCAAACAAAATGGTTGTCAGGATCGCCACCACGGCGGTGAATCCTAAAACCGGCAGGTCGAGCGAAAGCTCATTCAGTCTGGGAAAGCCGGGCGGTGCGGCGGCGACAAACAGCCGTAGCCCTCCCCACGCGAGAAAGATCCCTACCAGCCCGCCGATCAGCGATAACGGCACGCTCTCAGTCACCAATTGACGGATGATCCTCCAGCGTCCGGCCCCGATGGCGGTTCTGACCGCGATCTCGGTCCTGCGTGATGCCGCGCGCGCCAGCAATAAACCGGCAACGTTCGCACAGCCAATCAGCAGCACCAGGCCCACCGCTCCTTGCAGCAGTAACAGCGGCGATCGCAACTCACCATACAACGAATCGGTCATCGATTGCACCCTGACGCCGAGATTCTTGTTGCGCACTGCATCGGCCGCCCGTTGTTGCGCCGCCAGCGCATCCATCTCGGCCTGCGCCTGCAGCAACGCCACCCCGGGTTTCAGGCGCGCCGCCAGTCCGCTGGTGTATTGCGTGCTAGTCATCTCCGTGTGCGTCCAGTTCAGCGGAGTCCAAAAATCGGCTTGCTCGTCGAACAAATAGAAATTCGGCGGCATTACGCCGATGACGGTTTTGTCTAGCCCGTCCACGTGCAGAATTTGTCCGAGGACATTGCGGTTCCCATTGAAGCGGCGCTGCCAGAAGCGACTGCTGATCAACAACACCCGCGCCGTGGTGTCCACGGGATTCTCGTCTGCCGCCAGCACGCGGCCGAGAATCGGCTGAACGCCGAGCGTCTGAAAAAGGGACGGGGTGAAATTTTCACAATCCACTCGCTCCGGCGGTTGCCCGTGCTCATCCGCGCCGATATTGCAAACCTGCGTGCGAACAATCCCCATGGTCTCAAAGGATTTGGCTCTTTCCTGAAAGGCCAGATAGTTATACGCCGTAACGCCGTTGAGCTGATCGGGGTGGTCCAAATGAACGGACCAGATCATCACCAGGCGGTTGGGATTTCCGTAGGGCAGGGGACGCAGCAGGGTGGTGTTGATAAGGCTGAAAATTACCGTGTTCGCGCCGATGCCCAGCGCCAGCGACAGTGCCGCCACGATGGTAAAGCCGGGCTTCTTCAGAAGCATTCGGAAGCCATAGAGAATGTCCTGCCACCACGTGGTCATGATCGCCCCCAGGCCGTGCTTTTTTGGTTCGATTTACTTAGACGAAGGAACGCTCGAAACGTTCCGCAATTCTCCTCGCATTTTGTTAACGGCTCTCGGCGTCCAAAATTTTCAGGAATTCGTCATTCGTCCCCACGCGTCCATGAATGGGCAAGTGCTGCGCCACGTCCAGTTTCTGCTTCCGCATATTCTGATAGAGGGTCCGCATCCCAGCCGTTGCCGTGGGCATCGGTGCGCCGGGGGCGGGCGGCGAATAAAGGTCTGCATTGATCAGGATTTTCTCTTTCGGCAGATAAACCATCAGCATGTCGGCGCTGTGATTGCCTTGCGCGTACGACTGATCTTCCAGCTCATAGGCCATATCTTGCACGTGAAAGATTTCGATGATGCGCTCGCCATCCGTAATGGCATATCTGTCGGCGCCGCCGCCTGGTCCGCCCAATTGGCTGGAAACTGTCTCGATCGGCGCCGGACGCCGGCTGATCATGTACATCGGGCTGTAAAGCGACATGCGGTCTGGCTGCAATTCCCGCGCGGCCGGGTAGAACATGATGTCCAGGTAATACTGCTTGTTGGATTCATGCGTGATCACAGTCGTGCCCTGCGAGAGATACGTCCGAAGCCCTCCGGCATGATCGAAATGATGATGCGTATTGACGACATATTTGATTTGCTTATTCGGGACCAGCCGGTTAACTTCCTCGATGACGGCCAGCGACCGGGCTTCGTTCTGTGGCGCTTCCACCACCGTGACAAAATCCTTGAATTCAACCAGCACGCTGTTGTGAGTGCCTCCGCCTAGCAGCCACAGGCCATCGGAGAGTCTTTGGCTCTCCACCTTTGCCGCCGCCAAAGTGGCCGCGCGAACCACATCGGGGACGGGCATCGTCGCCACCGGCACGTTAGTCTTCACGTCGGTGACGTTGTATTCGTAGTAGTTGTGCGCCGGGTTCAATCTCGGGTCGCCCTGGTGCACATGCAGCAAAGTAGGGAACTGCACGCCGTCGAAATTCTTGTACTTCGTATAGCGCATCTCGTAATCCATGTCGCCATAAACGGGATTGGGAAACCAGGTGTCCGTCAGCTCAACCAGATTCTTGTCGTTGATGGTTCCGTTGACTCGGTACTTCCCGATCATGAAAGATACGATCGTCACTTTGCGCCCATTCTGCGAAAGGCCTGCGTCCGACGCACCTATGATCGGCAGCGTGATGGCCGTTGCGTCCTTCGCCGCCAGGGCCGCTTTCAGGAATCCGTGCGGCGTGATCGCGAGCTCCAGTTGCCGCAGATCCGCGTACGATACGCCATCGAGATACAGGTTCGTGAGCGGCGTCGGTTTGTCGCCCCGCATGTCCCAGGCATAGCTGCCGCTGAGAATGGACGTAATGCGCTCCTCCGGCATCGGCGGCCTGCCGAGAAGCGGGTACTTGCCTTGCCTGCGCGTGTAGTCTTCGCGCGACCACTTAGCGTCGTAGTCGATGGCGCGCGTGTAGCCCGCAACTTCATAGTGCGGCCAATCTTCGGCGAGACCGTACGTCTGGCCGATTCGCGAAGACCAACCGTTGGCGGAATATCGAATGGTCTTAAGATCGACGCCGCCCATGGCCTTGAGAGAAGCTTCCAAAACCGAGCGGACATCTTTTACCGTCTGCGCCGGCGCGGCGCCAACTATCAGCCCGAGACAAGCCGAGAAAACAGCCACTTTGCGCTTCATGGTTCTCCTGTGCGGTCCGTTACGTGATTCTATCTTAATCCCGGATTTCCGTTTTAACTGCGCCAGACCTAACCTTCTCATGCTCTCCGACGCCTTTATTCATGCGGGTTCCGGCGCAAGGAATCAGGCACGGAGGATATACACCCAGTGGGTGAAAAACAAACCGGGTCGTTTCAGTTCTGTTTCAACGGGTTTCTGAAAGTGGATTTCCAGGGGTCACGGGTGACTTCTGATGGGGGTTTGATTCTGGTCCGAGAGTTGGACGAACACTTGGGAATGAACCAACTCATCGAACAGCACCTGACCGACTCACGGCGCGGGAAAAACACGCAGCTTCCGCTGGCGGACCTGTTGCGCCAGTCCGTCTACAGCCGGTTGGCGGGATATGAGGACGTGAACGATGCCGAGCGCCTTTCCCAAGATCCGACCTTCCGGCTGATCGGTTCGGAGAAGACCTGGGACCGTGGAGCGGCCCTGACTTCGAGGTTGCAGTCGTTCGAGACGGAACTGCTCGCCGAACCAGAAAACCTGGCCGGGTTGAGGACGATCAACCGGGAGCTGATCGCGAAGGCCGAAGCGATGGATTCTCCGCAGCGGGTGGTGCTGGACATCGACAGCACTGAGATCCCGGTCTACGGCAACCAGGAGCAGAGCGCCTACAACGGACATTTCGAGTCCACTTGCTATCACCCGCTGCTGCTTTTCAATAGGGAGGGCGATTGTTTGGCTGCTAAACTCCGTCCCGGCAACGTGCATAGCGCCGACGATTGGGAAGAGCTATTGTTGCCCGAGATCGAGCGGCAGGAGAAGCACGGGAAAGAAGTGGTCGTGCGGGCCGACGCGGCCTTTGCCAAACCTGAGATCTACGAGGCGCTGGAACATCGGAATGTGAACTACGCCTTCCGCATTCCGGCTAACGACAATCTGGAACGGGACATCGCCGAGTTGCTGCCGCGTCCGGTGGGACGGCCCAGTATCAGACGCTTGGTCGAGTACAAGAGCTTTCTCTACCAGGCAGCGAGTTGGAAGAAGGCCCGCCGGGTGGTGGCCAAAGTGGAGCATCACCAGGGCGAGCTGCTCCCGCGAGTGGGCTTCATCGTCACGAACCTGAGTCTGCCGAGCCGGGCGGTGGTGCGGTTCTACAACAAGCGTGGGACAGCCGAGCAATGGATCAAGGAAGGCAAGCAGGCGGTGAAGATGACACGGCTAAGTTGCTACCGGTTCCGGTCGAATGAAGTACGGCTCTGGCTGAGCCTGATCGCCTACAACTTGGGAAACTTGTGGCGGCGGTTGGTGCTGCCGAAGAAGATCGAGAACTGGTCGCTGACCAGCTTGCAGCAACGGTTGGTGAAGACCGGCGGCCGTTTGGTGAAGCACGCTCGGTATTATTGGCTGCTGTTAGCCGAGGGCCATCTGACGCGCCGGGTGTTCGCGGCGATTCTGCGGCGGATCTGGGCGTTGCCGTTACCGGCGGGGTAAGAGCTGGCGGCTTGCGGGGCGAAAGCGTAGCGAAGAAAAGAAGGAGGGATGGTGGAGCTGTCCAAGAATTGGGCCGAAACGCGCCCAAGTTTCTGGTCCGCTCCGATCTGGAAGGGTTACCGCCCGCTTTGTATGGGTGCTGGTAAGGTTTCCGGCGATGCGCTGTGCAAAAGTTGGTCGCAATCGAGGCGATTGCTGTATACTGTTCAAAGCCGGGAAGCCAAAATGGAAATCCCGAATAATAGCGGGCCGTTCCAAGGATAACCATACGTCAAACACGGACCGCGTGAAGTACCTGCGCATCGCCTTAGTTGTGTTCGGGCTGATCTTCCTCGTCGGGATCTACCCGCTCACCATCCTCTGGCCGTCCGGCTGGTCGTGGCACACCGGCCATTCCGATTACCTGCAGATGATTCTGGGGATCTACGCCACACTTGGAGTGTTCTTGTTGCTCGCCTCCCGCGATCCTCTGGCTCACCGAAGCCTCATCTGGTTCACGGTCTGGTCAAGCGTAGTGCACGGTGGAATCATGGCGGTGCAATCCTTCGAAACTCCCGAACACATGGGACACCTTTGGGGTGACGTGTCGGCGCTCCTTCTTGTGGCGATCGTTCTAGGTCTCCTCACGCCTCGGGACGCGACGGCGTAAAGCGCGTGGTCTTCCGCTGCGTGCCGAACGGAGCCGCGACCGTCATGACGCTAATTCACCCTTAATAGTCTTCGAGCTCGCTCGTCGAGCCCGCAGGATTGAAATTCCATTGCTGCCGCACGATCCCTCTGGGCTATCCGCCGGTCAACGCACACGTGTTTTGCGTGCCATAATGATCCAGATTGAAACGACAGCCGCCAGAAGATTTGGAAAGACCTTATGGATGCAAAGCTCTTCGAAGTGCTTGGGAAATATGCTCTTAAGAACGAACAGGCTACACGAAGGAGTGTTAACGAATCCGCAAGGCGGGCGCAGCGCCACCACGCGCGGCTGATCTGCGCCTAACGCCAGTGATCGTGATGGACTTGGTAATCCCTGAGACGCACCATATCGTCGGCTAATACGTCCCGATCGCGCGGCGGAAGACGATCGTCGTTCGCCGACTTCCGAATGGAATCGATTACATCGTTCAGTATGCCGTTATCAAACCGGCCCTGCTCCAGATCCGCCTGCATTTTCGTCAGCTCTTCTTCGGTTCTCTCCAGGCGTCTGCGTTCTTTGTCGCTCGCGCGGCCGCTCCAAACGTGTTCCAGATCGGCTCTCACGTGCATGAAAACGTGTGCCCGCCACTGCTCTCCGCGGAAGCGCTCTTCACGCTCGTGATACCAGTCCTGCGCAAGCGCGCTCAATGCGAACGCCGTCATGATTAGACCTACCGTAAGAAATCGCCGCATGGCTTTGTCCTTCGGAACCATTATTGCGGATCACCAGCGCGGGCCGGCCCGCCCTTACTTCCCCACCATATGCGCGAAGTCCTTCTCGTTCTCCAGGCAATAGTAATCCAGCAGTTCGCTATTGAGCACCAGGGGCTGCGTCATCGTTACAGTCCACGGCGCGGTGTATGTCTTCGGATCGTCCACCGTCATTTCCACTTCCAAAGTTCCGTAATTCAGCCGGCGGATTTTCTCCGTCACTTTGCCGGCGTTGGTCAAAGGGTTCCCGTCGGAGTCCAGCCACAGATCGTCGCGAAAACCGATGGTGTGCACCACCAACGCGTCACCTTCCCACTTCGCCGTCGAGTAGCCGTTCCATGTCGGGTTCGGATCCGGCGGCAAGGGCCGCCCATCGGTGAAGATCTGGCGGTACTGCATATTGCGCTCGGTCAGGATGATGACACGATCGGGAACTGTGTAGATTCTTTTGTAATAATCGTCCGTCCAGATCCTAAGTGCCCCGCGCGGCATGCAGCGGACGTTCGGATCGTCTTTCGCATTGTCCGCTTTCCGTTTCTTCACCAGTTCAGCCGCCCAGGGTTGATAGGGCAACGGGGCCTTGAGATTGTGGGCGATGTTCAAAAACTCCCACCCGATTTGTAAGTCTGTGCAGCGCGAGCCACAGGGCGGACCGATAGTTACCCAACCCCACATTCCAGAAAGATCCGGCTTCCCGTCCGCGGTGCGTGGCGCTGGCGCAGAGAAGTTCGGCTTACCGTCGGCAGTTCGAGGTATCCCGGACGTGGGGTAATCCAGCCACTGTGCATGCATGCCCACTGGGGCCGCGGCTAGGATCAAGGCTGCCACCACGGGGTGTAAGCGCGATCGAATTGACATGAACCTGTTCTTCCTCCTCCGGGTTATCTCTTAAATCTTAGTGCCTTACGAACGTCTCGTGTAAAGACCGCCAGATTGTCCGAAGCCTTGTCCCGATTCGTGGCATCCTACATTGTGTGACTTCCCTTCAGGAGAACGAATTTGTCCGCAGTAATTGACGTCAACCCCTTGGAGAAATTTTCAGTCGAACCGCTGCCCACGGCCGATTCGTGCCTGTTAGTCATTTTTGGAGCGTCCGGCGATCTCACGCGCCGCAAGTTGATCCCCAGCCTTTACAACCTGGCGTGCGTGGGTTGTATGAATCCTCAGTTTGAAGTGCTGGGCGTGGGGCGTACCGAGATGAGCTCGGAAGAATTTAGATCGAAGCTTCGCGAAGGCGCCTCGCAATCCAGCGACGCGCGTGACTTCAACGAATCCCACTGGAAGGAATTCGAGCAGCACCTGCACTACTTCGTGGGCGATCCTTCGAAGGACGAATTCTACGATCGCCTGCGAGAGCGCTTGGGTGAGATGCGAAAATCGGTTTCCACTTCCAATCATTTGTTCTACGTTTCCACCCCGGCTTCCGTGGCGGGGCCGATCGTGGAGGGTTTGGCGCGCGCCGGCCTGAACCTGGGAGATGGCGGATGGTCGCGAATCATTCTGGAGAAGCCCTTCGGCCACGATCTGAAATCGGCTCAAGAATTGAATGCGGTGGTTCACAAATCGTTCGACGAGAAAGATGTTTTCCGTATCGATCATTACCTGGGAAAAGAAACGGTCCAGAACATCTTGGTGTTCCGTTTTGGCAACTCGCTGTTTGAGCCGGTCTGGAATCGCAATTATATAGACCACGTCGAGATCACCGCGGCCGAGACCGTAGGCGTGGAAGGCCGTGCCAGCTTCTATGAGGAAACCGGCGCGCTGCGGGACATGATGGCCAATCACTTGCTTCAGTTGCTGGCCCTCACTGCTATGGAGCCGCCTATTGAGTTTGAGGCCGATTCGGTACGCGGGCAGAAGGTGCAAGTGCTGAAATCCATCCGCCCCATGACGGCGGAGGAAGTGGCCAAGCGAACCGTTCGCGGACAATATGGCCCGGGCGAGATCGACGGAAAGCCGGTTCCCGGATATCGCGAAGAGAAGGGAGTGAAGAAAGATTCGGTAACAGAGACTTTCGCCGCAGTCCAATTCTACGTGGATAACTGGCGATGGGCTGGTGTTCCATTTTATATTCGTACAGGGAAGTGCCTGCCTCGGCAGCTTTCCGAAATTCGCGTGCACTTTAAACGCACGCCGCAGGCGCTCTTCTCCGCCACGCCTTACGAACAGGTTGGCCCCAATGTGATCACGCTGCGCATTCAGCCTGATGACGGAATCAGCATCGCTTTCGACGTGAAGCAACCCGGCGATCACATGCGCGCGCTTACCGTGGATGCGAATTTTTCTTACGAGACGGCGTTCGGTTCGAAGGGGCCGCCGGCTTATGAAACGCTTTTGCTCGATTCGATGCGGGGCGAAGCGACGCTGTTCACGCGTCACGACGAAGTTGAGGCGGAGTGGCGAATTATCACGCCCATCGAAGAGGCCTGGGCACAACTGCCGGCGCCCGCGTTTCCCAACTACGCCGCTGGGTCGGAAGGGCCGGTGGAGGCCGAAGCGCTCATCGCGGGCGATCATCGCGGATGGCATCGGCTATCGAAATAGGGGCGTGGACGTAATAGAATAGTCACGTCCACATGAAACTATTCGCAGTCCTCTTGGTATGCGCTTCACCCTTTGTCTGGGCCGCTACGGGCAAAGGCGCTCTCGACAAAACCACGCTTGAGAATTATCTGAAACACGTCGAGTTATTCCGCGGCGACGTGACCTTCAAGATCGACGATCCGCAGCCGTCTAAGTATCTTCCCGGATTCTCGGAGGTGTTGGTGCACCTGATTTTCAACAATGTCGAAAAGGACGAGCTGTTTTACATTTCCGCGGATGGGCAAAACATCATCCGGGGCGATGTGTTTAACCTCGGAAAATCCCCCTTTCAATCCAATTTGGATAAGCTGACTTTGGCCGATCAGCCCAGCTTCGGGCCGGCGGACGCTCCGGTGACGATTGTCGAGTTCGGCGATTTCGAATGTCCGGATTGCAAGATGGAGGCGCCTATTTTGAGGCATGATCTCACGGAAGCACTCGATGGAAAAGTACGGGTCTTCTTCAAGAATTACCCGCTTGAAACCGTGCATCCCTGGGCCCGCGCGGCGGCCATCGACGGGCGCTGTGTCTATCAGCAGGGTCAGCCTTCATTCTGGAAATTCTACGACTGGATCTACGGGAATCAGGATGAAATCACTGGCGATAACCTCAACGAGAAAATGCTGGCTTGGGCCCGCGAAAATGGCCTCGACCAGTCGCAGCTAGGGAAATGCATCGACTCCAAAGCCACCGAGCCGGAAGTGAACAGAAGCATCGCCGAAGGGCATGAGCTTGGTGTTCAAGGCACGCCAACTCTGTTCATCAACGGCCGTAAGATCGGCGGATTGGCGTGGCCCGATCTTCAACTGGTGATCAATAAAGAATTGGAATTTGCGTCGCAGGCACACGCCTCATCGAGTCGATGAAGTGATCGGACGCAGCGGCGTCGGCATGTCGGCCAGCACATAGGCCATCACCGCCATGGCAGCGATATTGGCGCGCAAATCTTCCAGCTTCACTTTGTCGGTGGTATCGGCGCGCGAGTGGTGCCAATCGAAATAGTGCGTGCCTACAGTGCGCAGCGCCAAGCCCGGCACGCCGTCTACCATAATGGGCGCGATGTCGGCGCCGCCTCCACCCGATTGGATGGACCCGGCATCAATGCGGTCGAGCAAGGTTCCGATTTCACGCACTCGTCCCAGCACGGCTTGCAGGTCGCCGCTCGCGCTCAGTCCAAAGCCCAGAGGTTTTTCTGCGCCGCCATCCATTTCGATCGCCGCCACATGATTCCGAACTGTGTCTCCCGCCCATGCGCGATACGCCTCGCCACCCGCGCCCCCGTTTTCTTCGTTGGTCCAGAAAACCACGCGCAGCGTTCGCCGCGGCGTCAATCCAAGTGCATGGATGATGTGCACGGCTTCGAGCGCGGTGATGCACCCGCTGCCATCGTCTTGCGCGCCCGCGCCAACGTCCCAGGAATCCAGATGCCCGCCGATCACCACCACTTCGTCCGGCCTCTCGCGGCCCGGAATTTCGCCGATCACATTCGCCGAGTCGGCGTCAGGCAATGTGTGGGCTTCCATCTCCAGGTGAACGACCACGGAATTGCCCGCATCCACCAGGCGTTGGATCAACAACGCATCTTCGATGGTGACCGCGGCGGCCGGAACCTTGACGAAACCGTCCGCGTATTCGAGCGAGCCGGTGTGCGCCGATTGAATGCTGACGGGAGTGACGGAGCGTACCAGCACCGCGACCGCTCCCAGCCGCGCCGCGCGCGACGGACCGGCAGTCCGATAAACTACCGTCCGATTGTAGCTTTCAAAGGGCACGTTGAACAAAACGATCTTGCCTTCGACAGCGGCGCGGCCCTTCTTGTCCAGGTCTTCGAAGCTCGATACGGGAACCACTGCGGCGGTGATCCCTCGTTTGGGAGTGGCCACGCTGCCGCCCAATCCTAAAATAGTGAGCGGCTTGTTCACGGGCTCCAGCAGCGACGCGCTTTCGTTGCCGCGCACCCAGTGGGCAACCTTGACGCGCGGCGTCACGACATTCGAAAGGCCGTCGGCTTTCATCTGCGCGGCTGCCCACAGCACCGCTTTTTCTAGCGCAGGGGAACCGCTCAGGCGATTGCCGATTCGATCGCAGAGATAGGCCAGCTTCTCCATGCCACCCTGGTCGCTGAGCGAGGCGTCGATGAGTTTCGACGCGCTATCGCGGTACTGTTCGGCCAATGTGCCGGCGTTCTGCGCGAAGAGCGCCGAACCAGCCAGAAATAGGATCGCCCGCTTCCTCATCGTGGCCGCTCCTGAAGCCATTCGCTCAACCGGAAACCATGCTGCTCCATTACCTGGCGGGCCTGATCCAGAGTTTCCGGCAAAACATAAAAGAACGCGCCCACACGCTCGCTGCGAAAGATCACGCCGCCGCTATACCGGTCGGTTTCGACGGCGTAATCCACACCTGATTCCGTGAAAGCCGATTCCAGACGCAAAGCCTCTTGCAGTTTTTTGGCGATGTAGACCAGATCCATCTCACGATCTCCAAAGAAATCGGCTTCACGGCGCATAGGAAGAGGTTACGCTCCCATGCCCTTCACTCTCGCCGAAAACATCTCATACGCTTTCGGATCGCCCTTGCTCATGTTCTCAATGAGGGCCTGGGCCACGGTCTCGAGGTTCGAAAGATACTTGGGATTCCCCATTGTTTTGCGTGTATCGGCAATGGTTCCTTTGGCCTTTTCCCAAACAAAAAGCAATTCGCCCGCGTTCTGTAGGAACAGTTCCTTGTTGACTGCTCCGGATGTGACGAACGACGCCGCCATGTCCCAATAGCTGACCACCATTCGGTAATAAGCTTCCTGATCCGACCCGGGCGGACATGCGGCCTGATGTTCAGCCGCGTTGCCGGCCTGGTAGCCAAAGAGCCAGCTTCTCGCTTTACGCATGCGATCTTCACGGCGCAAATCGTAAAGCTTCAGAATGACATCCACGTCATGGTGTGTTGGTTTATCCATATATGGAACAGTGTAATCGGAGTGGGCTGGCGGGTCCAAACAGAGGCTATGATCGGCGGTGCGATAGCATTGTTGTCATGTACTCTCCGGCAGTGCACAAAGCGTTGCTCAGGGCTTCCCTGGCAGTGATGCTTGCAGCGACGCTTCCAGCTGCAACCAGCTTCCAGGCTGGCGAAGTGCTGAGCGTCACCGCAGCGCGAGGGCTGGATGGAGTGGCTAGGCATCGCTTCGCCATCTTTACGATTCAGATCGGCGATGTCATCTACACCGGCAGCGGAAAACNNATTCCAAAGTGGCGCCCTACTTCTTCGATGCCATTAAGCATTCCACCGATGATTATCAAGAAGGCCTCAACGCGGGCGACGCTATTCAGGCCGCTATCAACGGCGACGACTTGATATTGCGCAAGCCGAACGGCGGCGAATTCAAGACTAAAATCGTCAAGCGGGTGCGAGCCCAGTAAGCCGTTAGCCTTCGGCTTCCCAGCGGAAGCGCGCTACGGCCAGGGCGCCAAACACGGCCGCGAACGCCAGCAGCACGGCTATCGGACCCAAGGCGGCTTCCAGTCCCAAGCCCCGCCACGTCATCGCTTCCAGGCCATCCATGGCCCAGCGCGTGGGCGTCACCCATGTGACTTTTTGCAGCCACTGCGGGAACAAAAACATCGGTATCCAAGCTCCGCCCAGCATGACGACCAACAGGGTGGCGAAAATGGAGAGGCCGCGCGTCGCTTCGGGCGTTTTGCCGATGGTGGCGATCAACATTCCGAATCCGGCGGTCATCAAAGCGAACGCAGCGCTTACTCCCAGAAAGCCCACCATGCTGCCTTCCACGCGCACGCCGAAAACCAGCCGGGCGAAAAGGAAGTTCACCTGGACCACTACGAATGCGAGGATGGCGGCACTGATGGCGCGGCTGCCGAGCAAAACTCCACGCGACAGCGGCGCGGCGCGGAACCGCTTCCATAACCCGCGCTGGCGCTGTTGCAGCAATCCGATGCCGACGTCGATACCCAGGAACAGAACGAACTGCACCACCATCCCCGCGAAGGCGTGAGCGTAGCCGTTGTACTTTATGTTTTGCCGCGCGGTGACGGCTTCTTCGCGCGTCGTGTAGGGCATGGATATTCCACGCGAGACTTCGCCGGGAGCTTTCCGAGCTGCCTGCTGATTCCAGCGATCCACGCTGCGCAGCAAGTCTTCCAGAGGCTGCTTGTCGTGCGCCGGCAAAGACGGGCTTTGTTCCACTTGCGCCAGCGAATCCTTCACCATCCCGCTTCCGGTGGGGCCGGTGAACATTTCCTTGCTCACCGATTGCATGACATCGCCGGCCAGGATTCCCGACACCATGGAACGCTCGGCGGAGTGAGATGGATCGAAGAGCACGCCGATCTCAGGTTTCTGCTNNGTGGGCCGAAGAAGGCGCGAGCGGCGTTCTGCCCGAAATTCGGCGGGATGAGCACGGCCACATAAGCGCTTCCTTTGCGAACGGCTGCGCGAGCGGCGTCCGGGGTAGAGGGTTTAACATCGAGCGACTTTTCTGCGGATAATCGCTTGACGATGTCACTTGAAATCACGCTGCGGTCCTGGTCCACGGTCAAGACGGAAATTTTGCCCTGATCCGGCCGGTCGCCCGCGCCTCCCAAAACGTATCCGAAAAACGAACCGATGGCGATAGGGATGGCGAAGCTCATCAACAGGGCGCGGCGATCCACGAAGAATAGCAGCAGATCTTTTCGTACCAAGGCTCGGAACGGGATCATCATGAGTCGCGCAAGCTCCTTCCGGTGAGCGTCAGGAATACCGTCTCCAGGTCGGCGCGCTCGCTCACCACGTGACGATAGAGGTGGCCGCGTTCCACCAACCACTGCAACAGGCGCGGGGTTTCGGTGGCCAGATCCTCTACGCCCACTCGCAAGGTACCGGCTTCGATTGTCGCGGACCGAACACCCGGCAGCGCTTGCAGTTCATCCAGCCGAAGCCCGTCCTGTCCACGCTCCAATTCCACCGCCAGCAGGTTCGTTACAGGCAGCAGTCGATAGAGGCCCTGCAAAGTATCATTCGCTACCACTTGGCCGTGGTCGATAATGATGACGCGATCGCACAACCGTTCGGCCTCTTCCATGTAGTGTGTGGTGTAAACCAAAGTCTTGCCGCGCTGCTTCAGGACTTCGAGGTTATCGAAAATGGCATTGCGGCTTTGGGGGTCGACGCCGACGGTGGGTTCGTCCAGCAGGAGAATCTGCGGGTCATGCAGGAGCGCAGCGGCCAGGTTGAGACGGCGCTTCATGCCGCCACTGTAGTTTCTGACGCGCTCTTGCGCGCGATCCGCCAAGCCCACCAGATCGAGCGCCTGGCCGATGGCGCGCTTAGCAGCGGTTCCATCCAGATCATAGAGCGCCGCGAAAAGCTCCAGGTTCGCTTGCGCGGTCAGTTCATCGAAGAGCGCGACATCTTGCGGAACCAGCCCGATGCGCCGCTTGTTCGGATCGGTGTCGCCGGACAAAGGCCGCCCTTCAATGCGCACCGATCCGGAGTCAGGACGAAGCAGCCCGGCGATTATGGAGACGGTTGTGGTTTTACCAGCGCCGTTGGGTCCCAGGAGTCCGATGATCTCTCCCGCACCGGCTTGGAATGAAACGCCGTTCACCGCCACCAGATTGCCGTAGCTCTTCTTCAGGGCGTCAACTTGCAGCATCGTGTTATCAGCGGACATACCAGCGTCTCACGTATAATACGTTGCTGCCAGGAGGAATGTTCAACCGCATGGCAAAGCCAGCAGCAGGAGCCCCACCGCCCGACAAAGTTGCGCTCTACGAGAAGTTAGTGGCAACCAATCCCAAGGTCGAGCGAAAGGGCGACACGGTACCTTACACGTCGCTGAACGGCCGCATGTTCAGCTATCTGAGTAAAGAGGGTAAGCTGGCGCTGCGGTTGCCGCCGGAAGAACGGGAAGCGCTTCTGAAGAAGTACAAAGCCAAGTTGTGTGAAGCCTACGGAAGGGTTCAGCCCGAGTACGTAGAGGTGCCCGATTCGTTGCTCAGCTCGACGCGCGAGTTGAAGAAGTTCTTCGAAGCGAGTTATGAGTACGCAGCGTCGCTCAAGCCAAAGCCCACCACAAAAAAGAAGAAGAGCGCCTAGGACGATCTTCGTACAGTGAGCGGAACGGACGACGCTTCGCGCCTGGTGCCGCCAGCGTTCGGTTCGGCCTGCTGCTTGGCCCGGCTGGGCTTTGCCGTCACTTGGGCGAGGCTGGCCTTGACTTCGTATTCGTAGATTCCAAAGCGAGGAGCCTGCCGGTTCCCGTCGCCCGGGATTGGCTCGGCAATTACTTTCTTGGCGGTGATCTGCCACTCGCCTTCGATAACGTCGCCGATTTCTTTGTTGGAGCGGCTGTGGATCGTCTTGATGGATGTCACGTTCGTTCCTTTCAAAGCTTACTTGTGCCGGTAAGTGATCCGGCCCTTGGTGAGGTCATAGGGCGACAGTTCGAGGGAAACCCGGTCGCCAGTCATGATCTTGATGCGGTTCCGGCGAAGTCTTCCGGCCATGCTGGCCAATACCGGCTGGCCAGCGTCTAGTTCCACGGTGAACATTCCGGCCCTGAATTTTTCGACCACTTTTCCCATTACTTCGATAGCGTCTTCTTTTGGCAAATGATTCTCCTTAAGTATTTAGCTAACTCGGCTTGGAAGCAGGCGGCAGAGTTTACCGCCGCCCGCACCCTACTAACGGGTCCGCCGCTTACCAGCGGCTATTACTACGTCCGCCGCCGCCGCCGCGGTTTCCACCACCACCACCGCCGCCCGAGCCGCGATCGGCCTTGGGACGAGCTTCGTTCACGTTGAGCGCCCGGCCGTCGACGTCTCTGCCGTTAAGGCCGCTGATCGCGGCGTTGCCTTCGGCGTCGATGCCCATTTCGACGAAGGCGAATCCTCGGGCTTGCCCGGTATCGCGGTCGGTGACGATATTGACACGGTCGACGGTGCCATAAGTATCAAACATGGAACGAAGCGTATCTTCGGTCGTTCCGAAACTGAGATTTCCTACAAAAATGTTTTTCATCGTTTCCTTCTGAATTTGCAGAGCAGCGAATCAGGCACGATCGGACAACGGGCGGTTAGACCGAACGATGAGGGACGATGCGAAAATAGGCGGAACTTCAAAGACACCTTTAGTGTAGCACGGGGCTGGCTGGGAGCCGGTTGCGTTGTTGCGCATCAGGCATGTTTTTGTGTGCGCAGTGGCGTTTTAGTTTTGAATATTTGGCGAACTTCCGGCGAAGGTCGGCGGGAGGTGCGATTGGTCATGTGCTTCGAGTATAGAGCGACTTATCAAGGTGATGGCGGGGGTGGGATGCGGAAGCGGTTGATTTTGCTGGGGGAGAGGCGGTGTGAACCCGGGGGAGGCAGCTTGGACTAGGCGCTTCGCTTCGTGCTCTTGCGCCCGAATGATACGACCTTATGCTTGGATCGGCGCTGTCGCTTTTTCGAGGCCGCGAGAATTGCCTTGACGTCAAATCCGTGCTTCGCGGCTTCGGTTTCGCGGATGCGACGTACTTCATCGATTATGGGATCCCGAAACGTTGCTATTCTCCAAACAATTCTTCCGGTGTGCAAATAACCGGACATTCCGATCCATGCTTTCGGCACGTGGAAACGAGTACTCTACTGATCGCCGCATTCGCAACAGCTAACCAAGGGGCGTTTTGAAATATCCGCCGCTCAAAGCAGTTCGACGATGGATTCGACGCTAATTGAACGCATATGCGCGACCTCGGAGAGAATGCCGTGAAGGACGACGGTCTTCAACGCCTGATGCAGCGGCACCGTGATGCTGTGAACCGGAGGCCCTTCGTTCCGCAGCCGGACATGGCTTCCTTTCTGCCGGATTACCGAGTATCCGAGCCGCTCCAACGCGCGGATAAGACGATCCGCAGCGACGCCGCGAGGCAATTTCATGCGGCTTCAACTGGAATCAGTTCGTCCTTTACGTAGTGCAATTGCACTATGCTAGGCCGGACTGCGGAGTCTTCAAAATGGAGCGACACGGCCTCTAGGGCGTTATTACGAAGCTCTTCCCAAGTTTCCGCTTGGGTGAAGATGGCGTGGCCGAGTGCGCGGGCATAATATCCACCCTCTTCCGCGTCGCGGATCTCGAAGATGAGCTCCATGTCCATAGCATACCCGACTGTTGAACGGGTATGGCGGAACTGAAGTTCGGTTATTCAAACTGGCGACCAGGCGTTACTCCAACGCCGCTAATCAACTTGTCTGGGTCGTTTTCACGCAGGCCGTTGGCTATTCAACTCTCAGCAATTTTCATAACTTCGGCCCACACGAAGGGAATCGTGTCCCACTTCGCCCGACTTGTGGCTCTCACAACAGGTGATGGATGGTATGACTCGATTAGAACTAGATTGGGGCTCTCAAGGTGTTGCCTGGCCCGGCCCGCATTTCTACCAACCATCACAACAGTGCATAACCGAGGAAGGAGTTTGGCAAGCTCTTGCACGCATGCGACACCCTGATGGAGTTCGGGACGCGTGACTTTCCGTGTCCCATTCCACCAGGGAATTACGTTCCAAATGACCGTTAGCTTTCGTGGGATGCCGGCCTGTTTCATAAATTTGAACGTCGCTTCGGCGGTGGCATCGTCATTATTGCGGCTGATAAAACCCGATTCGACGGTCATCGGGCCGGGCTTTTCAAAGAGAAAGAGCGCCCGTGCGTCAACGCCGCCATCGAGTGGGTCAAAGTCGGGAACCTCCTGTGGCGGGCCATGCTGCCGCAGTTCCGCTACATAGGCCGCAAGCCGCGCGACCTGAGGCAGATCGAGCATAGCCTTTCGCCGCTGCCTCACAGTGGCATCGCGCATGGAGCGGGGCCCATCATCGCTGTCTGGACCGAGAAGACATGGTTGGCACATCGAGTTGAAAAGATCCGCGAAAGAAGTGAGTTCAGCGGTCGCTAAATCTCAACTGACGGGGACAACGCCGACCGGTGGTCCGAACCACGGAGAAATTGCACTGCTTCCCCGCACCACAAGGAAGAACAACGTGCTCGCGCCGAACGCCACCAAGCTCGCCACCACCAAAGAAGACGAATTGCATTGGCTGGCGCTGTGCCTGGTTCCTGGGCTTGGAACGGTAAAAGCCGGCAAGCTCGTCGCGCAGTTCCATTCGCCGCAAGCGATTTTTCGGGCTTCGCGGTCGGAACTCGAATCGCGCGGGCTGTCGGGAAGCGTGGCGCAAACCATCGCAAGTGGGTGCACATTCGATGACGCTGTCGACCAGCAGCAGAAAATGCTAGAGACAGGAACGGCGCTGGTTCCCATCTCCGATGCCGCCTATCCGGCGCGGCTGCGCGAAATTTTCGATCCGCCGATTGTGCTGTTCGCACGCGGAAGACTAGATTTGTTGCAATCGATTTTACTGGGCGTGGTGGGTACCAGGCGTCCCACAGCGTATGGAATGGCTGCAGCGGAGCGTCTGGCGGCGGATCTGGCGCAAGCGGGGCTCGCGATCGTAAGCGGCATGGCGCGCGGCATCGATACGGCGGCCCATCGCGCGGCGCTGGATGTGGGCGGCGACACGGTAGCGGTGTTCGGCTGCGGCGTCGACCTTATTTATCCAGCCGAGAACCGCAAGCTCGCCCTCGAGATCGCAGAGAAGGGGCTGATCATTTCCGAGTTTCCAATGGGCTCGCCCGCATATCCTCAGAACTTTCCGATACGCAATCGCATCATCAGTGGTGTGGGCGTCGGGGTTCTGGTGGTGGAGGGGGCGCAGTATTCAGGTTCTGCCATTACGGCAAGAATGGCCTTGGATCAGCAGCGCGAGGTCTTTGCCGTCCCAGGAAATATCACGTCCAAAATGAGTTGGGGGCCCAATCTGCTGATCAAGCAGGGGGCCAAGCTGGTGCAGGAGTGGAACGATGTGCTGGTGGAGCTGCCCACCGACACCCGGCGCGCCCTGATTGGCAAGGCGCAAGTCCGACTGGGCGTTATGTCGTTGGAACTAAACGAAGAACAGCCGGTCCTGCCGCCTGAGCTGGGCATGGCCAGCCGCCTGCTTCTCAATAAGTTGAAGCCGGACATTGCGATTCAGCTCGACCAACTGCTTGAATCTTCCGACACTCTCACATCATCAGAGGTAATTGCCGCGCTGTTTGAACTTGAGCTTTTAGGCCTTGCACGGCAACTCCCCGGTAGGAACTTTGTTAAAGTGTGGTAGAACTCAACATAGTAACTGAACTGGTACTTAGACTGTAAGCATTCTTACGATTCAGGAAGACCATGGCAAAATCTCTCGTCATCGTCGAATCGCCGACGAAGGCGAAGACGATCGGCAAATATCTCGGTAAGCAATTTGTCGTGAAGGCTTCGCTTGGCCACGTCAAGGACCTGCCTAAGAAAAATCTGTCAGTGGACGTCGAGAATAACTTCCAACCCCACTACGAAGTCATCGAAGGCAAAAAGAAGCTCATTGCGGAACTGAAGGCGGCGGCCAAGGGCGTCGACTCCGTTTATCTGGCGGCTGACCCGGATCGCGAGGGCGAGGCCATCTGCTATCACCTGCAAGAGGAGCTGAACGGCTCGAAGAAAGGCCCGAAGTTCTATCGGGTGATGTTCAACGAGATCACCGCGAGCGCCATTAAGAAGGCGTTCGAAAAGCCCGGATCGGTGAACCTGCACCTGGTGGACGCTCAACAGGCGCGCCGTGTTCTAGACCGGCTGGTAGGCTACAAGATTTCGCNNCGCTGCTGTGGGACAAGGTGCGTCGCGGGCTTTCGGCGGGACGCGTCCAAACGGTAGCGCTGCGGCTGATTGTGGATCGCGAGCGCGAAATCCGCGCGTTCATCAAGCGCGAATACTGGACCATCGACGTACAGCTGAACGCCAAGAAACCGCCGGTGCTGACGGCGCGCTTCACCAAGAAGAATGACGAGGCGGTCGAGCTTCCGGACGAAACAACGACCAAGAGCCTGCTGGATCAGTTGGATGGATCCAAGTATCTGGTCCATTCGGTAACGACCAAAGAGAAGAAGCGCAACCCGGTTCCTCCGTTTATTACATCCACGTTGCAGCAGGAGGCTTCGCGCAAGCTACGGTTCAGCGTGAAGCGCAGCATGATGCTGGCGCAGCGGCTTTATGAAGGCGTGGAGCTGGGCG
>PKZC01000169.1 GCA_003132905.1 Bryobacterales bacterium | reverse complement strand
GACGTTTGTCCGTTGTTGTCCAATCGCGTCCTAAATGGTGCGGTGCCGCTCGCACCCCTGCGGATGACCGGCGGTTCGGGCACGGGGATTGCGCTGAACGACTAGCCCGCCCGCAGTCCGGCCACGATCCTCGGCACGTCTGTTATCAAGTTCTGCGGCAGGTAGCGCACCTCGGCGCGAGGATAGGTGATGATCTTCTTGCCCTGACCGCCATAGAGCTCCTGCGCCACTGCAAGTGTCTTGCTGGCTGGCCATAGGCGCATGAAACGGCGCAATCGCCGGCCAGACCGCCGGCGAATCAAATCATTGCGCAGCTACACATTTGAGGAAGCAGCTCACGATCTCGGGGTGCATCGGAATACGGTCCGCCATTGAGTCAAGGCGGGGCTGCCAGTGATCAAGGACAAGCGTCCTTATCTTATCGTCGGCGGCAATCTCGCTGAGTTCCTGACGCAGCGGCGCGACGCTAGGCGCCAGCCAAGCCAGCCGGGTCAGATGTTCTGCCTAAAGTGTCGCAGGCCGCAGGAACCCGCGGGTCGGATGGCTGATTTCGTGGCGAGTTCGGCCGCCGCGGGCGCCCTCGTCGGTATATGCCCCGCCTGCAACCGTCTCATGTACTGGCGGGTCTGGGTAGCACGGTTGTCTGAGGCCGCAGGCGCGCTCGATGTACAGATGAGGCAGGCGCAACCGCGCATAGAGGATACCGGCAACCCCGATTTGAGTTGTCACTTACGGCATGAGGTCTGAGACATGTCCCAACACAGTGCCGAAAACGAGCGCGTCAAGCGAGGCTACCTAATCAATCTCAAGGCCGCTAGCCCGTCGAATCGCACGGTCAATAGATCAATATTCGACGATGGTGGGAGCGGGGGAAACGATGATAAAATAGAAGTCGGCTGCTCGGAGAAGTCAAGCGGTCCGAGAGCGCCGATTCCCACTCAGCACGCCAATCCGCAGATGGATGCAATTTTCGGAAAGGACATCAGTTACCCGATAAGGCTTGACGCTCGCGCGCACAGCCCTAAACACTTGCGGTGAAACGTCTAACGCTGAGGAAACCCCATGGATCTCGGAATTGCCGGCCGCAAGGCCATCGTTTGCGCCTCGAGCCGCGGGCTCGGCAAGGCTTGCGCTGGCGCGCTCGCGGAAGCCGGCTGCGAGGTGGTGATCAATGGCCGCGACGCAGCGAGGCTCGAAGCAACCGCGGCGGAGATCGCCAAGACGACCGGCGCCAAGGTTATCCCCGTTGCCGCCGACGTTGGATCGCTCGACGGTCAGCAGGCGCTGCTCTCCGCCTGCCCGGAGCCCGACATCCTGATCAACAACAATGCCGGACCACCGGTACGCGATTTCCGCGAGCTCACTCGTCAGCAGATGCTCGATGGCGTGACCGCCAACATGATTGTCGCGGTCGAACTGCTCCAAAAAGTGATCGGTCCGATGACCGAGCGCAAGTTCGGCCGCATCGTCAACATCACCTCCGGCTCGGTGAGGATGCCGCTTGCCGGGCTCGACCTGTCGTCGGGCGCTTTCCATACCGACCGCGCGCGCACCATGCTAGCCAGGCTGGCGGAGAAGCGGGGAACAACCGCTGAGCAGGTCGCCGCCGAACGCATCGCTACTATTCCAGCGCGACGCTTCGGCGACCCCCCTGAATTCGGCGCTGCCTGCGCCTTTCTCTGCTCGGCGCAGGCAGGCTACATCACCGGACAGAACCTGTTAATCGATGGTGGCGCCTTCCCCGGCGCGTTTTGACGGAGTGACCCGTAAGATATGAAGGCCGGCATTTCTCAGGCCGGGACGAGAGGCTCCGGCGACCGGGGGCCCCTTATTCTTTGGCTAACGCGAGCCTTGCTCTGAGATTGGACGGCCAATTAAGTTGATCGCGCAGGATATTGTAGGCGAGGATCTCATCGGCTGCGGCTCCTCGCCTTCCCGATACGGGCTAAATCGGCTTCGCCGCGATTGGTCAATCGCGGGATCTCCTAATTTCCTGCCGTAAGGAACTCCTGCGCGCATGCCAGGTTCTTCGCCTCCGCCGCGCTGTCCAGACGCTCGCGTTCACGCGTCCGGCTGTGGACTTTCGCTTTCGCAACAGCGCTGGCACCCAGGATATCAATCTTTGCCAGGCTCAACGGCTGCCCTAACCACTCCCTTACCGACACTTCGCTGCTCCGACTTGGATAACGATAAAGAATATATTTTGACAAATCTATTGACGCTCATTAGTTCGTCCCGAACCAGATTCTTCCTCAGCTATCTTCATTTTTCTTCGCAGCTTTGAACTCAAGTCGACACCCATCGAAAAATGCAGATCGAGCCCTTGTTCAGTCGTTAGGCCTAGTTGCACACCGACGCTATCGGATGGATTTGCGCGAGCATCAACGACTTTTACACGCGTTTGAGAGTCGTTAGTCTTGACCAGCACATCTGTTCCAGCAGACTGAAGCGCCTGCCACACCCTAAGAAGGCCGTCTTGTAAGGTATCAGTAGCAAACTCTAGCGTGAGTGGCTGTGGCTGGTCCGTTCGTAATTGAACTTCAATGAACAAAAAATCATCGCTGAAGACCGCCTTTTCGATTCCTAGGATTTTCACCTTCGGCTCCTATGGATTTGTCTCGCAGGCGACGCTAATCGCTCAATGCTTTAGTCAAATTACGTTGCAAAAAGAAATGTTAAAACATTTCAACGTCGATCACGCTCATCAAATGAGCATAATGAGTGCAATTTTGTCAATGCGAAAAGTCTACACTCGGCACGCATTCCGAATGTAGTTGGATTGCTTCATTGAAAAAATGCGACAGGCTTTGTATTTTGCCACCTGTGTGTACCGAAAACCTCACCCGCATTGATTGGCCGAAAGAATTGCCTAACGTCAGCGCAACATGATTGCACTTTTGTGTTTCGTCCTGGCCGTCTTGGCTGCGCCATTCAAGTTGAAGAACCGGCTTGAGGCAGAGAATGCGGCACTCCGCATCAGTTGATCGTTTTGCGGCGCAAGGTACAGGGCCGCGTTCGGCTGACGAACAACGACCGTTGGTCCTTGATCCAGCTATATCGATGGTTTCCGTCGATCCTGCAGGTTCTCACGATCATCCGGCCCGAGACGCTCGTGCGTTGCCATCGGACTGGCTTTCGTCGCTGCTGGCGCTGGAAATCAGGCTCGCGGGAGGACGCCCGCAAATCGAGACGGAGGTACGCGGGCTAATTCGGCAGATGAGCATGGAGAACCCGCTTTGGGGCGCGCCACGTATCCACGGCGAGCTGCTTAAGCTCGGCTTTGAGGTCGCGCAGTCGACGGTGGCCAAATACATGGTCAACCGACGGGGACCAGCAAGTCATGGATGGCGCACCTTCCTGCGGAACCACGCGCCGGACATCGCTGCTATCGATCTGTTCGTTGCCCCAACCATCGGATTCGACCTGCTTTATGCCTTCGTCATCGTCCGTCTGGGCCGCC
>PKZC01000145.1 GCA_003132905.1 Bryobacterales bacterium | reverse complement strand
CTGTGGGAACGAGCGGCGATGCATTGCCCGAGCGGAACAATCCGGAAGACATCTCGTGCATGTTCTGCACCTCCGGGACCACGGCTCGGCCCAAGATCGTGGTCTACGATCACGCCGCCTATTGGCTCAGCGGGTTGTCGACGCTGGAGTTTTTGGGTCTGACCGAGAACGATCGCACGCTAGAATATCGTTCGTTCGGCTGGAACTCGGCGCAAGTACTCAGCCTGATGCCCTTCCTGGAGAAGGGTCTGACGTTGCACATCGCCAAGCGCTTCTCGCATAGCCGCTTCTTCGAGTGGATCAAGAGCTATGGCATCACCTTCTCCGCCGGGGTGCCGACGGTGCTCAACATGCTGCTCAACAAGCCGCTGGGCTATTCCGCCAAGGATATCCCGACACTGCGCCTGATGACCTGCAGCACGGCGCCGCTCACCGNNATCGTCGACAGCGAGGGCAATGCTTGCCCGGTCGGCGTCGAAGGGGAGGTCACCGCCTGCGGTCCGCAGACCGCGGTCGGCTGTTTGCGTGACGACGGCACGATCGAGGCGATCCGGCCCAATCGCATCAAAACGGGCGATCTCGCCATCATGGACGATGAAGACTTCGTCCGCATTACCGGCCGGACCAAGGACCTGATCATTCGTGGCGGCATGAACATCGCCCCCCTGGAGATCGACGCGGTCCTGCTCAAGCATTCCGGCATTCTCGACGGCGCCGCGATCGGCGTGCCTGACAAAATCTACGGCGAGGAAGTCGTCTGCTATGTCGTCGCCAAGGAGCCTGGTCTGACCGAGGCCAGCGTGCGCCAACACTGCCAGCAATATCTCACGCCGGCAAAGACGCCCAAACAGATATTCTTCGTGCCGGATTTGCCGAAGAATGACCGAGGCAAAGTCTTGCGCGACAAGCTTCGCGAGGACTGGGCGGCGCGGATGAAGCTGCCGGCATGAACACGCCGTTAGCCAGGGAGGATCGTCGCAGTTAGCTAGTTCTTACCGATTGGCGTCGGAATTCACCGCTGATCCGGTGCTTAAGGGCCGTCGCAGAGTAGGTTGAAGCTCAAGCCAATAAAAATCTGAGTTGTGGAGGATAAAATGCGCAAGAAAATGGGTTTGGTTGTCGCGACCGCTACTGCGGCACTAATGATGGCCAGTTTGGTGCATGCCGAAAATTGGCCGACGCGGCCGATTCGGGTCATCGTGCCGCTCAGCGCCGGAAGCGCGCTCGATATTGTACCAAGGATTGTTTTCGAACAATTGTCGAAGCAACTGGGACAGCCGATCATTGTCGAAAACCGACCGGGCGCGAGCGGCACGATCGGTGGCCGTATGGTGGCCGTGGCAGACCCGGATGGCTACACTCTTCTGGCCCATTCATCAGCCTTCGTGATCGCGCCCTCGACCGTGGCGAATATGCCCTACGATCCGATCAAGGACTTTGCTCCGGTCGCGGCGCTCGGAAATCTGCCCAATGTCCTCGTCGTTTCGCCCTCGAAAAATATTAACACGATTCAAGAATTCGTCGCCTTGGGGAAACAGCGGCCAGTCACGTTCGGCTCGATCGGGGTCGGCAGCCCGATTCAGCTTGCGATGGAGCGTTTGCGTATAAGCGCCGGATTCAAAGCGCAGGCGATCTCTTTCAAAGGGGCTCCAGAAGCGCTTGTCGAGGCCATGACTGGCCGTATCGATGCATATTACTCGCCGGTCCTGCCAGCGCTGTCGTTGATCCGCGACGGCAAACTGATCCCCTTGGTGGTCAGCAGTCCAATGCGTTCGCCGGCGCTTCCTAATGTTCCCACGTCCGAAGAAGCCGGTTACCCGAATTCCGCGTATCGGTTTTGGCTAGGCATCTTCGCGCCGGCCAAGACGCCACCTGCGATCGTCGACAAGCTGAGCAAGGAAATCGGCAAGGCTTTGCAGATGCCGGAAGTCCGAGAAAAACTCGCCAAACTCGGCGTTCAGCCGATGTCGATGGATGACAAGCAGTTTGCCGAGTTCGTCAAGCAAGAGCTTGTCATCAATACCGAGCTTGCCAAGGCCGCCGGAATTTCAGCGCAGTAATCTATAGGCAGGCCGCTGGTCTAGGCATGAACGCATTCGGAGAGATGGCATGACCGTGTCAACTGACAAGCAAAGACCCCGGCTTATTATTGGCATCAGCGGCGCGTCGGGCGCCATCTACGGGGTGCGGTTGCTTGAACTGCTGAAGGGGTGCGGTGTGGAAACCCACCTCATCATGTCGCGCGCAGCCCAAATGACGCTGTCATACGAGACTGATCTGAAGGTCGCCCAGGTCGAGCAATTGGCGAGCGTCGTTCACTCGTACAATGATATCGGGGCTGCGTGCTCGAGCGGGTCATTCAAGACGATGGGCATGATTGTCGCCCCGTGCTCGATCAAGACAATGTCCGAAATCGCAACTGGCACGACCGGAAACCTCATCGCGCGTTCGGCGGACGTGGCCTTGAAGGAACGCCGGCGGGTCGTCTTGTTGTTGCGGGAGACGCCGCTGCACATCGGTCACATCCGCACCATGGCCTCTGTTACGGAAGCGGGTGCGATCGTCTATCCACCTGTTCCTGCCTTCTATGCGCAGCCGAAGTCGCTTGCCGACATGATCGATCACTCGCTGGGCCGAGTGCTCGACCTGTTCGATATCGATGTCGGAAAGGTCCGGCGCTGGACGGGTGGAAAGGGGAGCCGCCGCGCCCGGCTGGCGGGCCGCGTTGCGGGTCGGGATGCGGTCAACAAGTCCGATCTTGTCGATTAGCGAGGCTTCAAAGGAGTGGAGACGACGAGAAATTCGGTGGGGCTCTGATCGGCACTGTAATTATCGTGGTGCCGGATAAATCGGCTAATCGAACGGAGGATTTGAGAAATTACGGGAATGCGTCCCGGCTGAGCGTCAAAAGTTCAGTGCGAAGTAAAAAATGAGGAAACGCCGTGAGCAACACCATTTTTACGCGACTTCACCAGCGTGACTACGCTTGCTGGACGGCCGCTAAACACAAGACTGGCGCGGAAACCCGGTTGCAGCGCAATGCGGGTGATTGGCGTGCGGCGGATGGGTTTGGTACAAGGCGGATGCCTCTAGGCGATCACGCGTTGAAATGGAAGTTAGCCGTGGCTGTTGTCGTGTCATTGAGCGCGGGCGGTACGGCCTGTGCCGCAGACTGGCCGAGCAACCCCATTCGCGTCGTTGTCCCTTACAGCCCCGGCAGCGCGGCTGACATCGTTCCGCGTATCGTGTTCGAGCAGGTGAATGAACAGCTCGGCCAGACCATCATTATCGAAAACAAGCCGGGCGCAAGCGGCACAATTGGCGCGCGCATCGCGAGCCAGGCGTCCCCGGACGGATACACCCTGCTGGCGGCCTCGTCAGGCTACACGATTGCGCCGGCGACCTTTCCTAATTTGGGTTACGACCCGATCAAGGATTTTGTCGGGATATCGACGCTCGGCAACATGCCCAATGTGCTTGTCATTGCTCCTTCCAAACATATTAGTACGGTTCAGGAGCTGGTCGCGATGGCGAAGACGACATCGGTCACCTTCGGTTCGACCGGGGTCGGCGGCCCCATCTATCTCACCATGGAGCGGTTCCGGCAGGCCGCCGGGTTCAAGGCGACGGTCATTCCGTTCAAGGGCGCACCGCAGGCGCTGACCGAGGCGATCGCCGGCCGGATCGACATCTATTACTCGCCGCTCCTCGCCGCGCTGCCCTTCATCCGCAATGGCAATCTGCTGGCGCTAGCGGTCAGCAGCAAAATGCGCGTGAAGGCGCTCCCTGACGTGCCGACCACGCTGGAGGCTGGCTACCCCAATTCCAACTACAACTTCTGGATCGGCGTGTTTGCGCCGGCAAAGACGCCGCGGGCCATCGTTGACAGACTCAACGCCGAGATAACGCGGGCCCTGGAAAATCCGACAGTTCAGCAGAAGTTGGAAAATATCGGCGTGCAACCGGAGCCGATGACCATCGAACGGTTCAATGCGTTCATACGGGAAGAACTCAAGACAAACGCAGAGCTCGCCGAAGCAGCCGGGATTGCCAAGCACTAACCGCGCGAGCGGCGCCATTCGTGCTACTTGCACAATCCTGACTTGTCCTTCCGGCCACAGATTGGCGACCGTTCCTTCAGGCGCAGTAACAAAGACTAGAAATGACGTGAACCATGGACACCAGAACCAAGCCGAAACGGACACCGCCGCATGCTCTGGGCCGGCCCTATCCGGACCTTCACGATCACATCCACTCACTGGACGAGGCGGGATTGCTGATCAAGGTGGATCGGCCGATCAACAAAGATACCGAAATGCACCCGCTGGTGCGGTGGCAGTTTCGCGGCGGCATCGAGGAGAAGGATCGCAAGGCCTTCCTGTTCACGAACGTCATCGATAGCAAAGGCCGCAAATACGACATACCGGTGTTGGTCGGGGGACTGGCTGCCAATCGCGAAATCTACCGCATCGGGATTGGCTGCCAATTCGATGAGATCGACGCGCGTTGGGTGCGCGCTGCGCAGAGTCCGATCCCGCCGAACGTCGTCAAAGACGCGCCCTGCCACGAAATCGTCATCACTGGTAAGGCGCTGGATAAGCCCGGGCAGGGCCTAGATGGCATTCCGCTTCCGATCTCGACGCCCGGCTGGGACATCTCGCCTTACACGACGCTCTCACAATATATCACCAAGGATCCGGATACAGGCATTCAGAACATGGGCAACTACCGCGGCCAAGTGAAGTCGCGGCGGCGTCTCGGCATGAATCCGTCGCTCGAGCTGCGTCCGGGCATATACAACCACTGGGAAAAACTACGCGACCGCGGCTTCAAGAAGCTGCCAGCAGCCGTCGTGCTTGGTGCGCCGCCCTGCGTCACCTTCGCCTCGGTGCAGA
>PKZC01000155.1 GCA_003132905.1 Bryobacterales bacterium | reverse complement strand
TCCCTTCGCCCGCTCCAATTATTTCAATAGTTTAGCCATCTATGCGCCCGGTGTCCCCGATGCCTAGCTAGCACATAGCTAGCAGCTGTCGTGGGTATGGACCAGGCGCCGCAGGTCGGCATTCCATAGCAAAACCGCGGCAGCTAGCTTCGAGGAACGGAGTGATTGTTTTTCTTCTTCAGGGGATGTGACACAGCTCATCTGCCAGCTTTGATGCGCCACGCGACGCTCTTGAAGGCAATCACCATGAGGGAGAGCCCTGGGATCGACTTACTGAGCCAACCACCGCGCATAGGCCTGGATGTCGATCATTGGAACGGTGCCGCTAAACTGTAGCGTCGAAATCAAGTTGAACAGGAACGCGGTCGCCGGCCGTCCCTCGGACGTGAAGACGTAACGCTTGGCAGCCCCGTCGTATGTGAAATGCCCATGGGCCGCGATGCAGCCGATGTCGAGCCGCCCGTCCGCATTGCCATTATTCAACGACTTCTCCAAGGGCGGGCCAAGCGGAGGATTCCAGTCACTCTCGAAGGTCAGCACGCCGCCGAGGATGGGGATCAAGGCCTTTGCCGGATAGACGCCGCCCGCATGTGGGATCGGCAAGCTCGTGCGGTGAAGGCGGCGAACTGTGGCGACCTTGTCCTGCGCGTACTGCACCTGCGCGGCGTTGATCGACTGCTTAGCTTCGAGCGCGGCGTACACGCTTTCGGCGGGGACAATGGTCTGGCCCTGGTACCTGAAAATAAACGGCGAGTATTGGCGGTCGAACACAACGACGTCGATCTGGTCACTGAAATTGCCATGGCTATCGACGACGTGGGCCGTCGCTGCTTGGTAACGCTGCGGGAGGTAGGCTTGCAGCATTTCGAGCCAGACGGACTCGCTCGCGTCACCCTTGGTGCCGGGATGGCCGAAGGACTTGCGCGAAATTTCCAGTTTCTGCTGGATGTCGTCGTGCAGCCCCGAAAGCAGTTGGGATAGCGACCACGAGCTCATACGGATTTTTCCTCAAAGGGCGGCGTGGGCACGAGGCTCTTCGCGATCTCGATCGCGCGCGCGGGCATAACCGCCTTCGCCGGATAAGCGTCGAGCACAATACCCGGCAGTAGCCGCTGCGCGAGGTCGGAGAAGGTGAAGCCGTATCCGGGCTGGCTTCGGGGGCCGGTCGCGGTGACGATCTGTTCGATCTGCGCGGGCGAGAATCCGAGTTCGGTAAGCGGGCCGCTGAGCAAAGCACGCCGCTGTGCATCGTCCGGTCTTTGGAAGACCAGAATGTCGGCGGCGCGGCGGCGTACAGCCGGATCAAGCGCCCCAAGGCGGTTGGTGCACATGATCACGGCCGCAGGCAACGCGCTGTTGCCGATGCGGTTGATCCCGCGGATAAAGGCATTGACCCCTGCTCGGTCCTCGTGGTGCATCTGCACGTTTTCGCGTGATTGCGCGAGCGCGTCGGCTTCGTCGACCAGTAGAATGATGCCGCCGCGTGATTTGCCGGAAGCCGCTTTCAGCTTCGTGGCCTCGGCGAGTGTATGGTCGAATGCAGCCGAGAGGAGCTGAGTCATCTCGCCAACGCGGCCTTGTCCGCGCGTGGAGAGGCTCAAGGGGAAGAGCGTGATATCGATCCCTTCTTGACGTGCCACCGCGTCGCCAATGGTTTCTGCAAGTTCCGTCTTTCCCGAGCCAACATCGCCCGCGAGCACGACCAGTGGCGGGCGCCGTAGGATCGTTTTTAGCAAGCCATTCATTTTCGGGTGATGCTTGTGAGCCCACGTCTCAAGGCCCGCGGGGTTGACCAGCAGCGCCAAAATCTTGGTGAGCCGCGCTTTCTGGTCATCGAGACCGACGAGCGCCGCAAGGCGGTCGCGGGCGGCGAAGTCCGGAAGGACGATGCGCCGCTCGAAGAGATCGTCGAGTTTGGTCGTAGCGCTCATCACCAGCTCCGTACGCTGTCACGGTTGAGAGCCTGACCGCCCGCCGAATAGACCAGGTCAGGGCTGAAGTAGCCGTTTACGCCAGGCTCAGATGCGCCGCTGCGGAAATACGGCAAGGTCCGCTTGAATGACGTCCGATCATCGGCCGTCAGTTGGTCCCATTTGGCGCTGTAGGTGAGATAGGAATGGAACGTCGAGTTGCTGATGTCAGCGCCGCCCCGCACGCGACCGGGATCGTCGTTGTTCGCGGCGATGCCCGCGAGGTCCTGGGCGGTATAGCGCAAGGTCGGCTCGATCCACGAGCCGTCGCGCCAAAAGCCGTAGGTGACCTTGCCAAGGTAGCCTGCCTTCAGCAACTCGACGACCTCGGTCTCGTAGCTGGCGATTTCAAGATCGCTGGGCGAGCCGTAAAGCCGCTGCATGCGCTTGAGGTCCGTCGCGACTTTCGCGGCCATGTGCCTCGCGTGCGTGACGGTGAACGTTGTCGCTTCGGAAATAGTGTAGCTGCTGCTCATGCTCGTTATCACACCTGAAATGAGGAACCAAAAACCCGCTGCCAATATCGCACCGTCTCGCCCTTGGTTGGCGCAGCCAGCGCTGCATCAATGGCATCGCCCGCATCAAGCGCGGCATCGACAATCGCGTTCGCCTGCTTCTCGGTGTAGAGCCGGCTCACGTTGTTGGCAGCGTTGACCGGATCGATGATCTGGACCAACTCCGTGATCGAGCCCACGGTCGAGGGCTTGTAATAATCGCTGAATACGATGCGCTCGCGAAAATTGCTTTTGGCTATGTAGGTGAAGAAATGCTGCAAGGCCTCTGGATAATCGGAGAGGTCAGCGCCGGCGTCGGCGATGTGCGCGAGAACGAGCTCGACCATGAACGACTTGAACCGGAAGCCCTCCTGCTCGTTCTTCACTTTGCGCGTCCAGAATTTCACGACCCGCGCCACCTGGGTAAAGTGCGTCTCCTGCGCCGTCTTGCGCTTGCGGATAAACTCGAGATGGAACGGGATGTTGGTCTTCAAGAGAGAGCCGTCTTCTTGGCTCACGACATTGCCGTACCAATCCTTGTCGCCTTCGTAGAGGATAGGAACCACGTCCACATCCAGCCCGGAACCCTTGAATGAGACCGTGACGCTATAGGTCTGCGGCTTAACCTGATCGGGGCTGAAATTAGGGAAGGCCTTGCGCAGCCGTTCGGCAAGATATTCGAGAAGCGCCTTCACATCTTTCGGCGCATCGGCGCCGCTAATGTAGCAGGCAACGTCGATGTCATTCAGCGAGCGCAGCGCGGTGCCCTTCGCGAGGCTTCCGGAGAGCATCATCTTCTTAAGGGTGAAGTCGGGATGCTCGGAGATATAAGTCTCCAGCCGGTCCCGCAGCCGGCGGACTTGCCCCCGGTATTCGTCGGCCTTGTCCTTGGGCAGATTCACCCGCTCAGCAGCGAAGCGGGCGATGTCGGCGTGATCAACGTGCAATCGGCTCATACCCCAAGTTCCTGATCGCAATTCGACCAGAAGATGCCCGACGCCCTGATACCGATGCTTGGCGTTGGCCTCCTGGATCCAGAAACGGTTTCGAGGATCTCCACCTGGGACTGACGGGCTTGGAGCAGCGGATCGTAGTAATTCATTGTTTCGTCGACCTTTTTCTGCCCAGGCTTAGCACCGGCGCCCGCGAGGATTCGCGAGTGTCATCAGGCTGCCCGTTCCGGACCCAGGAGTCGACATTCGGTTACATTAAATTTTCGTAATGATTGTGTTAAGCACAAGATTGTTTGCTGTATTGACAGATTCAGCGATTGCGATTCTTCTGCCGGCGATGACCGACATGGAGATTTACAGGCTGTTGGGTTCGCGTGCCGCCAAGCAGCGGAAGCAGCTGAAACTCACCCAAGCCGAAGTCGCGAAGCTGATAGGGCTTACTCGGGCCTCTTTAGCGAACTTGGAGACCGGTCGGCAGAAGGTATTGCTGCATCACGTCTATAAGCTCGTCGCAGCGCTGCAGTTGAACTCGATCTTGGACCTTCTTCCGAAGACGTTCGAGAACTCTCCAGAGCCAGTGAATTTCGCGGGCGGCAGCGCAGTCACCGAGCGGCAGAAGGCACAACTCGAATATTTCGTTCGAAGAGCAGGCAAACACTAGACATGCATGACGTCGCGCACGCGAGGGCGAAAGCCCGCAAGCTTCTCAACGAGTTCGGCGTCCGTGCGCCGCCTGTGCCGATCGAGCGGATCGCAAGATCGCTCGGGGTGAAGGTCGAATATGCCCCCTTTGACGACGAGCTGTCAGGAATGGCATTCGTCAAGGATGGGAAATCGATGATTGGCATCAACTCCCTTCATCACCCGAACCGACAGCGTTTCACCTTGGCGCATGAATTGGCCCACATACATCTTCATAGTGAGCAGCTGGCGATGGCTGTGCACGTTGATAAAGGTTCGCTCCGGCGAGATCTGGTTTCGGCGACCGGTACAGATTCGAATGAGATTGAAGCGAACGCGTTCGCGGCCGAATTGCTAATGCCGCGAGAGCTGCTTTCCGCGTTCATAGAGGGAAAGAATTTCGATTTCGAGGACGAGAATCTGCTGGCTGGATTGGCCAAGAAATTCCGTGTGAGCCTAATGGCTCTACAACTTCGTCTTCAGAGCGAAGCCGATTAGATTCCGCAGGTGTCCCGTTGAGTTTCGTTATCTATGACGTCGAAACAACCGGCCTCAACAAGCGGTTCGATCAGATTCTCCATTTCGGCGCCGTTCTAGCGGACGAGAATCTCTATGAGCTCGAACGGATCGAACTACGGTCGAGATTGCTTTCCAACGTGGTGCCTTCGCCGAACGCGCTCCACCTGACTGGTGTTTCCATCGAGGAGATCACCGACGGTTCTCGCCCCTCCCACTACGAGATGGTCTGCGAGATCCACAAGGCGCTGACCGCGTGGTCGCCGGCGGTGTTTCTCGGTTTCAACTCGATCAGGTTCGACGAGGAGTTTCTCCGGCAGGCGTTCTACCAGTGCCTCCATCCGACCTTTCTGACAAATACGAACAACAACGCTCGTGCCGACGTCTTAAATCTGATGCGCGCGGTGGCGGTGCTTCGACCTGGCGTACTTTCCGTACCAACAGATGACGACGGAAAGCCGATATTTCGGCTGGCCGAACTGGCAGCAGCAAACGGCTTCGCCGCGCGACGGGCGCATAATGCGATGGCCGACGTCGATGTGACGTTGCGGCTGTGCCGGAAGGTGCGACAGGATGCGCCGGAGCTTTGGTCCAACTTCCTCAGATTCGCGTCAAAGGCCGCGGTGGTCGAATTCGTGCGGGAGGAGCCTGCATTCGGCTATTTCGACAACTTCGGGGGAACGCGGTGCGTCCGTCCGCTGACGCGCATCGGCATCAGTCCTAGCGATGCGAACGTTCACTATTGCCTCGATCTGATAGCGGACATCGAGGATCTGCGCCGCCTCGCCGCCGACGATCTTGCCGAGCGCGTAAAAGGGTATTCGTCTCCGGTCAGGAGAGTGAAGGCAAACGCGTCACCGCTGCTATGTCCTTTGTGGGAGCTCGATCTGGAGCACCTTGGTCATCGGGAGGAGTCGGATCTGGTCCGGGCCGCCATGAGCATTCAGTCCGATTCGGACTTCACTGCGCGATTGACTGCGGCGGCAGTAGCCGCCGAGCGGATTTTCGAGCCGTCCGAACATGTCGAGCTGCAGATCTACGGTAAGGGTTGGCCCTCCTCGGAAGACATCGAACTGAGCCGGCGTTTTCATCTCTCCCCGTGGGAGGAGCGGCCAGGAATAGCCAGTCAATTTTCGGACCGGCGGTTCAGACGGCTGGCGCGGAGGCTCATTTATTTCGAGCGACCCGACCTACTTAGCGAGACAGACCGTGCTGCAATCGATGCCGACATTGCCCGGCGCATTCGAGGCGATTGGGAGAGCGAAACTCCCTGGATGACCATACCGAAAGCATTGACCGAACTTGATGTGATGGTCGGCGAGCTGGCAGCAGAGCACCAAGGTTCGCTGCGCACGTATCGTAATCGTCTGCTCGCTCGCCAGGCTTCTGTCTCGGCTTAAATATCTAAAAGTGCGGTGTCCCAGTCCAGAAATGCTTGGCGCTGAATGCAGCGCAAATTGCGTTAG
>PKZC01000141.1 GCA_003132905.1 Bryobacterales bacterium | reverse complement strand
TCCTAAATCTGGACGATTCCATCGCGGTCTGATCCCGCGCCGGGGCTTACTGCCGATGCAGCAATTTGCTTCGGACAAAATGCCTGATATCGGGCTTGAATTCGTTCCACAGATTGCCTTCCGCGAAGCCCAGAAGATTCGCCCCCGCCAGGCTCAACATCCCCGCGTGATCGAAGCTTGCTCGTCCTGCATATTCCTGCCCGGGACGTGTTGTGTCGATGATTGCCGCGCTGCCCACCGCGGCCACGATGTTGGCGAACGCGATATCGCTGCCACGCGGCGTCGCTAAGATCAACGTGCTCGCCAGAGCGTGCCCGGAACGCTTCCATACGTTGTGGCTGAGCGACGGTTTATATCGCAAGTCTTCGTGCAGCGCCGCCGCGGCCCCGCTTTGAATGCCGTAAGTCGCCAGCCTACGGGTAAAGGAAGCCACTACATGGTTCGTATATCCATCGGTGCCTCGGCCCCAGATGCGATTTGGATTGAGGAACAGCAAAGTCGCCGAAGAAAACAACGTAGCGGCATAGGGCTGCACTTCGGTAACGGTTTTATCGCTAAAGATCGTCAGCCGTTCGCGCATGGTAAACGGAATCTCCGGGTCCGTCGATATCCCCAGCGGGCTTGAAAACGAACGCTCGAGATTTTCGTACATACGCTCTTGATCGTTATTCTGAAACGTGACCTTGTGATACAGAAACTCACCCAGATGCGCAAGCCGGCTCTCCGATGTTTGAGATCCGTGTCCGTCGAAGTGGACCCAGGCCTGCAGAGGTTCATCCGCTACCCTTCGAAATATGACGTGCATCGAGGGCGACCTGTTTTCGCGGCAGCTTTGGATGGAGGCGGCATGCGTATGCGCCAGCCGGAATACCAACGGGTCCTGCGACCACGTGACAGGATCGTTCAGACAATCCTGAAGCAGCTCTTCGCTGCCCGCCGTCACTTCCACATTCTTCGGCTTCTCGATACCGAACGTGAGCTTGGGCAGGTCCCCTTTGCTCAACCGGTACTCCACATTTGACTTGATGGTGTGCTGGTCAAGCTCCTGCGCGATGCCGGCCACACTGGCCAACAACGCCAAAGATATTGCCGCTGGGTACCGCATACGGGATGTTAGGAGCGTGTCGATTATACAGGAGAGGGGGATTACTGGTTGTGCAAAATTGCTCAAGCCTGCCGTCTCCTGCCCGAAGCCTGTCATCATCTATATAGAAAATTGATATAGTAGAAGCATATGAAGTCGCTGCTGGTTCAGTTAGATGAACCCACCTATCGCGCTCTGAACCGCGTTGCCCCCGCAGCCAAGCGCCAACGCGCGGAATTTGTGCGATCTGCTATTCGAAAAGCGATTCGAGAGACAGAGGAGGAGCGCACCCGCCGGGCTTACCTTGAGCTGCCAGATTCGGAAGCCGAAGCCGACGATTGGTCCACAGCCGAGAAATGGAAATCGTGAAAGAGCCAGAGCTCGTCCAGCAGTACGATATCTGGTGGGCGTCTCTGTTAGAGCCCGCCGGTCGCCGCCCGGTATTACTGTTGAGCCGGAATCAAGCGTATTCCTATCTCAATAAGTTCATCGCAGTCGAGATTACCTCCACCATTCGCCACATCGCTGTCGAAGTACTGCTGGGCCGCGCCGAAGGCCTCTCCGCGAAATGCGTGGCCAATTGCGACAACATACGAACCATTCCCCGTTCGGCCTTGACCAAGCGGATCGGTCAGTTATCGCCGCGCCGCCACTCCGAACTCAAGCGCGCATTAGGCCACGCCTTGGCCTGGGATGAACTGATCGACGCCGCCTAACAGTTTGGGTCGATGCTGCGGTTACCTCGCGATACTCAGGCCGTCACCTCTCAGGCATTCTTGTTATTCGCCCAGATCGAACAACATACGGCTCTCCCCGCATACCCTCGTTGCCCCGCCTTGCTACTCTCGGTGCAAATGGCCGCACCGCTCTCTCCCGCCCTCTACCAGCCACTAGCCACCAGCCCCTAGCCCCTGGCCACTAGTCCCCAGCCACCATCCCCCGCCACCAGCCACCAGCTCCCCGTCTGTTATGATGCTCCTGCGGATCGTCCCCGCCGATGATGCCTACCGCCCCAGAAGCCGTCCCCTCGACGCTGCGTAAACCGAGTTCCCTCCGCCCTACCCGCGCTCGTCACGTCGTACTCGCCATGACCGTCGCGGTCTACATGATCACTTACATGGACCGCACGATCATCGCGTCGGCCATGCCCCTGATCCAGAAAGAATTCGGTTTCTCGCTCATCACCGTGGGCTGGATCCTCGCCAGCTTCCGCTGGGGCTTCACGCTCTTCCAGCTCCCCGGCGCTTGGTTCGGCGACAAAATCGGACCGCGCCGCGCGCTCGCAATTATCGTCACCTGGTGGAGTATATTCACCTCCCTCACCACCTTTGCCTGGAACGCCGCCTCGATGGTCGCCATTCGCTTCGTTTTCGGCGTCGGCGAATCCGGAGCATTCCCGATCGCCACCCGTTCGCTATCCCGCTGGATGCTTCCCGCCGAACGAGGCTTCGCGCAAGGCATAACTCATGCGGGCTCGCGATTGGGTGCCGCCGTCACTCCGCCGCTCGTAGTCTGGATGATCCTCCGTTACGGCTGGCGGATGCCGTTTCTCACCTTCGCGGTGCTCGGTCTTATCTGGTCCGCGGCGTGGTTCTTCTACTATCGCGATTCGCCGGAGCAGCATCGTGGCGTCAACCAGGCCGAGTTGGAGTTGATCCAATCCACCACCGGCGGCCCACGCCCGCAAATCGGCGTTCGCGTTCCCTGGCGGCGCATTCTTTCCAGCCGAACGGTGTGGCAGCTGGCGCTCATGTATTTCTGCTACCAGTACGCCCTCGCTGTTTACCTCGATTGGTTTCCTACCTACTTGAATACCCATCGCGGCTTCAACTTGAAGCAGATGGGCTTCTACGCGAGTCTGCCGTTACTCGCCGGAACTCTCGGCGATCTCGCCGGTGGCTGGCTTTCCGATCTTTTTCTGCGCCGCACTGGCAACGTCACGCATGCTCGCCGCATCGTCGGCATCGCCGGCTTTATCATCGCGGCCGTGGGAATTCTGCCCGCCACGCTCACTCACGATCCCAAACTGTGCGTCGCCTTCAGTTGCCTCGCATTCGGCGGCCTGGAATTAACGGTCGGCGTTTCCTGGGCCATCCCGCTCGATATCGGCGGCGATTTCGCCGGCTGCACCGCTTCCGTCATGAACATGTGCGGCAACATCGGCGGGGCTATTTCGCCCGCGTTGCTCGCATACTTGGTCCGAGGCTTTGGCTGGGATGTTCCATTCTTCGTCACTTCCGTGCTGTGCGTTTTCGGCGCGATCATTTACGCGAAAATCGATGCGAGCAAGCGCATCTTTACTTGAGCGCCATAACTATTCAGGTCCTCGCTGTACTATTCTTTGCCACCTTCATTCGTTCTGCGCTCGGATTCGGCGAAGCGCTGGTGGCCGTGCCTCTTCTTGCGTTGGTGATGCCGGTGCAAGTTGCCGCGCCTCTGGCCGTTCTGGTGTCCATCACTGTGGCCTTAGTGGTTGTAATTCAGGATTGGCGCAGCGTCCATCTGCGCAGCGCGGGTTGGCTGATTCTTGCTACGCTGTTCGGTATTCCCCTCGGTCTGTTATTGCTGAAAACCGTCCCCGAATCGATCATTAAAGCGATTCTCGGCGTCTTCATCGTCGCTTTTGCCGTCTATTCGCTCGCCGGTCGCAAGCCAGAGCTTCATAGCGATCGGCTAGCGCCTTTCTTCGGCTTTGTTGCCGGAATTCTCGGTGGCGCTTACGGGATGAACGGTCCGCCGCTCGTCGTCTATGGCGTTCTGCGCCGCTGGACGCCCATCCAGTTTCGCGCGACCTTGCAAGGATATTTTTTGATTGCGAGTATGGTCGGTATGGCTGGCTACGCGTTTACGGGACTATGGACTCGCACTGTCAGCACTTACTTTTTGCTCTCGCTGCCGCTGGCTATGATCGCGATTGTCATCGGCCGCGCCGTCCATCGGCGTCTCAGCAGCGCGCGTTTTCTGATGTGCGTCAACGTCGGCCTCGCGTTGATCGGCCTTTTATTGTTAAAGCAGGCTCTCGATGCTTAGTCTTTGCCAATGGATCTATCTGACACGCGCAAGCGTCGCCATTCGCGAATCCATCTGGGTCTATCCGATCCTGAATGTTCTTCATTGCGTCGGAATTCTGCTGGTTGCCGGAACCATCGTTGTCGTTGACTTGCGGCTCCTCGGCTTCGGCATGCGCCGAGCCACCGTATCCAGCGTTGTCGGCCAGGTGTTGCCCTGGACGCTTTCCGGTTTCGCCTTCATGTTCATCACAGGATCGTTGCTCGCGTGGTCCGAACCGGTGAGGCTCTATCACAGTCTGTTCTTTCCCTGGAAGCTTGTATTCCTTGCGATCGCAGGACTGAATGCACTGTTTTTCCATTACGGCATCTACCGCGGCGTTGATGCGTGGGATTCTGCTTCGCTCACGCCGGCCCGTGCTCGTCTGGCAGGCGTCGTTTCCATCGTCTGTTGGATCTGTGTGATCGCCGCCGGACGGGCCGTCGGTTATGAGAAGGCAGGCTGACATGAGGCCGCATAGCTTCACGTACGATTTTCCTTTCTGCGCGATGTTCGAATGGATCGAGCGCTCGCCGGTTGGCGAATTCATGCGAGGCTCGCCTGCGGTCTTTCCCATCGTCGAAAGCCTGCACCTGATCGGCTTGGCCCTCTTCGTGGGTACCCTGCTGTTAATTGACCTGGGTCTGCTCGGCGTTGCGATGCACCGCCAGCCCATCCAGCAAGTTGCAGCGGCGCTCGCGCCGTTCACCTGGAGCGGGTTTGGGTTACTGATGCTCACTGGGCCGATTATGTTCACCGCCCAAGCCGCTAAGTGGCACGATAATCCGATTTTTTGGCTCAAGCTTCTGTTGCTGACGGTGGCCGTCGTCTTTCAACTCTCAGTTCGTCGGAGAATTACGTCCGAACGGCCGCCCAAGCTAATCGGCGCCGTGTCCCTGCTCCTCTGGATTTGCGTCGCGCTTTCCGGCAAGACGATGGAGTTTGTGTGAAGCTGTTCAGCGGTCCAGGCCGAACTTGGGATGGTGGGCGTCCCCTTCGATTTTGATCTTCACATACGTCCCAGCTCCGTTCTTGGCAAAGAATGGGTCGGCCGGTTTGAGCACCCATCGCTTCCAGCCTGTCATGGTTTGCGACAGTTTTGCGTCCAGCTTGAGCGCGCCATGAAAATCGAGCATGTCGTTCGCCAGGTTGTAATTTCCCGCAACGGAGACCGCGGCACCCGGCACTTCAAACGCGAGCGATCGAAAAGTCATTACCTGGTTTTCCAAATGAAACGAACCTTGCATCTTCGAAATCACCTCATCGATGCCTTCGTTCTTGGGTTGCCCTTGCCCCCGGCGGCTCAATTGATCGATCTGGTCCTGAATGGTCGACTTCAGGAACTTGGCATCTTTCAAATCGAACGTGCCATCCAGTCGAAGCTTTTGCTTTACCTTGCTGGTCAGCGGCGGGATATCAATGCTCGACTTCATGTTTATAAAGCCTTCCATGAACGGCTGCCCCTTCATGGCCAGACGCAGCAGATCCCGCATATCGCCGTTCGGCATGTTGACTTCGAGGCTGATACCGCGTTGCGAGTATTCTTCGTGCTTAATCACCGCTCCGGTGGTGGTGAAGTTGGTATGGCCGAGCGTCGCCCGCACTGGTTGGAGCACGGTGTTGCCGTTAGTGCCGTCCACTTGCGCTTCAAATGTAGTGGAAAGGGGCAGGGGATTGCCCGCTATCTTCAACTGAAAGTTCGGAACGTACGTCGTGCCCCGCGCGCTCAGGGAATCGAGCGAGCCGTCAAAGGTTCCTTTCGAAGAGAGAGTGCCGGCGATCGCGGCGAAGATTCCGAGATCGGCGTTATCGAAAGTATAGTTACCTTGGAGCGGGGTGTCGCCCGGCTCGGACGCATTCCACGGCCCGAAGTTGCCCGTGCTTTTTACGATTCCCGGCGGCTTTGGAATCGTCAGATCGGCGTCGTATCGCATGGCGGAGTTCACGCCCACCGATTGCAGATGCAACCGCGCGATATTGAAGCGGAGCGGTTTCCTGCCGGCGTCCTTGGGCAACAGCACGAGCACCGCATCGTGCATCTGGACATTCTGGATGATGACGTTGGAATTCGAACCTCCGCCGTCACTCAGGTTCTGGCGCTCGCCCTTCGGTGGAATGTTGATCTCCATGCCTTCCAGCGAGACAAAAGTGACGAATTTCTTGGGCTCAAACAACACACCGAGATCCACGGTGAAGAAGACCTTCTTGATGCTGAACAGCGGCGGCCGGCTGGAATCACCTCCAAAGCGCATCGCAAGCCCGTCTCCTTCCACGGCTACGACAGCGCCGCGCCCGTGCCGCAGCAAAATCTGAAGCGTCGACATTTTGGGGCGATTGATGTGCAGCGCCTGCAATTCTACGTCGCTATGGAAGCGGTCCCGCAGGTACTGGATGGCCTGCGCGCGCAGCGTTGGTTCAAAGTTCTTGGCGACTATGGATGCCGCGATAAAAGCCCCTATTACCAGGATCAGCATAACGAGGGCGATCCCGCTCAGCCACAGCTTCTTGCGTTTACTCACAATCGTCTAACGTTGGATGGTTGCTGTGGGAGATTGTTTCGCCTACGGCAAAAAGTCGGTATGCACAATGAAATCGAGCCTGGGAAACCGTTGAACCAAGTACTCATTCGCCTCGCCTTCTACGCGTGTGGGGTCAATGTATTTGCCTTCCGGACGCATTTCGCCATAGCCCGCATAGAACTTATCCACCACATCCATGCCTTGTACTACCTGGGCGAAAGGAACGAATCCTTGATCGTCGAGCGCCTTGTTGTCGGCCAGGTTGATGAAGATCTCGGTGGCCCTGGTGCCTGGATCGGACTTCGCATAGGCCAACATGCCCCGCAGGTTCTTCTGTTGCGGCGGATCGTCGGCGATAAACATCGTGCGCCATTTTTCGTGGACCGCAAAGTTTCGATGAACTCCGAACTGCGCGATGAATCCCGGTACTACGCGGAAAAAACGGCCCTGGTCGAAGTATTTCATGCCAACCAGTTCATGGAAGCGATCCACTCCATGCGGCGCCCAGGGGCGATGAGCCTCCACGACAAAATCCCCTTGGGATGTTTGAAACTTTACGCGAAAGACTTGCGGAACCACCACCGCCTTCGGCGTCTCTTTGTGGCAAGCAGTCAGAAGCAATGCTGTTATGAAAACGGTACCGATGCGCATCCCCAATTAGGGTACACTGGCGGGCAGCCATGCAAGGAAAAGTAGTGGTGATTACCGGCGGCACGTCGGGCATCGGGCAAGTATCAGCGGAGAAGCTGGCGGCAATGGGCGCTCGAATTGTGGTGGTCGCACGCAGCAAAAGCCGGGGCGAGGCCACTTTGGGCCGATTGCGCGAGATTGCACCCAAGGAAAATCACAGCGTTCACTACGGCGACGTTTCGCGCCTTAACGACCTGAATCGTTTATCTGCGGAAATCACGGCCGCCGAGCCGCGCATCGACGTGTTGATCAACAACGCGGGCGCGGCCTTCGGAGAGCGTAAGGTCACCGAAGACGGTCTGGAGCTCACCTTCGCGACGAATCACATGTCGTACTTTCTGCTGACGCACGGTTTGCGCGATGCGCTTTTGGCGGCGGGGGCCGCGCGGGTGATCAATACTTCTTCGGCAGCTCATTATCGCGCCAAGATCGATTTCGACGATCTGCAGATGAAGAACAATTACAGTTCTATTCGTGCATATGGTTGCTCTAAGTTGTGCAATATCCTCTTTACGCGGGCCTTGGTCCGGCGTTTGGAGGGGACGGGAATCACAGCCAACAGCCTGCATCCAGGATTCGTGAAAACCCGGATCGGCGATGAGACTACTGGTTTTGGAGCAGTGATTTTCCGGTTCATGAAAAACTTCGCCATTACTCCCGAGAAGGGCGCGGAGACGATCGTCTATTTGGCGTCGTCGAACGACGTGGCCAAAACGACCGGGCTTTACTTTGATAAGTGCAAACCTGTGGAGCCTTCGAAGCTCGCGCAGGACGCCGCCGCGGCCGAGCGGCTGTGGCAGGAAACGGCGAAACTAGCCGGTATCAAAGAGTAGCTATTTCTGAACCAGCCCTTGGATCGCTTCCAGTTCCTTGCCGGCTTCCGAGAGTTTTCCTTGCGAGACGAGTTCCCGATAGCGTTGGAAGTGCTGGCGGATTTCAGCAATCCGCGCATCAGGTTGAGTGGAAGGCTGGGCCGAAGTCGTCGTGGCCGGCTGCGAGGGCGTCGCGGTCTGTTCGGGCGGTGGCGGCAATTTTTCACCCGCCAATTGTGCCAGCGCTTGCGCGTATGTATCCGAATAAACCAGGTTGTTTCCCATGGCGAGCGCTACTTTCTTCAACTGGGGCATCTTGGCTTGCGATGCCTGGATGTATATGGGCTCAACATACAAAAACGTGTGGTTGATGGGCAGCACCAGCATCTGGCCGCGCAGCACTTGTGAGCCTTGCTGGTTCCAGAGCGTCAGGTCTTTGGAAATGTTTTGATCCTGATTGATGCGAGCCTCCACTTGCATGGGCCCCAGAATGATTTCCTGCTTGGAAAGAAGCAAAACCACTTTCTCCCCCAAATGTTCTCCGTCGCAGCGAGCCATCATCAGGCCGATCAGGTTGTCGCGGTTGCGAGGGGTGAATGGCGTCATCAACAGGAATTCGGGCTTTGTTTCTCCGGGCAGCGTGGCGACGACATAAGTTGGGGCAACCGGCCCCGGCGTGCCGCCTTGTTCGTTGGTAAACTTCGCGGTGTCCCACGCATCGGACTTGTTATAGAACGTATCGGGATCGCGCATGTGGAACAGCCGGTAGATATCGGCCTGCACGTGGAAAATCAATTCCGGATAACGAACATGGCGGCGCAAGTCGGCCGGCATGGCGGATGACGGTTCGAACAAATCGGGAAAGAGATTCCGGTACGCTTGCAGCAGCGGGTCATCCGGCTCGAAAACATAGAAATGTACCGTGCCATCGTAGGCATCCACGGTGGCCTTCACGGAATTGCGGATGTAGTTAAACTCACCGATCCCTTCCAGACCAACTTTGGCTGAATAAGGATGGACATCGGAAGTCATGTAGCCGTCGACGATCCAAACCAGGCGGCCGGCGTCGGTAAGAACCAGATACGGATCCGGATCCCAGTTCAAGAAATCGGCCATTGCATTGAGCCGCGCCGTGATATTGCGGCGAATCATCATGCGGCTGTCCTGGGTAAGATAGCCGGTCAACAGAATGTTGACGTCTTCGCGTGAGACTGCGGCGGCAGCGCGCATCAATAGCGACGAAATCGGAAAACCACCTTTGCCCTGGTAATGGGTTTCGACGTTACGATCGCCGGACGGATAATCGAACTCAGCCTGGGCGGTGTCGACGAATACCGGGTCTTGCACGTTTTCGCCGTAGTACAACTCGGGGCGTGTGAGCTTCAAGCCGGGGATGCTGATAACGGGCGGGGCATCCTTGACGATCAATACGGGCAGCCCCTCGGGCGAGACTTGATTGGCTTCCGCCATCACCATGCCGTATCCGTGCGTATAGATGAAGTGCGGATTGATCCAGCGCGTTCCGGCTTCACCCAGCTGCGTTAGATCGAGTTCGCGGGGCGACAACATCATCTGGCGAAGTTTGCCATCGATAGTGTAGCGATCGACGTCGGTATCGGAGTAAATGTAGGGCCGGTAGGGCTGGAGTTGCGTGATGGCATCGTGGAAAGCGTGCCAATCCCAAAGGCGCACGTTGTCCAAGAGCGGCTGATGTTCCTTGAAGTCGACGGGTTCGTTGGGCTTGGCAGTGAATTCGATCTCGTTCGTGCGCTGATCGATGCCGAAGGCAGATCGGGTTGCCTCGATATGTTTTTGAATGTAGGGCCGCTCGATGGAAATCTCGTTGGGGCGGACATATACGCCGGCAATGATGGGCGGCACCACGTTGCGTAAAACGATGGCGCCTACCACGGCGATCAAAGCGGAGCGCCAACGGCTGGCAAGCAGCAGCCCCGCCGAAATGATGCAGCCGGCAATTTCGACCCACTGCAATGGCAGGACGATGTTTTGATCCACATAGTCGATGCCAACCATGAAGCTGCCATGTTCTTCGAGCAGCAGATTGTAGCGCGCGAGAAAAAAGCGAGCGGCCAGGGAAATCAAGAACACAGCCCCCAACCCGCGCAGGAAGCTGCTGTTCAGCGCGGCGGTCAGGCCGAGTTGCGTCATACTAATTTCCTGCACGTTCTTCCAATCGCCCACCCGGCCGATTAGTTCCCAGCCTCGCTCCGCCCCCCAATAGATCAATGCGCCCAGGACCACGATGCCCAGCAACAATCCGAGCAAATCGGAATAGAACGGAATCTTGAACAGGTAAAAGGACAGAGGATTGCCGAAGATCGGATCGTGCCAGGCAGTGGCAGCGCCGCCCAAATCACGACCGCCGAAGTACCGCACCACGGTCCAGGTATCGAGCGTCGAAAGCGCCACGATGACGGCGAGCAGGAAAATGCCGAGAATACTCAACTTCGCGTACAGGGGATGTTCGCGCAGGCGTACGTGGGCTTTTTGCAGCGCCAGCGAATGGGCGATCCAGAAAATAACGAAAGCGATGATGGTGGCGCCACAGGCCGGAATCACGCTATAAGCCAGAATGCTGTACCAGGTGCGGAGCTGGCCCATTTCTTTCCACCACTGATAGTCGATGGTCCAGCTGCAGAGCCAGCGCAGCGCTACAAACAGAACAACGGCGAGGATGGCATACCAGAGACAGCCGCCGCGGGTCTGGCGGCCTGGAAGCTGACGGTGACGAAATGAGGGGTCCAAGGCTGTAGTAACTTTACTCTATTGTGAAGCCGCCGGTACGCCCAGGGCGATGTGATCGGCCGACCAAACCACTTTTCCGTCGACCAAAGTGGCCACGGGACCGCCACGGAACGTGCGGCCATCAAAGGGAGAATTGCGGCTTTTGGAGGCCGAACGATTCACGTCATAGACCCAGGAACGTTCGGTATCGAAGAGCGTGACATCGGCGGGAGCGCCCACGGCAAGGCGTCCCCGATTGAGATTGAGCACGCGATCGGGACCGGTGGTGAAAAGCTCAATCATGCGCATTAATGTGATTTTTCCGGGATGAACCAAGCGTTCCAGGGTGATTCCGATGGCGGTTTCGAGTCCGAGGATGCCGAAAGGGCATTGTTCAAACTCCTGCATCTTTTCGCTGCCTGCGTGGGGAGCGTGATCCGTCGCGATGGCATCGATAGCCCCGGAAACAAGGCCAGCGGCGATGGCGGCGACGTCACACGCGGAGCGGAGCGGCGGTTTCATTTTGTAATTGCTGTCATAGGCCGGCATCTCGCTATCGCTGAGAGCGAAGTGATGCGGCGTGGCTTCGCTGGTTACAGAAAGCCCGCGTGCTTTGGCGAAGGCCACCATTTCGACGGAATGCCGGGACGATATGTGAGCTACGTGAAAACGTGCACCGGTAAGCTCTGCGAGCAGAATATCGCGCGCCACCATCACGTCTTCGGAAGCGGCCGGAATTCCGCGCAAACCCAGGCGTACGCTTTCCACTCCCTCGTTCATGTCGCCGCCTGCGCTCAAGTGCATGTCCTCGCAATGATCGATCACGGGAAGGCCGAAGGAGCGCGCGGTCTCCATGGCACGGCGCATCACGCGCGCGTTCATGACGGGACGGCCGTCGTCTGAGATGGCGACGATGCCTGCTTCCTTCATCAATCCGATGGCGGCCAGTTGTTCGCCCGCGCTTCCTTTGGTGATAGCGCCAATGGGAAAAACATTTACCACCGCGTGCCGCCCGGCGCGCTCGATGATGTAGCTGGTAACCGTTGCGTTATCGTTGACGGGCGAGGTGTTGGGCATGCAGCAGATGGAGGTGAATCCGCCGGCCGCTGCGGCGCGCGATCCACTCTCGATGGTCTCGGCGTGTTCGAATCCGGGTTCACGGAGGTGGACGTGCATGTCGATAAAGCCGGGCGCAACGATTAGCCCGGAGGCGTCCAGTTCGGTTGCGCCGGCGGCATCCATGTTCTGGCCGATGGCGGCGATGCGGCCGTCTTCAATGGCTACGTCGCGAATCGCGTCTAGACTGCTGGCTGGGTCCATCACGCGGCCGTTTCGGATGATCAGTTTCGACATCAGTTTCCGAGGATGCGCTCCAGCACCGCCATGCGCACTGCAATTCCATTTTCCACCTGATTCAAGATGACGGAGCGCTGCGAATCGGCCACTTCGGACGATATTTCGCGGCCGCGATTGATGGGCCCAGGGTGCATGACGATGGCGTCCGGTTTGGCCAGGCTCATGTGCTCCGGCCGCAGGCCGTAGAACTGGAAATATTCGTTAGCGGAGAACGCGGCTTCATGCTGACGCTCCAGTTGCACGCGCAGCATCATAATGACGTCGGCGTCGCGGATGGCATCCTGCATTTTGTACGTAAGGCTGATATTAGGCGCCAGTTTTTCCAGCTCCGGCGGCAGCAGCGAGGCGGGTCCGCAAAGGACGATGTGCGCGCCGAATTTCGAAAGCAGGTACATGTTGGAGCGGGCCACTCGGCTGTGCGCGATGTCCCCGATGATGGCGACGCGCAGGCCTTCGAGGGTCGGCCGGCGGTCGAGAATGGTGCGCGCGTCGAGGAGCGCTTGCGTGGGATGTTCATGCGTGCCGTCGCCGGCGTTGATAATCGGCGTGGGAAGATAGCGTGCGAGAAAGTGCGGAGCGCCGGAAGCCGCATGGCGCATTACGATGGCGTCCGGATGCATGGCTCCGAGCGTGTTCAGGGTGTCGACCAGCGACTCGCCCTTTGAAACGCTGGAAGCGGAGGCGGTGATGGAGATGGCATCCGCGCCCAGGCGCTTGGCCGCGATCTCGAAGCTGGTGCGGGTGCGCGTGGAAGCTTCGAAGAACAGATTAACGATCATGCGCCCGCGCAGTTGATCGGACTTCTTGGAATCGGTCTGGCGCGGCTGAAAACGCTTGGCGCGGTCGAGGATGCCTTCGATCTCGACTCGATCCAGCGATTCGATTCCCAACAATCCACCCGGCATTTGTCTCCCCAAGCATCGCGCACAACGCAGCGGAACGCGATTATTCTTCCACTTTTCGAGCGCGTTCCGCGCTGTGCGCTCCTAGGTCTTTTCCACTAACAGTACCTTGTCATGCTGGTCTATTTCCTGGAGCTTTACTTCGATGATCTCATTGGCGCTGGTCTGAACCATGCGTCCGACGTAGCGAGCTTCGATGGGAAGCTCGCGCCAGCCGCGATCGATCAGGACCAGCAACTGAACACGAGACGGCCGTCCCTGGTCGAACAAGGCATCCAGCGCGGCGCGGATGGTCCGGCCGGTGTAAAGCACGTCATCGATCAGGATGATGTCCTTGCCGGTGACTGGAAAATTAATTTCAGTGGCGTTGTGCACTGGCTTTTCGGACACGGTGGAAAGATCGTCGCGATATAAATTGATGTCGAGGAAGCCAACCGGAATTGGGAGGTTCTCGAGGTTCATGATTTTCTCGGCGAGACGGAGGGCCAGGGGAACGCCTCGGCGGCGGATTCCGATGAAGGCCAGGCGATGCAGGTCTTCGGTCTTTTCCAGTATCTCGTGAGCCAGCCGGACCAAGGTGCGGTCGATCTCGGAGGCGCTCATCAACTGCGCTTTTTCGCGTGTGGGGACCATGGGGTTGGAAACCGACACTCTTCACAGAGCATCCGGTCACGGCTCTGAATCAGCGTAACATAATCACTGCGCGTTTCCGGGTGGATCAGAAGCGCTTCAGACGGTCGCGAATGCGCTTGGCCAGCCGGTCGATATCATCGGTCTTTTTCAGGTTGCCGACAGACAGGACATTGTAGTCGCTCTTCTCCAGATCGGATTTCAGTTCGTCAGCTAATTTGGAAAGTGCGCGGGCGTCCTCGAGGTTCTTTTGATAATCCGCTTTCAGTATCTCCTCGCGTTGTAGTTTGCCGTTCGGCAGGCGAACTTCTTCCGGGGTTTCGGGGGGAAGAGAGTGGACGGGAGGGCCCTGCTGCGCCGTGGAGGCGAGTGCCAGAGAGAAGAGGAGCGCGATTCGGGAAGTGATGGGACGAGTCATCGTGACACCTTATTTCCATCATAAGCTTGCGATTTGTCACCGAACGATTAAGATGTAAATCCTCTATACTCCAGTCATGCCGACTGTTGAGCGTTTTGCACCCGGCGAGTTTTGCTGGATTGAGGTGGCATCCTCGAACCAGAAAGCGGCGAATAGTTTTTACGCCGCGCTTTTCGGGTGGACTGTTCGGGACGTTCCGATCGGTCCCGATGAAGTTTATAGTTTGTTGGAGCTGCAGGGACGCGTGGCGGCCGGGTCATTCACGATGAGCGCTAGCGAAAGCGCTGCCGGCATTCCACCCCACTGGCATCTGTATGTAGCTGTGGTGAGCGCGGACGAAGCTGCCAAGAAGGCCGCGGAACTGGGCGGTAAGGTGGTGGAAGCGCCGTTCGATATCAAGGACAGGGGGCGAGCGGCCCTGATCCAGGATCCGACGGGTGCCTATATCTCGGTATGGCAGGCCAACCAGCGCCCGGGTATCGGCGTGACGGGGGAGGCGGGCGCGTTTTGCTGGGCCGACTTGATCACTCCGGATCAGGCTAAGGCCAAAACATTTTACGAAGGTTTGTTCGGATGGAAGCTAAAACCGGGACAGGAGAAGGAATCCGGTTATCTTCACATCATGAACGGAGAGAATTACATCGGCGGCGTTCCTCCCGCGCACAAGAATAGCCCGAATGATCCGCCGCATTGGCTGATCTATTTTGAAGCCGCGGATGTAGATAAGACGTTCCAAAGGGCGAAGGACATGAACGCGAGGGTCTTGTTGCGTCCCATGGATTTTGAAGGCGGGGGGCGGGTGGCGATGCTGGCGGATCCACTGGGAGCGGTTTTTGCGTTGTATCGGGAGCAACCTAAGTAGCGCATGGCGATTGAGACCACCTATGGAAGCCTCGTGACAACCTGGCAACGGTGCTCCATCAGGTGGTCGACGACCAGGAGGTAGTGATTGTGCGCAGGCGCGGTTCACCCGATGTGGCGCTGATCCCGGCGCAGGAACTCTCTAGCCTGATGGAAACGGCGCATCTGCTTCGATCGCCTGCGAATGCCAAGCGTCTATTTCGCGCGCTTCGACGAGTTGACCGCAAGAAGGGCAAGGCTTCCACCGTGGAACGGTTGCGGCGGGAAATCGGCGTCGGGACAACGAAGGGACCTTAAAGCGGCATTTCAACCAGATTTTCGGGAAGACCTGCGCTGGTGGGTAGAAACGAATCGCATTGCGGCGTTGCGAATTCTGTCGCTCGTTGAGGCCGACCCGGTGTCTGGTCGCGAAGGATCACGCAAGAGCATCGGCTGGTTTACAAAGTGAGCGGGAAGCAAGTGGATTTTCTGCAGGCGCGGTATCACTACTAAACGTGCTATCGGGACTAGCCACTCTATCGAGCGGCAGCCTTGTCGGGGATGCCATAGTCCATTACAACGCGGCGAATGGCGGTGTCGAGGTCGATTTTTCCATTCAAGTAAGGCTTCCAATCCGCATCCAGGACTTCGGGCGCACCGGCCCAGGCGCGATCGTAGAGTCCATTCTTCAGGCCGTACGGAGTATAACCGTCCAGGTGGCGGCGAACGATTTCGCCCGTGGTGTAGAAGAGCACCGCGTGCCAAAATTCCCTGCGGCGAAATAGTTTATTCTGCGCCTTTGCTTCGTCCGTAAGAGCGGCTCGAATTTTACCAGCGATTGAATGGGATGCTTCATGAAACACGATTTCGAGCGCGGCATCGCCCTGATTTCCCGCGTTGACGCTCGAAATCGTAATGTGGGTGGGGCGAAGGGTAGTGTAAGCACCCGCCCAATTGGCGTACTCGGTGACGTCGACGCGGATCGCGGTTGTGGGCCAATCGGTTTGATATGCGGCCGCCAGTTCCTTCTTTAGAGATTCGCCATATTTCGAAACTAGCGGCGCTACGGCGGCGATCCAGGAACGGTTCGCGTGATCGTGCTGGGACCACCAATGCTCGCGGTAGTAAGGGGCAGCGGATTCGAGAACGGCTATCAGATCGGCTGGCAATCCGGCGTCGTGCAGCGAGGATTTATCTTCCAGGTCGGAAAGCCGGTTGTTGGTTTGCGCATTTTCGTCCGCCATCAGATCCAGCTTGATCACCTCACCCCGGTAGTAATTCAAGGCATTCTGCCAGGCGGGCGAAGCAGAGGCCGGGGGCGTATCCATATTTGCTTGTTCATAGAGAGTCGCTTGCTCATACAGGAAGTGGTGCAGGTTGATCCAGAATCCGCTATGAACTTCGAATGTAGAATCGGCTCTCGCAACCGGAAGCAAGACAAAAACCGCAAGAAAACCGCTTGCGATCAAGCGCCGCATTTGAAAATTATGACGTAACGGGGATCGAGAACGTTGAATCATAGAGGCCGGAGGATTCACAAAGTTTGTGAGTAAGGGCCTCGATCCCGGATAATAGCGCTATATGCAGGAGGTCAACGTAGGAATCATCGGGCTGGGGAATGTGGGCTCGGGCACGCTCGCGATCCTCACCGAGAATGCCGAACAGATCGCGCTGAAGCTGGGATTTCCCTTGCGCGTGAAGGCATTGTGCAGCCGGTCGATTGGGGCGCAGAAGCCGGCGGGGAACGATTCCATCCTGCGCACTTCCAACTGGCGCGAGGTGGTGGCACATCCGGAAGTGGATATCGTGGCGGAGTTGGTGGGGGGAACAACGGTGGCACGCGAAATTATCGACGCCGCAATTGCGCATAAAAAATCAGTAGTTACAGCCAACAAAGAATTGATGGCGCTGTGCGGCGCTGAGATTTGGGATCGTGCCATCGCGGCTGGCATTAACCTGGCGATGGAGGCGAGCGTGGCCGGTGGAATCCCGATTCATACCGTGCTGCGCGAAGGAATTTCGGGCGACCGGGTGACCACGCTCTACGGCATTCTGAATGGCACCAGCAACTACATCCTGACGGAAATCGAGAAACACGGATCGTCCTTTGACGATGTTTTGAAAGAGGCGCAGCGGCTAGGCTACGCCGAGGCCGACCCGAGCGCGGATGTGGATGGGTACGATGCGCGGTCGAAGCTTGCGATCCTGGCGGCGCTGGCATTCGGCGAAAAGATTACGCCGTCCGATATTTATACCGAAGGCATCCGGCGCATCCTGCCGCTTGATTTCCAATATGCGCACAAGTTGGGACACACCATCCGGTTGATCTGCGGCGCGCACCAGACGCCATCGGGCTTGATCTTGTCGGTGCGGCCGGCGCTGATTCCGCAGTCGACCATCCTGGCCGGCGTGCAAGGGGCGTACAATGCCGTTTGGGTGCTCGGTAAATATGGGGCAGATACGTTCTACTATGGACGCGGGGCGGGTGCTGCGCCCACGGGTGTGGCGGTGGTGAGCGACCTGATGCGAGTAGCGCGCGAGATCCGCTGTGGAAGCCCCGCGCGCGTGTCGCCATTCGCGCACGAACGGCTGGGCGAGTACAAGCCGATACCAGTGACGCTGCAGCATTCAGCTTACTATTTGCGATTTCGCGTGCGGGACCGGCCAGGAATTATCGCGAGCCTGGCGGGCGTACTCGCAGATAAACAGATTAGCCTGGAGGCGGTGCTGCAATTGCCGAGCGCTGACCCGCACGATCTGCCGTTCGTGATCACCGTGGAACCGACGTCGGAACAATCGATTCGAGAGGCGCTGGCAGAGATGTCCACGCATGACTTCTTAGTGGAACCACCATTCGCGATGCCCATGGAGAAATCGCTATGAAAAAGATCGCCAGTTTGTTTCTGGTCAGCCTGTTTCCGATCGCATTATGCGCGCAGGTTGCTACCACCGCCAACGAAGGCTACAAGACTCACGAAGGCCGCGAGAACGTGGCGAAGGGATTGGCCGATCCGGCGCGCAGTGAGCGGCAGAGGCCGCGCGACATTGTGGATGCGCTGGATCTGAAGCCTGGCGCGACGGTGGCCGACGTCGGCACCGGGGTTGGATTTATGCTGCCTTACCTGAGCCATGCGGTGGGCGACACGGGCCATGTGATCGGCGAGGATATCCAGGGCGATTTTCTGGATAAGGCGAAGACCAAGGCGCAACTCAGCCACTTGAACAATGTTCAGTTCGTGCTAGGGACCGATCGCGATCCGAACCTGCCGGCCGATACGCTGGAAGCCGCGCTGGTGCTGGACGTATATCACCACTTCGATTATCCGGAAGCCATGCTGGAACACATTCGCGACAGTTTGTTGTCGGACGGGAAGCTGGTGATCGTCGAGTATTTTAAGCGGCCTGGAGCGATGCCCGGCACGGATCCGGATCGGGCTGTGCAGCACATTCGCCTGGATCAGGACGATCTGATCAAAGAAGTGGAAGCGAACGGATTCCGGTTGATTTCGAAGCGCGAACTGGTCCCGAAGAGCCAGTACATCGTAGTTTTTGCGAAAAAGTAGGGCGCGAACGTAGCGTCTTAGGATCGCCTAGCCGCCGGCCGCTTGCGCCGCCTGAGCGGACGTAACTACCGGGACGATTATATATTCGGACGCTGGCGCGCCGCCCGGGAATTGTAGATTGCCGGGCCGGTAGGGTTGGTCGTTCTGGTAACGGATCACGGCGCTGTTCGCGAGCGAGGCATTTGCCGCGATGCTGCGCGATCGAGGAAATCCCCACAGTACATTCCAGGATTGATGCAGCGTATCCAAGGCATATTTTGCGCCCAAGCTTGCGTACTGAGCCTGAAACGCTGGATCGGTTTGCAGGCCGAGCGCCCACGCTTTATTCATCATCCAGCTCAACGTTATATCGGACAGGGCGGTTTGAGTGGAGGGATCGACGCCGTAGCCGCCGCCCACATCGGAATGGACGCCAGTGAACCAAATTTGCTCGAGCGTCTGATTGCTGGCCGGCTGTGAAGTCCAAAGTGTCGGCGGAAATTCAATGCGCCGCTCATCGATTGCAATTGCCTGATAAGCGTGCAAGACATCGGGATGCAGGCTGGTATCGAGAAATCCATAGAGCAGATTATCCACGCCCCCGAAGATGGCCGGAATGCCGAGCGACCCCACCGTATCCCATACGCCCAGCATGGTGATCTTGGCGTTATACATATCGTAATTTTGGTTTAGCTGGCGGGGATTGTGAAGAGGCAGCGAGTAAGGATATTACTGGGCAAGCAGTAGAAACCATTCAATAGTCTAATTCAAACATTTTACGGTATTTTTGTGTTATTATCGGCTCGATCCAATGTGGCACTCGACCAGACTTCTTAGCCGCATTGTGATTGGAGCCCTTGAAAGTTCTCGGCCAAAATACGCTCCTCGGGCAACAGGGCATAAACCTGATTGAGCGGCGTGTCCACGAGATGGGCTACTGGTGGTATCCGTCGACCGTTGCTGAGGTCGGTATCGATGGATGCATTGAAATTCGCGACGGCCAAACAGGCCGTATGACGAATCTTAGACTCCAGGTCCAAAGTAAAGCCACAGAACGTCCCTGGCCAGGGGAGCGCGGCGACAGCTTCCACTATATCTGCGACGAGGAAGATTTAGAGTATTGGCTTGCCGGAACTGCGGAAGTCCTGTTAATCATGGCCCGGCCGAGCGAGGAACAGGCCTTTTGGGTGCCGGTCAAGGCTTACTTCAGTGCCCATCCGGAAGACCGCGCGGCGCGGCGGGTCTCGATCGTCAAGGCCGATTCGAGATTCGACACGACTACGGCGGACGCCCTCCTACGCCTCGCGGCGCCAAAAGAAGCGGGCGCGTACCTATCGCCGCGGCCCAGAACGGAGAGGCTATATTCGAATCTTCTGCGCGTCTCGCACTACGCCTCACACCTACACATCGCCCAGACCAATATCCGCGACGTTCGCCAGCTATGGGCCCAAGCTAGAGAGATTGAGGTCGAAATAGGGCCGGAGTGGTTTCTCTCTGACGGGAACATTCTTTCCTTCCACGATCTCTCACAATATCCATGGAACCGCTTCTGCGATGCCGGCACCCACGAGACATTCGATGCTTCGGAATGGGCCGAGTCGGACGACCAAAACCGCCAGCGTCAGTTTGTCAGACTTCTTAACCGCTCGCTCACCGAGCGCCTCAATGAGTGGAACGTCCGCAGGCGCAAGGATGATGATATGTATTACTTTGCTGCAGCAAAAGATTTCAGGCCGCGGCGCGTCGATTTCTCGGGATCCATTGCAGAGCAGTTCCGAACCGTGGTGCAGAAATACCCGTCCGGCCGTACCAGTTACATCCGGCATCTTGCCTTCAGAGGGTATTTCAAGAAAATGGACGGTGTCTGGTACCTGGAGATTACACCCTCCTACATTTTCACGATGGATGGCATCAAGACATCGAAATACGAAGCTGATCTGCTATCAGGAATCAAGCAGATAGAGCACAACGATGCCGTATTGGTGCAGGTCCATCTATGGACGGATATCCTCACGCGCAAAGCGGATCTCGTGCATCAGGATTACTCGTTCCTGCGCTTTTCCGAACTCCTCTCGTTCGAAATGCCATATGGCATTAACGATAAGGAATGGCTCTCGCAAGAAGATCTCGACGTCGCCGAGAGCGGCCTCGACTCTCTTTCGAAACTGGGTCCGCTCTTCCAATGAGACCATTTTTCATACGGGAGCCCGAACTGCAGTTCGGGCAAGGGCGCCACATCGACATCCGCTTCGGTATCTCGAACCACAAGCCTTTAGACTACCGGGACAAACTCGCGCCCAAGGCAATCCCACTCGGCATTGTTGGAACCGAGCGCAACATTTCCGATCTGCGGGGATGGCTTGACCTTTGTGCAAAGGGTATTGAGGCTAAATCTTCAAACCAGCCTAATCTCTTCCCTTCATTCCCCGGTTTTGGTGAGGATACGCCATATGACGCGAAGCTGGTCTTCGATTCGCGCCTTGAGCGCCAGGTCTCCACACGCGACCTCCCAAAGTCGGTGGACCTGAAGGGCTACAACAAGTTCATCACGGAGCTCGCGGACATCTACATCAAGGAGGCGGAGGCGTGCTCCGATCGCGGCTCATCCGTGGTTATATGTGCACTGCCTATTGAGGCGCTCGACCTCATAGATCCAGATGAATCCCAGTCGGAAGACGGAGATGCACCAGAGACGTTGGACCAGGATTTTCATGACCTCTTGAAAGCCCGCGCCATGCAAATTCAGCGCATGAAACCCATCCAGATCGTGCTTCCCATGACTTACTCGGAGAGTATACGGCGGAAGAAGCGCAAAAAGAAGACTGATATCCGCAAGCTACAAGACCCAGCGACACGCGCGTGGAACTTCCACACCGCCCTTTACTACAAAGCCGGAGGAGCCCCTTGGCGTCTGATCCGCGACGAGGCTGACCTTACCTGCTGTTTCGTCGGCGTGAGCTTTTACAAGACACTCGACGGCTCGATGATTTTTACCAGTTCCGCGCAGGTTTTCAACGAACGCGGCCAGGGCTTGATCGTCCGTGGCAGCCAGGCGAAGATTGCCAAGAATGACCGTGACATCCATATGACCGACGACGGCGCCCACAAGCTGATAACAGACGCGCTCGCTGCCTATCGTAATGAACATAAGACAATGCCTGCGCGCGTTGTCGTGCACAAGACATCCGGCTTTGACGAGGAGGAAGTCGGGGGGTTCGTTAGGGGCATCGAGGAGAAAGATATCGACCTGTACGACCTCGTGAATATCTCAAAATCGTATACGCGACTTTTCCGCGTTGGCCTCTATCCCCCGCTCCGGGGGACGGCGATAGAGGTAGATGAAGACCAGGCGATCCTCTACTCCCGTGGAGGGGTTGATTTCTTTCAAACTTACCCTGGAATGTATGTGCCAAGGCCGTTGGATGTGATTGCCGTGGATTCCGACAGGTCGATTTCGGATATCACCAAAGAAGTTCTGGCGCTCACCAAAATGAACTGGAACAATACCGAGTTCGATAACTCGATGCCGATTACTATTCAAGCCGCTAAGAGGGTTGGCAAGATCCTCAAATATATCGGACCTAATGAGAGTGCCAGCCCGTTGTATAGCTCTTACATGTAATGCCAAACCTTCCCGGCTCACGCGAGACGGAGTTGATATCGTCACGGTGAAGGGGCTACTCGGGCATTCGGACATCAAGACCACGATGCGTTATGCACACTCGAACGATGACGCAAAACGCCAGGCGGTGGAAAGGCTGAACGGCACCGGTGACCATGCAGATGCAACAAGCAGTGAAAAAACGGGTACAGTGGTCCCGATGAAGAAGAAAGTCGCGGTATAATGCAGTAACAACGACCACAACTCATACATTTCAGATGGGTTGAAAACGGAGAGGTGGCTGAGTGGTCGAAAGCAGCGGTTTGCTAAACCGTCGTAGGCCTTTAAAGTCTACCGGGGGTTCGAATCCCCCCCTCTCCGCCAGACTTACGCTTTCCGGTCGCTTCAATTTCCTAGCGAACAGATTTGCCAGAGACCTGCGTCTAACAGGCCATGCGATACTTGGCTCTGGCCTCTGATTATGACGGAACGCTGGCTCATGACGGCGTTGTGGACGATTCCACCATTCGGGCCATCCAGCGCCTGATTCATTCGGGCCGCAAACTTATTCTCGTCACTGGCCGGGAACTGGCCGATTTACAAAATGTTTTTCCCCGGCTGGATCTTTGTGAGCGGGTGGTGGCCGAGAACGGCGCCGTACTCTACAATCCAGCCACTCGCGAGAAGCGCACAGTTGCCGATCGGCCGCCGCAAAGCTTCATCGACAGTCTTAGACAGCGGGGGGTTGAGGGCATCAGCGTGGGGGATGTCATTGTCGCGACATGGCACCCTTACGAGACGCAGGTGATGGAGGCGATTCGGGACTCCGGTTTGGAGCTACAGATCATCTTCAATAAAGAAGCGGTTATGGTGCTGCCTCCGGGCATAAACAAGATGACTGGTCTGTGCGCGGCGCTCAATGAGCTTAAACTTTCCTCGCACAACGTCGCCGCCGTCGGCGATGCAGAAAACGATCATGCCTTTCTTGAAAGCTGCGAGTGCTCCATAGCGGTGGCCAATGCGATTCCGGCGCTCAAGGAAAGGGCCGACTTCGTCACTCAAGGGGAGCGCGGGGCTGGCGTCGTGGAACTTATGGATAAGCTGATCGCAAGCGATCTTGCCGAGCTGGACCATGGATTGAGGGGTGAGCCCTTTCTCATTGGCAAGGTAGACGGGCAGGCCATCACTTTGCCCCGCTACGGCCGGAATGTGCTGGTTTGCGGCCAATCTGGCAGTGGCAAGTCCACACTGGTAACAGGAATTCTGGAACGAATTCTCGATGCGAAGTACCAGATGTGCTTGATCGATCCAGAAGGCGATTACGAAAACCTTCCGGGTTGCCGGACAGTAGGAGATGAGAAGCAAGCCCCTTCCATAAAAGAGTTAAAGCAGGCGTTGGAGGACCCCGCGGCGCAAGTAATCGTGAACCTGGTTGCAGTTTCGCCTTCGGACCGACCCGATTGTTTTTCCTCCCTGATTGCCGAGCTCCAGGAACTGCGCTTGCGCACGGGCCGCCCGCACTGGCTTGCAATCGATGAGGCGCATCATGTGCTGCCAACCCATTGGGCGCCATCGTCTGGGGAGCTCACCAAACAACTGAGCAATATTTTGCTCATCACCGTTCACCCGGAGCATGTGTCTCCAGCCGCGCTCAGTGAGATCAATACGGTGATCGTTGTGGGCCACGGGCCAAAGGTCATCTTGGACGAGTTCGCCAAGACAATTGGCGTCGAGAGTCCGGAAGCGCCATCGCACGACCTTGCGCCTGGGGAGGCATTGGTATGGTTCCGCGACGAAAATCGCGTGATTGCCAATATGAAGGCGGAGCCAAGCCGCAATGAACACCAGCGGCACAGGCGAAAGTATGCCGAAGGCGAATTAGAACCAGACCGCAGCTTCTATTTCAAGGGGTCGGATGGCGAAATGAACCTGAGAGCGCAGAATCTGAACACTTTTGTGCAACTCGCCGAGGGCGTGGATCAGAAGACCTGGTTGTTTCACCTCAGGCAAGGCGATTACTCAAAGTGGCTTCGATCCTCTGTGAAGGATTCCGAGCTGGCTGACCAGATTGAAGGCGTGGAGAAAGACGCGAGCTTGCCGGACCAAGAAAGCAGGCAGCGTATCAAAGAGATGATCCTTCAAAAGTACACTGCTCCCGCCTAAGAGAAAATCTTGAAAGACGGATCATCACCATCTATTCTCTGACGCTGGTTCCGCAAGGGGGGCGATCGGAGGCACTGGACTGCTGACTCTTTCTACGCCCCTCCCAACCACGGGATCCTATAGCGCTAGCGAAGGCGGCACGGTCACCTCCTCTACCTTGGATTTGGTCGGACTGAGTTTCACGATGTCTGACGGCGATACTTTCAGCCTGGCTGACGAGAGCCAAAAATCGACTGCGGACTTTAGCAGCGGCACGTTGAATAACCTGTCCTTTAATTTGAATTCCCCACTGCCGGCGCTCGAGATCGGAGGGCTGAGCTATAACTTCGTAACCTCCTACTCAGTAGCTTCGAATGACGGAAGCATCACCTTCGACTCCACTCCGCTGGCGCAGACGCCCGAGCCAACGTCGCTTCTACTGATGGTTCCGATGCTTGTTCTGTTCGCCTCTTGGCGCATGCGTAAGGTGTCGGCCCAGGGCTGACGAGCCCATTTCCGAGATGCTATGCCGAGGGCGGAGCGGTTGGGGCCGGCATGGTGAGAAATGCCCGCATGGCGTGCCAGAATAGCTGGCGGTTGAGTCCGGAAACTACCGAGTGCGCCATACCCGGTAGAATTACGAACTGGCGGTCTCCATTGGGGAGCTGCTTGTAAAAAGCCAGCAGGTCTTCCACCGTGGCGATTCCGTCGTACTCGCCACGAATGAGCAGCACGGGCGCCAGCACCTTTACCGGGTCAACCACGGGAAGATGCGCGGTCATGTCGAGATAGGTGCCGGTGGGAACCTGGTCCCCAAATTTCAGCTCCTGATCGGCAACGAACTCGGCCAGCGCCGGATCGGAAGTGCCGGCTTTATCGCGCGTAAATATGGTCCCGATCATGGCGCGATCGCGCAGGCGGCGGTTGTGGGTGCGATAGTAATCCAGCTGCTTGGCGCGTTCGGTTAAGGTGGGTGAGCCTTCTCCTTTGTAAGTGAAGGCGGCCAGGACCAGCCGATCGACGCGTTCCGGGTAGGACATGGCGTAGGCGCCGGCCCGGAGGCCGCCGGAAGACTCGCCGAAGATGTGAATTTTCGATTGGCCCGTTTCGCGCGCCACTAGTTCCACGGCAGCTTTCAGATCCTCAACGCCGCTGGCGATATCGGAATTACTGTTGGTGCGGCTGGATCGGCCATAGTTTTCGTGATCCATGGTCCACACGTCAAAGCCGAATTGGGCGAACGTGTTCATGACCGAGTATTCGCCGTGGCCTGGAACGGTGAGGTCGAAGCTGGGGCGCGAGGATACCGAGGAGCCATGCACCAGGAATAGGACCGGAAGCGGCGCTTGTCCGGGTTTCGGCGCGCTCGCGCGCTTACGATAAATGTAAAGCGAGACGTCGCCTTCCGCGGCGGCCTTCTTGGCCCAATATTCGTTACTCCAGATTTTGGCCGCCGTTTCGGCGCGTGCGGCGAGAGCGGATTGAGCCAGCAGACCGGAACCTAAACCAATACCAGCGCCGGTCAGGAGGGTGCGGCGTGAGGGCGAGTCGTTTCGGATGGCCATATAGTCAACGAGACTATCACCGCGAACACTCGGGAGCAAAGGGTCATCTGCTCTATCGGGTTTCAACCAGCTCGGCGCGCTTCGGCTCGGATGGGAAGCTTCCATTCGGGTCGAACGAAGTGGCACGTGTAGCCATTGGGATAATGTTCCAGGTAATCCTGATGCTCTGGCTCCGCCTCCCAGAACGGACCAGCCGGGGCTACTTCGGTAACCACCTTGCCCGGCCAAAGTCCGGAGGCGTTGACGTCGGCGATGGTGTCGATCGCAATCCGCTGCTGTTCCGGGTTCGTGTAAAAGATGGCGGAACGATAACTGGCGCCCTTGTCGTTGCCTTGCCGGTTGAGAGTGGTGGGGTCGTGAATCTGGAAAAAGAATTCCAGGAGCTTGCGATACGTGATCTTTTGAGGATCGAAGATAATCTCGATCGCTTCGGCATGAGTTCCGTGATTGCGGTAGGTGGCGTTGGGCACGTCGCCGCCCGTATAGCCTACGCGTGTGGAAATCACGCCTGGATAGCGGCGCAGCAGATCCTGCATACCCCAAAAGCAGCCGCCGCCAAGAATCGCGGTTTCGGTGGATGCGGTCATGGTTTAGTCCTCTTCTGAGTATCGAACAGTTTGAGTAACGATTTGGTGGAGGCTACAACGCGGAAGGACAAATGGGAAACTTTGTTGTGATCGCGCATCGTGACACATTGTTTCGACCCACATTCTTTCGACACACATTCTTTCGACCCTTGCGCGAACTGGAGAAGGGCGATACAGTACAGATCGTTACCACTAGGGGCCCTTCAGCTATACGGTCGAATCCCTCGAAGTAGTGGAATCGGAGGGTATCAGGTTGACTGCGCCGAAAATGGAAGCCATCGCCACGCTGATCATTTGCTTCCCATTCAACTACGTCGGACCAGCGCCGCGGCGCTTCGTGGCGAGGGCTCGATTTAATCCTCTATTTTGATGTCGTCAGCACCGCGCTGATGGAGAGTGGGTCATTATTCTTGGCGACGCATTCTGCGTTTAGCCGTGCCTGCCATCACCAGAACGCCGATGCTGAGCAGGGCTAGTAAGCGCGGCTCTGGAACTGGCGGAGGGGGCAGCGAGGCCGGGCCGGTGGTAAAGGTAAAGGAAGTGGTTGTACTGTCGATACTCGCGGTGTCGCCGTCGGTCGCGGATAAGTAGAAGGGAGTGGCCACGCCGCCGCCGGAGAAGACTGGGCCCTGAAAGGAATTGAAGCCCAGATAATAATAAATTGTGCCGTTTTTGTCGTCGACTTCGTTGCTAGTGGCGAGTGAGTCTTCGTTGCCGCCGACGACAAGGGAGTTCAGAGCAGAAGAGAAGGACCCGGAACCTGACGCGGAGGGGTTACCTCCGGAGATTTGTACAGCCGTGATTGCGTTACCGGCAGTGAGATCCGTGAAACTATAGAACAATTCGGCGCCATCAGTCACCGAACCATTAGCCGGGGCTGTGACTGTTTGTGCGGGAGGGCCAGAAAGCTCGAAGCCATTGGATAGGACCGTAAAGCTGAAATCGCCGTCAGTCCAAGGCGTGCCGACGAACTCAAGGAAGCTGAATTGCAAATTGCCAATATCGCAGGTTGTGCCATCAATTGTTGAAAGGTTTCCGCTGGCACATGCCACGGCACTAGCATATGCAGGACTTGCCAGAAGGGCGAAAATCATTGTGAAACCAACCGCCGCGATGGTTCTTAGTTTCATGATTTCTCCTAAAATCTGAGCACGGACTTAAGGTCACGCCAAGTATACATCCCTTCAGGTTTCAAACCGCGATGTTAATTCAGAATCACGGACGCATTGGTCCCAGGACTACTACAGCTGTAATGGTTGCGCAGGCCGCATAATGGTTTCAGGCACCCGGGGAGCAAACCTAAGCTAGCCGACTCCCCCGGGTCCGGCCATGAACATGCGTCGCAGTCGTTGTGCGGTCGACAGTTTTGCAGCGAACGGTCAGTCCAGGGGGCAAGCGTAAAATGATGCCTGAAGCATCTCCAGCACAAAGCACGCTCAAGCGCCTGCTCGATGCCGAAAATCACGCGCGGGAAATCCTGAAGGCCGCCGAAGAGAACGCGGAGGCAACCATCGCCAAAGCTCGCGAGCAGGCCAAGCAATCTGTCGACGCCGTTCGCCAGGAGGCAGCGACTCTTCTGCGCTCCAAGTTGGACGAAGCCGAGTCCCACGCCGCCGTTGAGATGAAGAATCGGCTGGAACAAGCTGAGGCTAGAGGTCGCGAAATCGAACGCCGAGCCAAGCAACATTCTGCTCAAGCCGTCAATATGGTAGTGAACTGGGTAACCAACAGGGCGATTCATTGAGCCTCTTTTCCTACGCAGCGGCGCAGGGGTATATCCGAGCTCGGCTTTCCAGGCTTCTGGATGCCGCGACTTGGAGCCACCTTCTGGAAGCCGGCACCCCGCCGGGGCCAGCCCACGTTCAGAGCGCGGTGACGTTGCTCGGTGAAGTTGCCGAAGCCGGACGCGCGCTGGTCCGCTTTCTTCCTCGCGGCGCCGGAGAGCTGGTTGCTTGGTACAACCGGCGTTTCGAGATCGAAAACCTGAAGACCGTTCTCCGCGCCGTACACTACGGATTAGATCCGTCGCGCGCTCGCGCTTCCCTGATTCCGCTGCGTGCCACAGGCTGGCGCTGGGACCTTCTGCTCGAATGCGGATCGATCGCTGCGGTTATCGATCAAATCCGCGAATCGCCTTATGCCAGGCCGCTAGAAAACGCCATGGAACGCTACGCGCAAGAGCGGCGATTGTTCTACCTCGAAATCGCTCTCGATCTGTTCTATTTCCAAAAACTGGTGCGGCTCATCGAATCGCAAAGCGGAGCCGATGCCGCGGATGCGCGGCGATTTCTGGGCCGCTCCATTGCGCTCCAAAACCTGCTCTGGGCTTATCGTTACCGTATCTATGGACGGATGACTCCGGAGGAAATCATCAATTTCACCTTGCATCGTGCGTTCACGGCGGGGTTGGAGACCGTTCGGCGCGTGGCGCTCGGTTCACCGCTCGAGGTGGAAGCGGCGAGGTTGGGCTTCCAAATCACGCCCGGACTTTCCGAAGTCGAGGGCTTGACTGAGATCGAAGTCCTGGCGGAGCGTGAGCGCTTCCGCTACGCAGCCGCTGCTATCCGGCGACCATTGTTTCAGCTACGCGGCGCTTTGGCTTACCTTTGGCTGCTCGAAGCCGAAGTCCGCGATCTCACGATGATCGCAGAAGGAAAACTTGCCGGTCTGTCGAGCGCGGAAATTAGCCGCCGGTTGGTGCGAGCCGCATGAGCATGATGGCACCCGAAGCGATGCTCGAGACCAACCTCTTCGTGCTGGAGCCCGATCTGGAAGTGGTCACCGACGCCCTGGCGCGGATGGAGGCCTTGCATTTGGAAGATGCCGTACCGGAAGGCTGGGCGATTTCCTCCGAATGGGCCGAGTTGGCGAATCGCTACAATGGGCTCTCCGCGCGCCTCAGCGAAATGCTCACCGCGCTCGGTTGCAAGCCGGACGCGGGATCGGAGCCAGATTCCAATCTGCATCCCACGCGAGACTGGCGCGACATCGAAGTGGGACTTTCGGCGTTGGAGACCAGAGTTCTGTCCTGGCAGCGGCAGCTAAAGCAAAGCCAGCAAGAGATCGAGAAACTGAAACTGGGTGAGTCACAGGTCGAACTGTTGCTTCCTCTTGACGTTCCGGTCGAAGACTTGCGTGGCTTGCAGTATCAGACAGTGACGGTCGGAATCATGCCGGTCGGAAACGTTTCGCGCGTGGCCGAAGCGCTGTTCCAGATCCCGTTCGTTCTCATTCCGCTTCAAATCCAGAAAGATCGTGCGTTGGTGCTGGCCGCCTGTTCCGCCGACAACGCCGCTATCCTGGACCGGGCGCTGAAAAGCGCATTCTTCGAGCCAATCGCCTTGCCGCCGGAAGCTCTCGGCCGGCCCGAACAGGCACTGGCGGCGCTAAAGCGAAAAGCCCGCGAGATCCAAGACCGCTTGACCGATCTCGACGCTGAACGCCAGAAACTGGCTTCCGAGCTTTTACCGGAACTCAGTAGCTTGTGGCGCCGGGCGTCGGCTTGCGGAAAACTTGCGGAAGCCATACGGCGTTTCCCCAAACATGGCGAGGTCTTCTTGATTTCGGGCTGGGTGCCGGCCAGCGACTTGGAGCAAGTGAAGAAAGCTGTCGAGAGCGCCGCGGGTCATCCTATCGCGATGGAAGTTCTCAAGGCCGACGCGAATCGCCAGAGCGTCCCTACCCTGGTTCGAACCCCGCGCTGGCTGCAGCCGTTCGAAGAACTGGTCACCACTTTCGGCCTGTCTTCCTACAATGAATTGGACCCTACCCTGATCGTCACCGTGAGCTTCCTCATCATGTACGGCATGATGTTCGGCGATCTGGGGCACGGCCTGCTGCTGCTCTTGATAGGGCTATGGCTGCGCAGCAGGAGAGTGAATTTCGGAATCCTGATCGCGGCCGCCGGCGCCAGCGGAATGCTTTTCGGTCTGCTTTATGGCGCGGCATTCGGTCACCAGATTATGCGCGCCGCATGGCTGCAGCCCCTCGAAGGGATCTGGACCGTCCTGCTCACGGCCGTTGCGGGCGGCGTGGTGCTGCTCAACATCGGCTTTGCGATGAATCTGGTGAACGCCTGGCGATCCAGAGACTGGCCGCGCTTGTTCCTGGAAAAGAACGGCCTGGTTGGCATTGCTCTTTACTGGACGCTGCTAGGTGGTGGACTCGGCGTCGGCTTCGGGAAGCTGCCGTCGCGCGTGCTACTTGTTATTCCAGTGCTCTGCGCAGTGCTATGGATTCACGAACCGTTAGCCACCTGGATCTGGCGCCGCCCCTCCGTGCCGATAGGCGAAGCGTTGGTCACTGGCTTCTTCGAACTGTTTGAAACCGTCACCGGGTACGCCAGCAATAGCCTCTCCTTTATACGGCTGGGTGCATTCGCAGTTGCGCATGAGGGCCTTTCCGGATTGGTGGTGAGCTATTCTAAGGGACGCTGGGGATGGCTGGTGCTGCTCCTCGGTACTGTGCTCGTTGTCGGTTTCGAGGGTGTCATCGTGGGCATTCAGGCGCTACGGCTGGAATACTACGAGTTCTTTGGACGATTTTTTCAGGGCAGAGGGCGCCCGTTTGTGCCGCTCTCGCTTCAAACGGGAGGACGACATGCGGTCTTGGGTGTTCGGGCTTGAAGGATTCAACGTGCTGTTGCTGGTGCTGGTGCTTTTTGTGCTTGCGCAACCAACGCACGCACAGGAAACCTCGGCCGCCATCGTCAATGCGAGTTCCCAAAACCGCTATCTTGGCGCCGCGATTGCCACCGGATTGGCGGCTATAGGATCGGGGATTGCGGTCGGCATTGCCGGGGCTGCGGCGATTGGAGCGATTGCGGAGAAGCCGGAGTTGCTCGGCCGGACGCTCATCTTCGTGGGTCTGGCCGAAGGCATCGTTATTTACGGATTGATCGTTTCCTTCATCATTTTAAGAGGCTAATGCCCGGCCAAAAAATTGTCGTGATCGGGGACGAAGACGCGGTCTTCGGTTTAGGGCTGATCGGCCTGGAGGGGCACGCGGTGAGCAGTGTAGAACAAGCGCGTATGGCCATCCGGAAGGCCATGTCCAACCCCGATACCGCACTGGTCCTGCTCACCGAAAACTGGTCTGAAGCTCGGCCGGAATCAATGGACGAGTCCGGCTCTTTGGTGGTCGAGATCCCCAGCCCAGGCCCCGCGAAGCCATCCATGGCGCTCGAGGCGCGGATCGAGCAAGCTTTGGGCGTTCATTTGGAGCACTGAGTGGCTGCAATTCTAGGAGATCCGGAAGCGCTGGCCGCCGAAGTCAGCAAGCGCGCGAATCATCGGGCGGTGGAGATCGCAGAAAAAGCAGCCCGCCGCGCGGCCGCTATCCTGGAGGCTGCCAAAGAAGAGACCGAAACGATCCGGCGGCAGTCCGCGGATGCAGCGGAGCGCCAGTTGGCTGCGTTAACTCGAAGAGATTCCGCCCGTGCCGAACTGGAAGCCCAGCGGCGGTTTATTGTGTTGCGGGAGGCGCCAATCCTGCAGGTCTGGCAGAAGGCCGAGGAGCAACTGCGCGATCTGGTGCATCAACCGAATTACGTGGATGTTCTGAAGGGTTGCGCTCTTGCAGCCGCTCACGAACTTGGTGTCAGTGAGTTGCTCCTCGCCGCTGATCCGGTTGGTCATAACTTACTTTCGCCGGAAATTCTGGAGCAATGGTCGAAAGAGGCTGGAGTGCGATTCCTGCGCGCCGCCGAACCCGCCGCCACGTGGGGAGGGTTGCTCGCTACGAGCGGACGCACTCGCTTTGATGCGACTTTTCCCACACAATTTGCTTTGGCGCAGGAGACCCTGCGGGAACAGGTCTTCCACGTCTTGTCGCCTGAATCACCCCAGGAAACTCCATGACCGATGCGCGTGTCGGCTCACTGATCTGGATCAGCGGTCCGGTGGTCAGGGCCCGCGTCACCGGCCCGCTCAGCGTACTGGAGCAAGTTCAAGTGGGCGACGCGCGTCTGGCAGGTGAAGTAATCGCGCTTGCTCACGATATCGCCACGATTCAAGTTTATGAGGAAACGAGCGGCCTGCGTCCGGGCGAAGCATTGTTTGGAACCAGCGCGCCGCTATCGGCATCGCTTGGCCCGGGATTGCTCGCCAACACTTACGACGGCCTTCAGCGCCCTCTTGAGTTAGTGCGCATTCAGCAAGGAATCTACCTGCGACGCGGCTCGCAGGCGGAAGCTCTTCCGTCAAAGAATTGGACGTTCACGCCCAAGGCGCAACCAGGCGACATGGTTCAACCGGGCGACATGGTTCAACCAGGCAGTCTCCTGGGCGTTGTTCCTGAAACTCCGCTGATCGAGCATCGTGTTTTAGTACCGGCTGGCGTAAAAGGAAAACTGATCGATCTCGCCCAGGTTGGCGATTACGCGCTCGACCACGTGATCGCAATCGTCGAGGACCACGGTGGAAACCGGCATCCCATCACCATGGTCGAGCGATGGCCGATCCGCACCGCGCGCCCGGTCCAAAGAAGGCTGGACCCAACAACGCCACTGATCACCGGACAGCGCGTGCTGGACACCTTCGCGCCGATCGCAAAAGGGGGAACCGCCGCGATGCCCGGACCGTTCGGCGCTGGCAAAACGATTCTGCAACACGCACTCGCCAAATGGTGCGATGCCGACGTGATCATCTATGTGGGCTGCGGTGAGCGCGGCAACGAAATGGCCGAGGTGCTGGATGAATTTCCGCGGCTCATTGACCCATCCAGCCGGCGGCCGCTCATGGAACGCACGATCCTGATCGCCAACACGTCGAACATGCCGGTGGCCGCGCGCGAGGCCAGCATCTACCTGGCAACCACCATCGCCGAGTATTACCGCGACCAAGGTTACGATGTCGCGCTCATGGCCGACTCGACCAGTCGCTGGGCCGAGGCATTGCGCGAGATTGCCGGGCGTTTGGAAGAAATGCCCGCCGAAGAAGGCTTTCCGGCTTACCTGCCCAGCCGTATTGCCGCCTTTTACGAGCGGGCCGGCCGAGTCCAAACGCTGGGAGGTACTGAGGGATCGGTCAGCATAGTCGGCGCCATCAGTCCCCAGGGTGGCGATTTTACTGAGCCGGTCACGCAGCACACTCAACGCTACACGCGCGCCTTTTGGGCGCTGGACCGCACTCTCGCCAACGCGCGCCACTATCCCGCGATCAATTGGCAAACCAGTTACAGTCTCTACTCCGATGATGTCGCCGCTTGGTGGGCCAAGGAAACGGCTCCCGATTGGCGGGCCCTTCGAGACGCGGCGGCGCAAATTTTGGAGCAAGCTGCCCGGCTGGAACAACTCGTGCGACTAGTGGGAGCGCAGGCCCTGCCGGATCGCCAGCGTTGGATACTCGATGCGGCGCGGCTCCTCAAAGAAGGTTTTCTACAACAGAATGCTCTGCACGCGGTGGATGCCTATTGTGTCCCGGCAAAACAAGTGGCGCTGTTGCGGCTTTTCGTTGAGCTTTACCGAGTGGGCCAACAGGTGATCGACGCGGGAGCAACCCTCACGCGAGTACGTTCGCTTTTGGACATCCGGCGTCTGGTGCAAATGAAGGAAACGGTGCCTAATGACCAAATTGAGCAGATCGGGCACATGCTGGACGACCTGAAGGCAGCTCTGAATGCGCTGGTTGTTCCAGCGGAGCTGAAAATCTGATGCGCGAGTACATCGGCGCAGATCGTATCGAAGGACCACTTGTGGTGGCCGAAGGCTACGGAAAAGCAGCCTATGGGGAGTTGGTGGAGTTGCATGCGGCCGATGGCGTGCGGCTGGGACAGGTGCTCACCACCGGCGAAGATCTCGTCGTGGCCGAACTTTGGAGCGAAACCGCCGGCTTGCATCCCCACGAACTGCTGTTGCGCTTTCGCGGAGAGACATTCCACACCGGCGTGTCGCGCGAGATGCTTGGCCGCGTCTTCGATGGGCTGGGGAGGCCAAGAGACGGATTGCCGCCGCCGATGGCTGAAGCTCGAGTCGACATGCACGGGGCACCGTTGAATCCCACTGCGCGCGCATATCCGCAGGATTTCATCGAGACCGGTATCTCCGCCATCGACGGCATGAACACGGTGGTGCGGGGGCAGAAGCTTCCGATATTCTCGGGCGCCGGACTCCCTCATAACGAGCTGGCCGCTCAGATCGCGTTGCAGGCGCGTATCGCCGACGAATCCGAGACGCTCGCGGTTATATTTGTCGCGCTCGGCGTTTCGCACGATACTGCCGCGTATTTCCAGCAGCGATTTGAAGACTCGGGACTGCTCGCGCGCACCGCCGTATTCCTGAATCTGGCTGACGAATCTCCCCTGGAGCGGATGGTGACGCCGCGCGTGGCGCTAAGCCTGGCCGAATTCCTGGCCTTCGAGCATGGGTATCAGGTCCTGGTTCTGATGACCGATGTGACGAATTACGCGGAGGCCCTGCGAGAGATTTCGTCGCGGCGGAACGAGGTGCCCGGGCGCAAAGCGTATCCGGGCTATCTTTATTCCGATCTCGCCGAGATTTTCGAGCGCTGCGGCCGCGTGCATGGCCGGCCGGGCTCGGTGACGCAGATCCCGATTCTGACCATGCCGGGCGACGACATAACGCATCCGGTGCCAGATTTGACAGGCTACATCACCGAAGGACAAATTGTTCTCAGCAGAGCGCTCCATCGGGAAGGAATTTACCCGCCCATCGATGTTCTGCCATCGCTCTCGCGTCTGATGAAAAATGGGATCGGCGAGCACCGCACTCGAGCCGATCATCCCAGCTGGGCTGCGCAGCTCTACGCTTCCTATGCTCGAGTGCAGGAGATCCGCGCCATCTCAGTCATCATCGGCGAGACGGCCCTCACGCCGGTGGATCGGGCTTACCTGGAGTTTGGCCGGCAATTCGAGCGGCGCTTCCTAGCCCAATCCGCCAATCAGGGCCGTTCGATTGTGGAAACGCTGGATACCGGCTGGGAGATTCTCTCGCTGCTGCCGTCGAGCGAGCTGACACGCATTAACGAAGAAACTCTTCGGCAACACTATTCAGGCAAACTCGAAGGTCCGGCTACTCATGATTGATCCCGACCAGTTGCCGCCAACCCGTGCCGTGCTCCTTGATCTGCGCCGCGAGCTCGATCAAGCAGTCCAGGGTCATGCCATCCTGGAGCGCAAGAGGGAGACGCTGTTGCGCGAACTATGGGATCTGTTCAGCGAAGTGAGGCACACCGAGCGGGATGTTCGCGAACGCTTCGCGTTGGCCTACAAGGTGCAACGAGAAGCTCGTCTGGTGATGGGTATGGACGCCATGCGCTTCGCGGGTCTCACGCCCGCCGCGAAAACCGACTATTCGGTCGAAGTGCGTAGCGTCATGGGAGTGTCTTTGCCGCTCGTAACTATGCGAGTGGAACCGCTGCCATTTCCCTACAGCCCGGCCGGCATCAGCGCGGTTTTCGACGAGCTTCGGACCCGGTGGATCGAAGCTGGCAAGATCCTCGGTTCATGGACCGAGATCAGCGGTTCGGTGTGGAGGGTGGCCGCCGAGCTTGAACAAACCCAGCGCCGCGTCAATGCGCTTGAGAATTTGCTGATTCCGAAATACCAGGCTGCCATAAAGCGCATTCAAGTTGTTTTGGATGAGCAGGAGCGCGAGAGTTTCATGCGAACCAAGCGGGTGAAGGCGCATAGAGAAAAAGAAATGGGGGGGCGCTAATCGTGGAACCCTTATTTCGCTCTATTCTGGTCCCGATTGATGGATCGGAACCTTCACTGCAGGCGGTTCAAATGGCGCTGCGCATCATTGAGCTTTGCCCGGCCTGCAAAATCACCGTGCTCTATGTAATCGACAAATTGGTCCTCAACGAACTGGTCCGCTTCAGCAAACGCAGCGAACCAGAGGTGGAGGCGGAGCTGGAAGAACAGGGCCGCCGCTATTTGGAACTCGCACGCAAGTCTGCCGAGCGCCAGGGCCTGACAGCGCAGTCTGAAACTCGTAGAGGTGATCCATTCNNTGATTGCCGCAGCCAACGACCTTGGCGCCGACTTAATTATCATGGGGCACACGGGGCGGCGCGGAACCAGCCGCGTACTGATCGGTTCGGTAACTCAGCGCGTTCTCGACTACGCTCCTTGCCCGGTGTTGGTGATGAAGTAAGTGTCTGAGGGAGATTCCCGCTGGGTCCGCCCTGAGTGAAATCGCGCAGGTCCTTTGCAGCTCGCGGCGTTATCCGTGGGAACTAAAGGGGTTTGCTGAGATTCGCTCGGTGGCCTGATTGCTCTCACATGGGCGAGGACGATGCCTTGACAACAACCACCCTTATCGCCTCGCGTCCCGAGCCAGTAGAGGCTGAGATTCCGGCTCCCGTGCCGCACCACCGCCCGCGCGCGAAGTGGCTGGCTCTCGTCACGCTCGTGCTGGTGATCGCAGTGGCGGTGGCTTTCTTCTATGCGCGACGAGAGAGCAAGCCCCAGTACACTACCGCGACGGTCGATCGCGGTGACATTGAATCCGCCATTACGGCTACCGGGAATTGCAACGCCGTAGTGACCGTCCAGGTGGGAAGTCAAGTCTCCGGCAACATCATCGCGCTCTACGCCGACTTCAACACCAAAGTGAAACAAGGCCAGTTGGTGGCCCGCATCGACCCGGCGATTTTCAAAGCACAAGTCGATCAGGCCAAGGCCAATCTCGATACGACAAAAGCGGCCGCCATGACTGCGCGGGCAACGCTTCAGAAGTCGTTATCGGATCTCGCCAGCGCGCAAGCCAACGTGGCCGCGCAGAAGGCCAACGTCGTGAAAGCGAAAAGCGTCGTCGCGCTGAATAAGGTCGAGAACGACCGAAGGATTGTACTGCTCCAGCAAGACGCAACTTCGAAAGAAGACGCCGACACCGCCCAAGCCAACTACGATCAAGCCGTGGCGAGCGTCGACGCTGCGCAGGCTGCTGAGAAGGCCTCTGAAGCGGCGGAGGAGTCGGCGAAAAAGCAGGTCGAGGTGGTGCAAACTCAGCTCGATCAAGCCGAAGCCACGGTAAAACAAAACGACGCCGCGCTCCAACAGGCCCAGCTCAATCTGGATCACACGCAAATCACCGCTCCGGTGGATGGCACTGTTGTTTCGCGCAACATGGATGTCGGCCAGACTGTGGCGGCCTCGTTTCAAGCTCCGGTCATTTTCCTGATCGCGCAGGATCTGACCAAGATGCAGGTGGACACGAACGTGGACGAATCCGATGTCGGTCCGATTCGCGTGGGACAGACGGCGAATTTTACGGTCGACGCCTATCCCGGCGTAACGTTCCCTGGAAAGGTGGCGCAGATCCGCCAGGCTCCCATCAATGTCCAGAACGTCATCACCTACGATGTCGTCGTGCAGGTGGCAAATCCGGACCTGAAGCTGTTTCCGGGCATGACGGCGACGGTACGGATTGTTTCCGGAAAAGTTTCGCAGGCGTTGCGAATTCCTGTTGCGGCGCTGCGCTTTCATCCATCCGGAGCGGCGGCCAAGCCGAAGGGTCAGCAGACCATCTATTTGCTGACAGGCGCCGCGCTCACATCGGCCAGCGTGCAGCTCGGGATCAGCGACGGAAAGTACATTCAAGTGCTGAGCGGCTTGACCGAGGGACAACGCGTCGTGGTGGGTGCGGCGTCGAAGACTCCCGCAAGATCGGGCACCGCGGGCACCGGCCGAGTTGGATTCTAGGAGGTTTACGGATGCCAGGCGAGCTCATTCGGATCGAGCACCTAAGCAAGGTGTACCGTCTGGGCGACATCAACGTTCACGCGCTGAACGGCGTCTCCACCACCATCGATCGAGGCAGTTTCGTCGCGATCATGGGCCCGTCTGGATCGGGAAAGTCGACCTTCATGAACATACTCGGCTGCTTAGACCGGCCCACGTCCGGCGCTTACTTTCTAGACGGCGTGAGCGTCGGCGAATTGGATCGAGACCGGCTGGCCGAGATCCGCAATCGTAAGATCGGATTCGTATTTCAGCAATTCAACCTGCTCCCACGCACCAGCGCGCTGGCAAACGTCGAGTTGCCGCTGCTCTATAGCCCCGAAGGCACGACGAACGACCACAAACGCGCCTTGAACGCTTTGCGGATCGTGGGACTGGAGGATCGCGCCGGCCATCATCCCAACCAGCTTTCCGGCGGCCAGCAGCAGCGCGTGGCGATTGCCCGCAGCCTGATCAACGATCCGCAAATCATTTTGGCGGACGAACCAACGGGCGCGCTCGATTCGCGCACCAGCGTGGAGATCATGGCGATCTTCCAGCGCCTGAATCGCGAGAAAGGCATCAGCGTAGTGGTGGTAACGCATGAGCCCGATATTTCGCTCTATGCCCAGCGCATCATCACCTTTAAGGACGGCAGGATCGTAAAGGACGAGCCGGTCCGGACCCCTCGCGACGCGGCTCAAGAACTACGCGAACCGGTACACTCGGCAGACGAGGTGCTGGTGTCATGAACAAGCTAAAGGCCAGCATGAAGATTGCGTTTGGCGCCCTGCGCATCAACAAGCTGCGCTCCGCACTCACCATGCTCGGCATCATTATCGGCGTGGCGGCGGTAATCGCGATGGTGGCTATTGGGTCGGGCGCGCAGGCTCGCATTCAACAACAGATCGCTTCCATCGGAAGCAACATCATCATCGTTCTCTCAGGCAGCATCACCAGCTCCGGCATTCGCATGGGTACCGGCAATGCGCTGACGCTGACCGAAGATGACGTCCGCGCCATCGTCCATGAATGCCCGGGCGCTCAACTCGCCTCTCCGTACAGCCGTGGCGGCGTCCAGGTGGTCTACGGAAATACCAACTGGGGCACCCAGATCGTCGGCACCACGCCCGACTATCTCACCATCCGCGACTTGGGTATCGATCACGGTCAGGCGTTCACCAATGCCGATGTGGACTCGGCCGCAAAGATCGCGCTACTCGGCAAGACAGTCATCGACAATCTGTTCGGCGGCGAAGATCCAGTGGGCAAGGTGATTCGGATCAAGTCCGTTCCTTTTACCGTGGTTGGAACGCTGGTGCCTAAGGGCCAGTCGCCCACCGGGCAAGACCAGGATGACATTGTCCTGATGCCTATTAGCACGGCGAAGAAAAAAGTGATTGGAGCAAGCCAGGCCAACGCCGGCTCAGTGGGCGCGATCATGGTGCAGGCGCGCGAGGGAATGACGTATGACGCGCAAGACCAGATGACATCGCTGCTGCGCCAGCGTCACCACATTCAAGCTAATCAAGACGACGACTTTACCATCCGCAACATGGAAGAGGTGTTCAAAGCGCAGGAGACATCCGCACGCGTGATGGCGATTCTGCTGGCCGCGATTGCGTCCGTATCGCTCATCGTGGGCGGGATCGGCATCATGAACATCATGCTTGTGTCGGTCACCGAGCGAACCAAGGAAATTGGTCTGCGTCAGGCCGTGGGCGCAAAGACCAGAGACATCCTGGCGCAGTTTCTAGTGGAAGCAGTCACGCTTTCAGTCGCAGGAGGCGCTATTGGCATTGTGCTGGGCGTCGCCGCGAGTCTGCTCATTTCTTACTTTGCGCATTGGTCCACGCTGTTGAGCATGGGTTCAATCGCATTGGCATTTTTCTTTTCCGCGTTGGTGGGCGTGTCCTTCGGCTATTATCCGGCCCGCAAAGCCGCGTATATGGATCCGATCGAGGCTCTTCATTATGAGTGACGTTCCGGCCGTTCGCGTGCGCCGCTGGATGCGATCTCGGGAAAGACCAGGAATATCACGCCGACTAACGCTGGAACACTAGATCAAGTCGGTTTCGGAGAGCGTACGGATCGCGGTCGAATCGCTCGATCATCTGCTAAAATCGAAACCGGGCGTCCTCGAGGGAGGCAAGACCAATTGAATCCAATTGAATCTAGCTTTTTCTGAGTATCGCTCGTGAGTTATTGCAAGCAACAATGGGCCACCCTAGCTCAGCTGGTAGAGCGGCTGATTCGTAATCAGCAGGTCGCCGGTTCGATCCCGGCGGGTGGCTCCAATTTTTCAATGGCTTGTGGTTGACGCCGATTCTTCTGCCCATCCAAAACCCTTCCAGAACCTCACGACACTCGTACATCGTTGCCTTCCACTTCGCGGCTACGTTTTTGCGCCAGGAGGTCCGCTTCGAATGCCAGCGCCGCGGCCTTCACTTCTGCGGGAATCGCTTGCTGATAGATTTTCAGCGTGATTGTTGGGTCGGCATGGCGCATGTGGGCCTGGGTGGATTTCGGGTCTTTCGCTTTCGCGCCGAACAGGG
>PKZC01000217.1 GCA_003132905.1 Bryobacterales bacterium | reverse complement strand
CGAGCGAAGCCCAGCCGCCATCGGGCTGCTGAGTGGCCTTCAGCTCTCGGGCCCACTTGTCCAGCAGCGCTGGATCCTTTCGCACGATAGACACTCCAAAAATCTGATAGGCCCGCTCTTCCGTGTTGCCCGCCTTATGAGACAGAAGCCACGTTCGCGCCCTCTCGACACGCGCCGTTACGTCCGCGCGCAAGCTCGCATGACTGTAAAGTTGGAGGGCCGAAATCGAAACTGCTGTCGCAGTAAACGGGCTGTAAGATTGCGGCGGGNNCGCTCATCCACCGATTCCCAGTGCCCGTCCGCTTCCTGGCGCGCCGCGATGGAGCGCGCATAAACCGCGGTAACCAAGCTGGGCCTTAAGCCGGTCGCGTTCGCCGCCATGAAGGCGAAGCCATCGTCCATGGCTGGATCGATAATGTGGGTGTACTGAACGGCTCGGTCGAGATTTGCAAAGTACCCGAAGGCGCTAGCCGCGTCGGCATGCGCAGCCGCCTCATCCACCAGAATTCCATGTTCGCGCGCGGCGCGGAACGCAAGCGCCGGCATCAGCTGCTGGTGGCACGAAAAGCAGCTCTGTTTGGAATACCAGTTCTGCTGGCTTTTTTGGATCAACGCCACCGCTTTGGTGGCTGCGTCGCGGATGGCCGCGGTGGAGGCGTCCGCACCCCAAACCATGGAAATGGAACACAAAACTCCCAGTAAGAGCTTCATCCTGCCTCCTGCTATCCCTAGTTGCTTGCTTCGTTGCTTGCTTCGATGATACAGAACAGCTACGCCCCAGCGCTTGGAGACGACTTCTCGCGGTACATGGATTCGTCCACGCGGCGGAAGAGCTGTTCAGGCGATTCGCCCGGACAATACTGAGCGCGTCCTACCGTCACGGTGACATCCACTCGGATTTCGCGCTATGGCCCCGCCACATGATACGAGCCGTTGAGCCGCAGGGCTATCTGGCGCGCGCGCGATTCGGCGATGGGCAGATCGCAGGCCAGAATTGCGACAAACTCATCACCACCCCAGCGGCAGACATAATCGTGGGTGCGTACCTGGCTGCTCAGGCGGGCCCCCAGTTGCTTCAAAACCTCGTCTCCATAGAGATGGCCGAAACGATCGTTGATGTCCTTAAAGCCGTTGAGATCGAAAAGCAGAACGCAGAACTCCTGTCCGGCTGCGATGCGTGCCCCGAGTTCCCGATCCAGATCCCGTCGGTTGGCGACGCCGGTTAACGGATCCAGCGTGGCGAGCAGCTCCACCTCATGCAGGCGGCGCTGGATCTCGACCATCTTTTGGCGCAGCCGTGCGAAATCGTCCCGGCTATCGAGTTCGATGGATTGGGCAAAGTCGCGTAAATCCGAGGTCTGAGCGGCTAGCCTCGGTAAATCACCAGAGCGGACGGCGGATTCCATGCGATCGACGAAATCTACCAACCGCTCCACGTACTGGACGTTGCGGCCGGCGCTCGAATCCTCGGTTCGAGTCACCATGCTCAACGTCTGGTTAAGGTCGCGCGCCAGGGCCTGATTCTGCAGGCGGGCCTTCTGAGCGAACCCGCTCAGGATTTCATGCAGCGCGGCGCGGCTCTCTTGCAGCGCCTCAGGGCTGGGATTAACCGATAGGCCCGACCGCAGCGATAGTAAGCGTTCACTGAAAGGGGGACCAATGTCGGGCGAAATCGCTTCGATGGTTTCCGCTATTTCCAGGATGGAGCCCAGATAGCCCGCCAGCGCGCCAGTAATTTCCGCGCGAGCCATTTCAACGTTGCGCGGCCGTCGCGCGCACGGCCGGTTCAAAACCTTCCTGATAGGCCTCCACGCCCTGTGACGGAACCGCGATTTTGATCAGCTTGCGATTGTCATCCACCCAAAAGTCAAGGCTGATGGGCTGGCCCTGCGGCGTGGACCCAGTGGTGGCCAGGTGATTGAGTTCCGCCGTTTTACCGGCGAATTCCACAGCTTCGCGCCCCTTGAAAATAACCGTGGCATTCACTGCGGCTTGCCCTAGAACGTAGACGAAAAACTGCTGCGGCTGCTGGTTATTCAGGCTGGCACGCAGGGCGAGCAGGGTCCAGGGATAGAGCGGCAGATTGGCGTTTACCACGACCGCATCAGCGGGCACGGGAATCACTTTAGTCTGCGGGCCTTGGCCGTTGTCGATTTCGTTCCTGGCCTGGCCATCGGCGAACGTCGCGTTCACGTTCATCTGAATTTGCCCAAGCTTGGCTTTCGCGATCGCTTGCAGGGGTTCATATTTCGCGTTCGTTTGCACGTCGAACCGCTCGATATCGATTTTCATCGTGCCCAAGCTGGCCGAGCCGGAACCGTCAATTTCGAAACCGCTATCGGACTTCTTCAACGTGTACGTCTCGCTTGCCACCTCATTGCCCGCCATGTAGATGTGCAGCGCGCCCCCATCGGTGGACGGCGTCGCCTGAGCCTTTCCATGATTGGCCGGCGTGGGAACCGGCTTCGATTCCACAGGCGCACTCTTGTTCAGTAGAGCCTGCACTTCGGGCGGCAGGTCGAAACGATCTTTGGGAAGATCCGGATTCACTTCTACGCTGTTGATCTGAATCACGAATTCCTGCTGGGCCGCGTGGTTGACCATGCGATGGGGCGAGAGGACATCGCCGTCCTTGCGGTAATCGTCGTAAAGAATCTCGGCGTTGACGTCGCCCATCTGTGAAGTAACCGTCGCCATGGTTTTTATCATCAAGCCGGTCTTCTTGTCATAGAACTCGGTCATCGGCTTGCCTTCTTTGGGCGTGAGCACCACCTTGTAGCAGTCATGACCTTCCACTGTTTCCGAGCCCGTGGTTTCGGCCTTCGCGTACAACTTTTGCCAATAGAGCGGCGCGTTAAAAGCTCCCTCCCGCAGCGCATCGGCCCTTTCGATACCTTGCTTGATGCGTGGGCCCTGCAAGGCAGTGTTTTCCCAGGCCACTTCGCCATTACTGCCGGTTGCGATTTTTCCGATTCCAGGCAATTCGGTGATACCGAGGTAGTTGTCGGGTGCGGATTCGTAAATGGTCAGCGAGCCCTTTAGACCCTGCTTGGCGAAATCGAGAGTAGCGTGCTCTACCAGGCTTTGCCGGGCTCCATAGGCGGCTTTCCCCCCGGTAGCCGCAATGAAATGGTTGTAGACCGTCTCGACGCTGGGGAGCGCTTCGTCGGCGCCGAAGAGTGGCAGAGATGCTGCTAAGAGGGCGAGTGCCAGTTTGTTCATTCGGTTCCTCCGGCCGCACATTCACTTTACCGCAGCAGCGGAGCTAGGATCTAAGCAGATGGCTATTGGACGGATGCTCATTGCCGTGGGTCTGCTCGTGACGGCCCTCGGCGTTATCGTTTCGCTTGGCGAGAAGCTACCCATACGGCTGGGGCGGTTGCCTGGCGACATCATCATCCGAGGCAAACATTCGGTCTTCTATTTTCCGCTGGTGACGTGCCTGCTGATTAGCGCCGTTCTGTCGCTGGTATTGTGGCTGAGCAACCGGCGCTAGAGTCCGGCCATGGACCCGACAAACCGCAGCCCCATCGCTAAAGCGCTGCGCACCGGCGAAAAGCGCGGCGGGGGCGGTTCGCAGAACATCGTGGTTTGGCTGTTGGGAGTCTCAACGGTAACGGGAAGCTCCGGCTCCAGACCTTTATCGCCATCCAAAACCGGAAGCAAGCGATGCTGCAGCTGGGATACTCCGTAGCCCAACACCATGTATTGCCAGCCGAGTTGCGGAACGATCATGAACCCCGATTTCCAACCCTGGCCAGGCGTATACGGCCGATTGAGGGAGGCGAACGGAATCAGCGGAATTTTCGGCAGCCCGAGAACCGGAAGCAAGGAATGGACGAAGGCGAACATGGTAAGAGAAACGCTGTAAGTAGAAGCTTCGAGCAACCCTGAGCCCCAGGCCGGAAGGCGCGTACGGATAGAAGCTTGCAGTGGTCCCGCGATGCTGGCCGGCCCAACGGGTCCCGATATATTCCAGGAGCCGCGCTTGCGCTCCATCACCCGAATGTCGATATCGGCGATGCCGGTCTTAGGATCGGTATGGAGGATGGTGTTGTGTTCGTTGACCGGCTCGAAAAAGTTCGCTTCGTTCAGGCGCGCCATGCTTTTGCGCAGCAGGTGCTCATCCAGCAAGTCGCCTTCGTCCAGCAGAAGATTGCTGCGCACGGCGGCCTCGGTGAAGTGCCGATTCCCTGTAAACTCGATGCGGCCGATGTGAAACGGCGAGCCCCGATCGACGGTCGCGGCCAAGTTTGCTTCGGGCGCTTCTTTGGTACTGGCTTGCGTCGGCTGAACCTGCAAGTTTACGGTGAAGTCCAGGATGCCATCATGTTCGGCGTCGCGCCGGGCCACGAACAAAGTGGAACAGAAGTTTTGGTAGCGCATCAGGCTATTCAGCGGATGCACCACCTTCGGCCTTACTCCATTGCCGGAGACTTGCCACGTAGGCACGTGATATAGTTGCCCGGCTTGCACCTGAATGCTGACGTGGGCGGCTTTTTGGGCCACTTGCACATCGTCCAGCTTCACCGCTGCGTCAAAATAGCCCCGCGATATGTAATAGGAGCGCAGCAATGCCAGATCGCCCTGCACGCCTTCCGGGCTGTATCCGGGATACATGCGCCAGCCGTTCCAGATGCCGGGGATGGGCGGCGTCACGCGGCGAATTTTGAGCGACCGCAGCGCGCCGTGCAGATCTTTTGAATCGAACTCGGTATCACCCGTGAATTCCACTTGCTTCACGCGAATGCGCTCGCCTGCGTCGATATTGAGGTGCAGGTCCACTTTGTTGCCGATAAATGGGACCAGATCGTAATCCACCGTCGCGGTGCGGAAGCCGTCCGAGCGAAGGTCCTGTTGGGCTTGATTGGCGATCTGATGTGCGCGCAGCCTGCTCATCGGAGTGCCTTCGGGCAGATTCATCTGCAGTCCGAAAGTGGAAGGGTCCACGCGCAACGTATGGAGCTGAAGCTGCGGCATCTCCACCACGTGGAAGATCACCGCCGTGCCTTCGTTTTCCGGCGACGTTTCCACGCGAATATCGTCGAAACGGCCGGTGGCCCACAGCCGGTGCACGTCGTCCTGGATAGTGGTGGCGTCGAAGTTCTGGCCCACCTGTGTCTTTAAATCCACGGCCGACTTGGTGCCGAGAACACGCACCGATTTAATCACCAAACTGTCGGAAGTGACGGGCGCGACAGGTCCTTCAGCGAAGGCTCCGGACGCGAGCATGAGTGCAGACAAAAAAATACCGCGCATGTTGAAAGGACCGGTTTGCAAGTAGCGGTCCAGTTGATTATAGCCCACGCGGGCGAGTTTGTATGTCACTCCGCTGTGTGAGGGGGATAACGTTTAGGACTGCCGAACAATGGGGTGCTCCAAGCGATCGAGCCGGTCTTCGATGCGCTTGACTTCCGACTTTAGTAAATCGCGGAGATCGTCAAAACGCTTGTTCATGGAATCGCGGAGATCGTCGATACGACGGTTCTGGAAAAAAATTCCCAGCAGGTAGCCGCCGGCGATGACAGCTACGGAGCCCCATTGGTTGATAACCGGGTTCATTGCCTCGCCGCGATGGGATAACGTTTAGGACTGGCGAACAATGGGGTGCTCCAGCCGCTCGAGCCGGTCTTCGATGCGCTTGACTTCCGACTTTAACAGGTCGTGCAAGTCGTCGAAGCGTTTGTTCATCGTCTCGCGCAGATCATCGAAACGCGTGGTCATGGAATCGCGAAGGTCGTCGATCCGATGGTCGAGATGCGCTATGCTTCGGCTCTGGAAATAAATTCCCAGCAGGTAGCCGCCGACGATAACAGCGACGGGCCCCCATTGGTTGATAATCGGGTTCACTTAGGTTAATTATAGCCCGGCATTGCGCGCCGCCACCCGCGCAACGCTAGACCAATCCAATTCGCCCTGCCCCTGGGCGAGTGCCGACAGTAGCTGGTCATGCACCAGGCTAGCCAGTGGCATCGGCGAAGCACACTCTTCGGCTGTAGCCAGCGTCAAGCGAACATCTTTCAATCCCAACCTCAGAGCGAATCCGGCCGGCTCAAACTTGTCTTCGGCAATCGTGCGCCCGTAATTGGCCACCACTGCCGATCCAAGCAGCGTATTCATGATTTCCAGAAAGCTGGCTGGAGCGACGCCTGCTTTGCGCAAGGTAGCGTAGGCTTCTCCGAACGCCTCAATCATGCTGATGATCATGAAATTGCCGCAGACTTTCACCGCGTTCGCTTGCCAGGCTTCCGTCCCCACCACAAAGGTCTGGCGGCCCACGGCATCAAACAAAGGGCGGCAGCGTTCGATCCATTTGCTGGCTCCGCCGGCCACCACCACCAACTTTTTGCTCTCGGCTGCGTCAGGCCGTCCAAAAACCGGAACACTCAGGTAGCCTTGATCCTGACGAACGTGTTCCGTGGCCAGGCGACGCGCCAGGGCGGTGCTGATGGTGCTGTGTGAAACATGAATGAGGCCGCTCTTTGGAACCGACAGAATTCCGTCGTTCCCAAATACGATATGTTCCAGAGCTGCATCGTCGGCCACCATAGTGAGGACGGCTTCGGCCTCGCGGCAGGCAGCAGCCGGCGAATCGGCGACGCGTGCGCCTTCCTTGGCGAGAGCTTCTGCCTTGTTGCGGCTGCGATTGTAGACGTCCACCGCGTGGCCAGCGCGTAGCAGATTGCGTGCCATGCCAGCGCCCATCTTCCCCAGTCCAATGAATGCGATTCTCATAAACGCAGGATAACGTGCGTCTCAGCACTGTATCCTGAGCGTAGTGACTCCGATTCACATTCTCGGCGGCGGACTGGCAGGCTGCGTCAAGGGCGGTCATGGATTGCCCTGTCCAGCTCGACTCCGGACCTNNCGCCGGTTATGATTGCGTGCTGTTCGAAATGCGGCCCGTGCGCCCCACTCCGGCCCACAAAACAGACCGTCTGGCCGAGCTGGTGTGTAGTAATTCTCTTAAAAGCGAATCGGAAGACACTGCGCCCTGGCTCCTAAAGGAAGAACTGCGTAAGCTGGATTCACTCCTGCTGCGCGCGGCTCAACAGACGCGCGTTCCAGGCGGCCATGCCCTGACGGTAGATCGCGAGCTCTTCGCTCAAGAGGTTTCTCGTGCGATCGAAGAGAATCCGCGCATCGAATTGCGGCGGGAAGAGGCGACGTCGATTGCCAAAGACGCCATCACGATTATCGCAACCGGCCCCCTCACCAGCGGCGCGCTGGCGGAAGAAATTGGCCGGTTAACCGGCGTCGAGCGGCTGTTCTTCTACGATTCGATCAGCCCCATCG
>PKZC01000076.1 GCA_003132905.1 Bryobacterales bacterium | reverse complement strand
TACCAATCATCAGTAGCGAAGTGCCGATCGGCTTGCGAATGAATGGCTTGGAAATGTTCATTGCCCGACCTGCGGATCGACCGACGCCGCCTGCGGCGTGTTGAACTTGACCTTGCTGCCGTCTGTCAATCGATACTGGCCATCGACCACGACCCGCTGATTCGCGGCCAACCCTTTTGTAATGACGGCCAGTCCTTCCTGCGTAGCAGCGACCTCAACGTTCTGACGTTTTGCGACATTGTCCTGGCCAAGAATATAAATGTAAGGGCCGTTTGGTCCCTGCATCACCGTTTGTGCAGGAACCGTCACGGCGTTTTGTCGAGTCGAAAGAATAAGATGCGCACTGACAGACTGACCAGGCCAAAGCGGTTCGTTTGCATTCGCGAACTGAGCTTTGAGGTGGATGGTGCCGGTGGTCGTGTCCACCTGATTGTCGATCAATGTCAGGTTGCCGTCAGTAAGAACCGTCTTATCGTCCATCGCATAGGCGATGACTTTAAGCGGGCGCTGCGCTTGGTTCTTGCGGATTTCGTCGAGCTGGTCGGCCGGCACATTGAAGCTGACGAAGATCGGCTTAATTTGCGTGATGGTCACGAGGCTGGAATATTGTGCCGCCTGCACATAATTTCCGGCATCGACGAAGCGCTGACCGGTCCGTCCGTCGATCGGGGAGCGGATCAGAGCATAGTCCAAATTGAGCTGCGCGTTTTCGATTGTCGCCTGGTCGGCTTGGACCTGCGCGGTGTCCTGGGCGACCAACGCTTTCTGTGTGTCGACCTGCTGCTCGTTGATGGCATTGGTGGCCACGAGCTTTTCGTAGCGGGCAAGATCGAGTTTGGCGTTGGCGAGCGCCGCCTCGTCCTTTCCCTTGCTGGCTTGCGCTAGATCGAGAGCGTCGTGGTACGGGCGTGGGTCGATCTGGAAAAGCGGATCGCCGGCTTTCACCTCCTGGCCCTCTTTGAAGAAGACCTTGGTAATCTGACCAGCCACCCGAGTCTTGACCGTCACCATGTTAAACGCCTGGACGGTGCCCAGGCCTTCGACGTAAACAGGGACGTCGCGTGTCTGCGCGGTGTCCGCGGTCACCGGAATGGCCTGTTGCGGGGAGCCATTGGATTGGCTTTTCGCGGTGAGTGATGCTTCGAAACGCCAAAACAGAACGCCGCCGACAATGAGAATGCCGGCCGCGGCAATGCCAACCGCTCGTGCAAGGCGCATGGCTAATCCGCCGCGGCCATGAGTAAGTGAAATGCGGTCAAATCTCCGCTCCGTAGTCACCGTTTATCGCTAAGGTGATTCGCCTGTGTTTCGGCGTCATCCGCGTCCAATTAACGCGCCGTCCGCTTGAAACCTGCGGTGCATCCTCGACGGCGAGGACGTCTAGGCTCCTTCCCTGATGCTCCATATCGATACGGAGTTTGTATGCACTTAGCTATCTAAATGAGCCGAAGGCCCGATTATCGCTTGTGAATCGTTTATGATCTCGGAGGCCGGTCGGCTAGCGCATGTCGGCCGGCTGACGACATTTTGTCGGCGGCGGCAGCAATTACCCCCTGGATGGCCATGTCGAAATTCTGCCGTGCGGCGCGGGTCTTGACCATAGCAACGCGCATGGCTCCGACGGCGAACGGATTTTGTCGCAGCGTTTCGTGGATCTCGTCTTGGGCCGCATGATAGATAGTCTGGGTATGCTCGATAATGTAGCGGTAATTCTGGCTCTGGGCTCGCAGCAAATCGGCGTCGGATGGCGGCAGCACCGCCGCCAGCTGCTGGACGCGTACGAATACGTCACGATCTAGCACCAGCGGGGGCGGCTCTCGTACAGCCATCGCTACCGCGACGCCGATGAAAAGCAGATTGAGCGCCAGCGAGACGAGCAGCCACCAGCGCGATGGGTTGCGCCATAATCGCTTCATCACTCATCCCTCGAGCCACGCTGTCGTCACCCCAAGAAGTCAGCGCGATGTAGTCATGCCCATCAAATTAACGCGCGGCACGATTGAATCCTGCTCCTTATATCGGCCTCGTCCACTTACCTGGAGGCCCAATTCATTCTCTTGTAGTCAAAACCCATTTCGATGGTTGGCTTGATCACAGCGAAGTACGGGGAGATATCGAAATCGCGCGGCGTATAGAGCGAACAATCGCGGATATGGTAAATCTCCTTTCGCGCATTTTTGCTCTCTACCCGCGTAATCGCAGGCAATATGGGAAAGCCGACGTGCCCAAACGCTTGCGCGATAAGCGCGGAGCAAATCAGTCTGGTGGGGTCGCCCGATCCAAGTGCTATCATCCGTCGCCGCCAGAGTTAAAGCGACTTACGGCAACGAGAAATGCCCACTTTCGCAACGCAAGGATCATTCTCGCCGATGCCTGATCGTGCTAAACAAATACTGTTCGTAGATCTAGGAGCGCCTGCAGCATGATTGCCATCGTCCGCATCGCTTTGCGGCGGCCCTATACCTTTGTCGTGCTCGCCCTGGTCATCCTTATTATTGGTCCGCTCGCCGCTCT
>PKZC01000022.1 GCA_003132905.1 Bryobacterales bacterium | reverse complement strand
GAGGCGCGGCAGCGGCTCCGCTGACCGCTTCGGGCAACGGGTGCGCGTTAAACTGACTTCCCGATTCCGCCGCTCCTTGGCACTCGCGCGCCGAATCACTCCAGATAGAGTCATAGCGTTTTCGGCGAGTAATTCGATCCTCCCAGCTGATAACTGAATTGGGAGCAAGCCTGAGCTGTTCGATTTTGGTCAACAGATTAGAACGGAACTCGGGGCGGGTAGTTCGCTGCTGCCCCGTGACCAAGCCAGACCGAACTCAGTTGACAGGTACAGGGTGCCAGCTCTGTCAACCACTACAATCGTTGAGCCGTTTGTGGCGATGCAACCTGTGTCGGCGATACCCTTGATCCACGTAGGCAGGCCATCTTCGACGGCCACTGTGTCTCCATCCGGTCTGATCGGCCGACGATAAATTCTTCCTTGGGCCGCAAAGTGATCTGTCGACGCTGAGACCAGAATGTCATCGCCCGAGAACGCTACGGCAGAGCAGTACGATGCGTGTAGGCCCTCGCGTTCTATGGTCCACGTTGCTCCTGCGTCGCGGCTAATGCAAAGGCCGATAGCGGACGCTGCGACGACGATGTCCGGATCTGCCTGGTGCGCGCACACCTCATGGACATCGCTGTTGATATCTATGGTGGGCTGCCAGGTTCTTCCGCCATCCATTGAACGCGGAATGCCTCCCACGTGAACGTTGGCGAACAGGATGGTCCCGTTCGAGTTGGCCGCAACCGAGCGAATGCCCAGCGGTGGCCCGAGACGCTGCCCATTAACAATTGCCGAACCAGCAAACCAAGCATCCCGCCCCGCGACGTTGTCGAAACCATCGATAGGATCGAACACACCGCCACCATGGCTCAGCCGCAGCATGCGTGCATCGTCCGTTCCTACGTAGATGGCGTCTCTAACAGCCATATAGCACGAAAGCTCGAACTCGCTCGTAGCGACGGTTGCCCATTCGCCGCTTGGTGCACGCCTGAGCAACGAATGTCGGCCGACAATGGCGAGCGCACCGCCGCGTCCATCCGGTGCGAGCCCTCTGACGGGCTGGTTCGCAATCTCTTGCGTACGCCCATCGCCGGTGACTGCGAACAGCCCATCGCCCCAAGTCGCCACAAGTATCGTCGGTTTCGTCACGGATTACCTTCCTCTCCCAGTTGTCGCGGGCTAGCAGAGTTGTTGGACTAGGCCATGCGTTCTCTTGGAGCGAGCCATTATGATTCGGCCAACGTGCACGCCCAATCAATGATTCTCCCGCAAAGCCGCGAAGTGTTTACTGATGGCTAGCGAAAACAGTCCGTCTCACCAGGAATCCCTCGGTCGTGGTTGGCCGGTCGGCCTTGGGGCTACTCCGCATAAATCTCTACTGCGCATAATATCGCGTTCTCGTGTGCGACAACATGGCATTCTCCGGCGACTTTGCTCCCGTTCTAGCCAAGCCTTTGAGATCGTTCTCGCTCGTCGATGCGACCTGGGCGCACAGTCAGCCGTGCGCGCACAAATTTGCGGCCGGGTTCACCGCTGTCCAGATGCACAAAGGCGCCGCTCAGAAGTTCACAAAAATAGGATTACCTATGAGCAATAGCTCTCCGGCGGGGTTGCGGACAGAAAAGAGAAGCCAATGTCGGGCGCCGTCGCTTGTCCAATTATATGAGCTGGCGCCGCTTTCATCGATTGTTTTCTGGGCGAGCGTCTGTCCGTCCTCGGCCAGTTCCAGGGAATCCCCGGGAACGTTCGCTGTGTGCACTGACAACTGCACGGCATTCCCGCACTGGGCTTGAAGAATATCGCCCATCTCGGCTGTGTGTTCAGACGTCGAAGCCGTGTATTCCAGCAACCGGTTCTTTGAGCCCGCCAGATCCAAGTAGACGTGGCCCGCTCGAATCGCGTCGAGAACTGCTTGCTGCGTTAGACCCTGGGCGTGCACCACGGTTTCCGGATACCCAACGCTTCCAGGCTGGTCCAGCGGCTTATCTGCGTCGTGATTGTCGGACCCGCCGACGGCTGTAATCTTGAAGCCGCGATTCAGCAAAGCTTCCCAGAACGGAATTCCCGAATACTCACCCTCCGCTCGACCCCCGTTCACGATTTCAACCGCCTGAATGCGGTGAAAATCGGTATCGGCCGCCGTCCATCCGCATCCCATGCAGTTTTCACCCGATGGCGATATCGGATGGTTGATCGAGATTATGCCATGCAGGTCTTCCACTTCGTGCTGGAGGGCGGCCAAGGTGGGGACCTGTTTGGTACCTAACCGGAAATCAATAAACTCAACCGGCCCGAACACATTCGCGTGCCCACGAAATGTGGTGATCTCGCGGCCGGCTATGAGGAGCACGCGATCGAAATAGGCCTGCAGTTCCCGTAGCGCGTCGTACTGCGAATTGGTGTTGTGGTCCGTGATGGCGATGAAGTCCAGGCCCCGCTCGGCCGCAGCCTGAACCGTTTTGAAAACGGGACAGGGCACGCGTCTTTCGCTTTGGCTCAGGCAGGCGCCATCGCTGTGGGCGGTGTGCATGTGCAGATCGCCCCGATACCAAGCCACGCCCTCACGCAGTGGTGCGGATGTGAAGGCGCCGGGCGAAGCGGTGTCGCTGCGATGGCCGAAGTAGATCTTCGCGGCGAACTGGCTTCGCGCGTTTTGGCGAATATTCGGAACACCAAGTAGGAGAAACCAACGTCCCGGCGGTATCGGGCCCGGTAGGTAGGACGGTGTTGCATCCGTCGCCGAAAGTGTAAATGTGCTCTTATTGCCCCCGCTCCAGCCTCGAAATCTTTGCGGGTCGAAGACGCCGAGATCGATTGTCGTGCGTTGATCCTTACCCGTGTAAGTGAACTCTACAGTCAGCCGAGTAACGCGTGGAGGAACCGCAAAAGGGACTTTCTTGTATGTCTGGCAGTCGGCGCGCGTAATGACGCCATTCAGGACGACGTCCGGAGGCTGCTCTGCCACAGCCACCAACGAACCGGCAAAGATCAGAGCAACCCACCGAAATGTCTTCACGAACCGTTCAAAAGGAGAGCCGGAGTGCAAACTGCATGATACGGGGGTCGCTGGCGAGCGAGGTGATGCTGCCCACCGCGCCCGAACTCAGATTGTTGTTCGGCTGTCCGAACACAGGCGTGTTCGCCAGATTAAATACCTCCCAACGCGCTTCCAGCGAGGCGCGCTCTACTATTGGAAAGTCCCGCATGAGGGCAAAGTCGAAGACGTTGGTGTGCGGTCCGCGCAGAATGTTGCGCCCGGCATTTCCGAACTGGCCGACCGGCTGCTCGGCGAAGGCATTCGTACCATTGGGTGCAATGGCTTTGCAGGCTTTGTTGTTGGACGCATAGAACCAGCAGTTCACGTTCCCGATGATTTGCGGCGTTCCGATTACGTTGGGAACAGCTGTGGCTGCTCCGTAAAGATCGATTGCCGTCGAGTAGGTGCTCCCGGAAACCACCGTGAACGGCCGGCCGCTGGCGAAAGAATATACACCCGAGGTGCGCCACCCGCCCAGGACGGCCGACCCCATGCCGCTCTTTAGCCACGGCTTGCCCTTGCCGAAGGGCAGGTCGTATACGTAGCTGGCCGTGAACCTCTGAGGGAAGTTGAAATCGCTGGGGCCGCGCCATGCGCTTTGGTTATAGCCGTTTTGGGATCCGCCGGAGTTGGTTTCGAGTTCTTCAGGCGTATTGTCGATACTCTTGGACCAAGTGTAGGCCACGATGAATGAGAGGCCTTTGCTGAAGCGGCGCTTGAGAGATGTTTCCAGGCTATTGTACGAAGAATTGCCTTCCGCAAATTGTGACTCAATGTAGCCGAAGGTAGGGTACGGTTTCACGCCATTGATGAGCTGATTCTGATCGGTGAGATAGTCCAGGTGAGTGGATTTCGATCCGACATAGTTCACGCTCAGCACGGTTTGGGCGCCCAGGTCTTGTTGGACTCCGAAACTCCACTCCTGGACATACGGAGTGGCGGAGTTCGGCTGGACGGCCCGAACGTGTGTCAGCGCATAATTGATATCCGCCGGATTCAGCCAGCTGGCTGGAAAACCATCCTGGAGCAGGAACACCGGGCTCTTCGAACTGACCGGCATAGATGCCGTCGTTTGGACCAGAAATGGCGGGTTCAGCGCGAGCTGGTCTTCGCTGCCGAACCGTTCGAGGAGCAGATAATAAATGCCGTAACCGCCCCGGATGACGGTTTTCGCCCACGGAGAATAGGCGAGCCCAAGGCGAGGGGCAAAGTTAGTCTTGTTGATTTGGACCAGCGAACGATTCCCTAGGGATCCAGACGATGCGAACTCGAGGGAGCCGCCATCCGCTGGGTTGAAATTTGCGAGCTTGTTGTTGCCGGTATACTGCGGGGTTCCAAAATCGTAGCGAAGCCCAAGATTCAGAGTCAATTTACGCGTAACTTTCCAGTCGTCCTGTACAAAGCCCGCGTACATCTGTACCCGCTGATCCACCAGGTAGATGCTGGAAAGGGTTGCGCCTTGAACATAACCGGTAAGAGCATCCGCGTAGGGTAGGCCCGTGTATTGACCGCTGAACTGGAGATTTCCATGGACGTCAGCTTCGTCCTGGAAGATGTTGCGCATGGGTGCGATGATGTCCACCCCGAACTTGAGAGCGTGGGTGCCATGCGTCCAGGAAAACGTGTCGACGAGTTGATACTGCTGCGGATTCTGTTGCTTTGGCAGATAATCTGGCGATCCCAGAAACGTGTAATTGGCAAACGTAATCGCGGGAAGCCCGCCGCCCGTGGACGGTACGTTCGGGACCCCTGGAACATAGTCGCTGGTGGGTGCAAGATTGTAGGGAAGTTGGAAATCAATCGCGGTGTTGCGCGAGAAACCAAGACGCAGTTCATTTACCAGACTGGCTGTGAAGACCCGCGTCCAGCCGATGGCCGCATTGTAGGACTTCAGAGTGGAGTCACCCCATGCCGAAGTGCTGGTGCCATCCGCGATTCCTCCGAAATTGCCCGGCACCAGGCGATCGCGAGTGGCGCCCGTGTAACGAAAGAAAACCGAGTCTTTCGCCGTGGCATTCCAATCCACCCGGGCGTCGATGGTATCGGCATCATCCGCCAATGCCCCAGTGCGCGCATAGTTGTTCAGTTCTCCCGGCAGATTGGGAGTTGGAAAAACGCTCAGCAGCTTCAGTCCGTACGGATCGATCGAAGAGGCTGGAATAACATTGTTCGGGAACGGGATGCCGGTGGACGGATCGACTATGGTGGGGTACTTGACCCCATTGGCAACTGCCGCCGCGGGACTGAAGTCTCCGATTCGTTCGTTGGCCAGAGGCACGGTCGAGGTCCGCGTGACGCCCTGGCGGTTGCGGCCGCCCTCATAATTGAAGAACCCAAACAGCTTGTTATGGATGATAGGAGAGCCGACATTGCCTCCGAATTCGTTCTGAACGTGTTCGGGCTTGGCCAAACCGGAGCGGTTGGAGAAGAAGTCATTGGCATCGAAGATCCGATTGCGGAGGTATTCGAACAAGAGGCCGTGCACTTGGTTGCTGCCGCTCTTGGTGGACACGTCCACCACCGCCCCAGGGCTGCGGCCGTACTCGGCCGAGTAGGGATTGGTGATCACCTTGAATTCCTGAATGACATCGACGGACGGGCGCGTGCCCTCGGTGCTGAGCTCCTGAACGTTCTCTGAAAAAGTGTTGTCGTCAATTCCATCCAGGAGGAAATCGTTCTGCAGCGAGTGCACGCCGTTCACCTGGAAGTCGCCCGTACGGCCGGAAGCTGTGGCGCCGCCCTGCTCGGTGTAGCGATTCTGTTGGACGCCAGGAACCAAGCGAATCAGATCGTCCCAGTTGCGCATCAAGAGCGGCGTGTTCTGAATCACGGGCCCCTCGATCACGCTGCCGATAGAAGCGTCGTCGTGAGAAAGCAGCTCAGCCGAAGCTTGCACTTCCACGGTAGTACTGGTGGCTCCGACCGTGAGCTGAATGTCGAAACGGCCCTTCTCCGATGGATCGATATTCACTGAGGAAGTGGCCCGGTTGAACCCGGGGTCATCGACACTAAGTTCGTACTGGCCGATGGAAAGACCCTGGAAACTGTAATAGCCGGATTCGTTGGTGACGGACTCCCGCGACGCTCCCGTTGCGCCGCTGCTCAGCCTTACGGTGGCTCCGCTAATAGGCGCAGAACTGGGGTCTGTGATGAGACCGGTTAAACTGCCTACGTCGCTTTGTGCTCGTATGTTGATCACCGCAACGAACAGTGACAACACGGTAGTTGCGAATAGCCGTCTGCGCATAGTAAGGAGACCTCTCGCAGATATTAGCGTGATGGCCTTGACTGATTCGTGAATTATCTATGACGCTCTGGTAAATCTCGGTTCGGGCATTGAACATTGCTGAAAGGCCGGGCATTCTGGCATGGCATGACAAAATGCTTCACTCGATTAGTTGAGATTCTCGCCTCGTGTGGATTTGTTTGCGTTGCGTCGTTGCCAGTTAAGGGGCAGATCGCCGACCTCGGGTTCCTCAATCGCGATCGTCCCGTGCTGGATGCACATAACTGTTATCCGTACGATGGACGCTGGGCGGATCGCATCGATCGCGCCCTCGAGACTGGCTTCCCCGTTGCCATCGAGCAGGACTTGGCATGGTTCGTGGATCCGGTATCGGGAAAGGGACGCGTGGTGTTGGACCATTCGCCAAAAACCACCGCGACTGATCCGGAAGAACGTCAATACTTCTTTGAGCGAGTAAGGCCGATGATCGAACGGCAGTTAGCGGCGGGTGATTCTTCACAATGGCCAGTGATTGTGCTGCATTTCGATTTCAAAGATCAGCAAGCGCCGCTGTTGCACGCGGTATGGGATCTATTGGGAAAATACGAGGCTTGGATTACAACGGCGGAGAAGGGCGCAGATCCCTTGCAGATTTCGCCGTTGGATCGGAAGCCGATATTGGTTTTGACTGAGGATGCCGACGCGCAGGAGGAAGTTTTCTTCAGGACGTTGCCCCGCGGTGCACGTTTACGGCTATTTGGTTCGGCGCACACCAATACTCCTGTTAATGCGAGCAAGGAGCAGCTCATACATGCGGTCGCGAAGTTGCCGTCCGAGCAACTGCTTACGGAGCGGCCAACGAATTATCGGCGATGGTGGAACAACTCCTGGTACGAGGTGGAGGAGGGTGGACAGCGGAACGCGGGGCCTTGGACAAAGGCTGACGGAGCGCGTTTGCACGCGCTCGTGAATCACGCCCACTCGTTAGGCTACTGGATTCGCTTCTACACCTTAGACGGATTCGAACTGGCGAAGGGAAGAGAAAACGGCTGGTTTGCCGACTACAACTTTGGTGGATTGCAGGCCGTCGAAGAGCGTTGGAAAGCGGCACTGGATGCCGGTGTGGACCTGCTAGCGACGGATCAATACGAGGATTTGTCTAAGTTGATGAGGTCTCGAAGACGATAGAAGGAAGCGTTTAGCACGCGGCGGGATCACCGAGGTAGGACAAAGCTTGGGATCTGGAAATGCCTCCGGAGCAATGTCTCGCCGAGTGTTCGCCAGTTTTCGAAAGATTGTCGCAGGCGTGTTCACGCCACTGCTCGCCAAGCATTCCAAGAATTTCAACCTGATCCATTCGCTCGACATCGGCGTTTCGGAAATGCAACGAAACTTCGATCCGATGACGAAGCAGGTTACGCGTTGGCGGGAGTCTCAGCTCACGGACGTGTCGGCGAAGCTCATCATCTACCAGGCCTTCATCGAGGGGGATATCGATCTCCCGAAACATTTGACCGGCCCCGTCCATAATTTGTACTTCAATCCGGAACACGAGGAATTCGCACCACGAACCATGTGGAGCCTATCTAATGCTTTCACTTCCGCATTGAAGCAATTGGACCCGGTGCCGCAATTTCGGGCAACCGCAAAGCTCGGGCCGTTCCTGGAGACGCGCGCGGTAACCACGTAAAGCGGCACCAGTCCTCAAACAATCTGTTCAACCCAAGCCACCCTTTCTCTGGGTGGCTGTCTTTTTATCTTGGGCGTGCGAAACACCGGCGCGGCCACGGATTACCCTCAGTGAACCACGCCCGTCACGATGGCTATCAGTCGTGCAGGATGACATTGAGCAGCGAGCTGTGGACTTCCAGGCCACCGCCGTACTCGATGAAGCCACGTTTGCGGAACCGGTTCATGAAAAAGCTGACTCGCGAGCGGGTGGTGCCGACGATCTCCGCGAGTGTCTCTTGGCTGATCTTTGGAATCACCGGCTCGGGCGCGCCCTCCTTGCCAAAATTGGCCAGCAGCAGCAACACGCGCGCCAGCCGCTTTTCGCTGGAGAGGAAGTGCTGGTCCACCAGATCCTCCTCAAGCCGAATGTTGCGGGAGAGCAAATGGCGGAGGAACAGGTCAGAAAAGGTCGGTTGCTCGTGAAGCAGACGGATCAACCCTGCTTTTTCCAACCGCATGATCGAGCACTCTAGCATGGTAGTGGCACTGGCCAAGCGCAGAGGCTGGCCGGCCAGGCATCCCTCACCGAAGAAGTCGCCGGCCCCAAAAATAGCCACCACCGCTTCCTTGCCCGTTTTGGAGACGACCTTGAGCTTGATCTTGCCTTTGTGGATATAGAAGATGGCTTCGGCCGGGGCGCCTTGAGAGAAAACCACCTGGTTCTTCTTGTAGTCAGTCCGCGCTCTTCCTTTGCCGGCCTTGGCCAGAAAGACCTTAGCATCGAAATCCGGTGTGTCTTCTTGCTTCATGCGCTGATTCATATGCAATACGGGACGCAGCCTTATATTGGGGAGTACTGGATCGGGGCGAAGGCGGGAGCACTCGACGACGCGGTGCTCGACACTGATTTCAGCAGCGTTTCAGTACCCGCAATCATACGCCTGTTTCCGAAGCAATGGAAGCGTGGGTGACGTGTGACATGAGCAGTAGCGGCCTGCTGCTCGCTATCGTAGCCAAATTCAATCGTCTTGTTTGGGTTTGTTTTTGCTTCCCTTCGGCCTGCCGCGCCGCTTCACTTCAGTCATCCACTTCGGTGGCCTCCCTCGTCGTTTTCCCTGTCCCAAAGAGAGCCGTTCCAGCACCAGGATGGCTTCGGAAAGTTGTTCCCGTTCCATCCGAAGGTCGTTCAGCATTTTATTGATGTCCATCTTGGAAGGATAGCGAGTTCGCACGGTACGCGAAATCGCATCACCTCCACCCATCAGGCGTGATCGCATCGCTCGTGCAGGTCGTAGACTTCGCCGTGCGTTCGGAGAATCATGCATTCGACCAACGGGACTTGACGACACGGATGGCCGATGTATTACTTAACCGTAATGAGCACCAAGCATACGAAACCAAAAAAGAAAGCGATGACGCTGGACGATTTCGCCCTCGCGATCCAGACGGACCTTGCTCGCACGGCGACGAAAGACGATCTTCAGGCCATACGCGAGGAGATGGCGACCAAAGCTGATCTTTGGCCACTGCAACGTGATATCAAAACGTTAGACAAGAACGTCCGGGATCTTCGGGACGACGTGAAGATCATCACGGATGCAATGGTGTAAAAAGCCGACCTCGCGAACACGCTCGCCGAAGAACTCGGGAGGTCCCAGTATGCGAGACAAATTGAAGATCTAAAGACCCGCGTAAACGTACTTGAGAGCAAGCGCGGCATCAAGCCGACCCGCCGCGCGGCCTAGCGAGCGGTTCTGATCGGATCGGGACGCACGCAACTTAGCCGCTCCGCTCGGTTGCAGGTAGGCGCTTGCACAGAAGAGGCCAAGAAGGAAAGCGCTCCACGCATACCGCGTCGTGCTGCTAAAAAGAACTGACTTGCGGCTAAGTAGTGACATCGGCGATAATCCTTTCCATCGCCGTTTGACATGCGGCTAAATTTTGGGCTGGGGACGGTAGCACGCCTCCAGCCGAGTTTTTTGAGTATACACCCGCTCCAACCCGATCAAGAGGCCCAATGGTACTGGGCATCCCACCACTGAAATTAAGTTCTCGGCGCTTGCCGTTTCTAGTGCGGAAGGCCGAGTTGCACATCATTCGGGGCTGGTTCGGATTTCGCGGCGCACGCGAGACATATGGGAATGCCGTTGGAGTACAGTTCTGTTACAGCGCCGCATTGTTTGCAGGGTGCCATGAGATCTCCTTCCAGGAGGGGGACTCCATATAACCATGTTTATGGATTTCGCGCTGTTCACAACTGCTCACTGTCACTGGTCGGCTCGCAACCGTGTGCGTCCACGTGCGCTTTAAGTTGTTGGCGGGTATGTGGACTTGCCCCCATTCTTGACACAAGCAGTTAAGACTCAAAATCCATTCAAAGGAGAATTGAGTCATGGGGTTGTCGAGAAGGATTTTCACCAAGGAGTTCAAGCTGGCCGCGGTGCGGCGGCTGGAGCAAGGAGTTTCCATCGGCGAGGTCGCGCGGGCGTTGGAGGTAAACGCCAACGTGCTGCACCGTTGGCGGCGTGAGTTCCGCCAGGGGCCAGGCAATGTATTTCCGGGCAACGGGAAGCAACGTTGGTCCGAAGGGCGGATCGCCGAGTTGGAACGCAAAATCGGCCAGCAGGCGCTGGAGCTCGATTTTTTGAAGGGGTGCTTGCAGCGCATCGAGGAACAGCGGATGCTGCAGGCGTTGACTGGAAAGCCGCAGTCTACCGGAAAGCCCAGGAAGAAATGAAGGTCAACCGGGGATTGAGCATCGAGCGAATGGTGAAGCTGGGCCGGGTTTCCCGGTCCGGCTTCTACCGGTTCCAGGAAGCCGAGCCGAGTCCGGATCGCGACATGGATCTAAGGGATGCGATTCAGCGGATCGCGCTGGAATGGCCGAGCTACGGGCGTCCACGCATCACCGCTGAGCTTCGACATCGGGGATGGCGGGTGAATCCGAAGCGGGTCTATCGGTTGATGCGCGAAGACAATCTGCTGTGCGTGCGGCGCCGGAAGTTTGTAGTCACGACGGATTCCAACCACGGGCGCAAAGTCTATCCGAACTTGGCGCGAAACATGATCCTGACCGCTACCGATAAGCTCTGGCGGGCCGATATCACCTACATTCGCTTGCGCGACGAGTTCGTGTTTCTGGCTGTGATTCTGGACGCCTACTCGCGCCGCGTAATCGGATGGGCGCTGGATCGCTCGCTGGAAGATGAGTTGCCGCTGGCCGCTCTACATATGGCCCTGTCTCGCCGAACCGTGCAACCGGGCTTGGTGCATCACTCCGATCGCGGCAGCCAATACGCCAGCAACGACTACACGGATCTGCTGAAGGCTCACCAGATCGCGATCAGCATGTCGCGCAAAGGGAATCCTTGGGACAACGCGGCCTGCGAGTCATTCATGAAAACGCTGAAGTACGAGGAGGTCCTTCGCAACGAGTATCGGGACCTGGCAGAAGCGCGCGCTTCGATCCGCCAGTTCCTGGAGAAGATCTACAACCAGAAGCGGCTGCACTCGGCGCTCGGCTACTTGACGCCGGCCGAGTTCGAGCGAAACCTGCATGCCAACGAGGATGCCGCTGCGCGGCAGCTTCCTTTATGAGTTTTCCAAGGCATCCGGAAATCTATCGTCCGATGTGGTCTTTCTGCGCACGAAGCTTGGGGGCGACTACGGCTGCCGCCCCCACCCATCGTCTCGATGAGTTTCCAGCCGGCTATTCCTTGGCGAGTTGCGCTCCCGCAGAGCCCGCCTCCGCTTCACCAGCCGGGAACCAGTATGCAGTACAGTCGTTTTGCCGGTCGAGGATTTTTCAGCGAACGGCCAACAGTGTCTTAACTGTTTGTGTC
>PKZC01000437.1:12419-12573 GCA_003132905.1 Bryobacterales bacterium | reverse complement strand
TAACCGGACGCCAGTGACTACGTTTTTAGTGTGATCGCATCAGGAAAGCGGCGCACTCTAAAGGTCCACAGCTACTTCTTCATATTCAACATCGCTCCGAACTATCTTAGAGACAACGATATTGCTGGCCAGCTACAACGGGGCGACATCGAAC
>PKZC01000437.1:7771-12396 GCA_003132905.1 Bryobacterales bacterium | reverse complement strand
ATCGCCGTACGCTAAGCTGGATTCAAATGGCCGATGCCACCATTCAAACGGCGCTCGCCGTGGGTGTTCCCACGCTGGCAGTGCTGGTCGGGATTCTGATCGACAATTCCCGGCTCAACGACCTTCGCGGCCACATGGACGCCCGCTTCGCCGACATGCGGGAAATGTGGCACTCTTACCTGCGCCGCGTCGAAGAGGTGCTCGACGCTCGCCTCAAGCACTTGGAAGCTCGATAACCCCCTCGGCTATCACTGTTAAACTGATGAATGAAGTGCGGCGTTACTACTTTGATCACAATGCGACCACGCCGGTATCTCAATCAGTCCTAGAGGTACTGGTTGCAGCGCTACTTGAAGTGCCCGGCAACGCCTCTAGCATCCACCAGGATGGCCAGATCGCCAAGCAGCGCCTGGAGATGGCCCGCCAGGAAGTGGCCGTTTTAGTCGGCTGCGAACCGAAGGAACTGGTGTTTACCAGTGGCGGAACCGAGGCCGACAACCTCGCGATCTTGGGCTCCGTCCTGGCAAACATTGCGCCGCAGAAGCACGTCATCACTACCGCGATCGAGCACCCCGCAGTCCTCAATCCGTTCCGCGAGTTGGAGCGCTCCGGCATCCCGGTGACCTATCTTCTGCCCGACCTGGACGGCGTCATCGATCCCGGCGACGTTCGCCGCGCCTTGCGTCCCGAGACCGCGCTGATCTCGGTAATGCATGCCAATAACGAAACCGGCGCACTGCAGCCCATTGCCGAAATCGCCGCCATCGCGCATCAGGCCGGCGCGCTCATGCATTCCGACGGCGTCCAAGCGGCGGGAAAAATCCCGGTCGATGTTGAAGCGCTCGGCGTCGATCTTTATTCCATCAGCGGCCACAAGTTTTATGCCACCAAGGGTATCGGAGCCCTGTACGTGAAGGCCGGCACCAAGCTGCGCCCCATCCAATTCGGCGGCAAGCATGAGCGCGAACGCCGTCCCGGCACCGAAAACGTTCCCAGCGCCGTGGCGATGGCAAAAGCGGCCGCTATCGCGCATGCCACGCTGCCCATCGAGCCCGCGCGCCTGGAAGCCCTCCGCGATCGTTTGGAAACTGGAATCCTCGCGCGTGTTCCCGACGCCGGCGTCAACGCCCAAAACGCTGCCCGCACTCCCAACACCACCAACATATATTTCGATGGACTGGAGGGCGAGGCTCTCGTCATCTCGCTCGACCTCAAAGGCTTCGCGGTCTCCAGTGGATCGGCGTGTTCCAGCGGCGCGGTCGAACCCTCGCACGTGCTCCTCGCCATGGGCCTTGCCCCCGAACGCGCCCGCGCCAGCTTGCGTTTTTCACTCGGCCATTCAAACAATGAAGAGCAGGTGGATGCGCTGATCGACGCCGTTGTTGGATCGGTCGCGCAGTTACGCAAGCTTTCGCCAACCTATACCAGTGTCTAATCAAGCCCCAATAGCCGTTGCAATGTCCGGCGGAGTGGACAGTTCCGTCGTCGCTGGATTGCTCCAACGCACCGGCCAGCCCATCGTCGGCCTGACGATGCAGCTTTGGAACCAGCGCCGCTTGCCGGAGCTTGCGCCTGAAGGCGGCGTCACCGGCCGATGCTGCTCGCTCGATGATGTTTATGACGCACGCCACGTCGCGCAGCATTTGGGCATTCCCTATTACGTGGTCAACTTCGAGGCCGGCTTTGAAGAGCAAGTGATCAAGCCGTTCATCGACGACTATCTGAGCGGCCGCACGCCCATCCCTTGCACGCTGTGCAACAACTTCATCAAGTTCGATCGGTTCCTCGATCTGGCTTCGGGCGTCGGCGCGTCCCGTATCGCCACCGGCCATTACGCTCGCATCGGCTTTGACGATGCCACCGGCCGCAATCAAATGAGCCGCGGCGTAGACCATTCGAAAGATCAAACCTATTTTCTCTTCGGCCTGAAGCAGGAGCAGTTGGCCCAAACCGATTTTCCGCTGGGCGGTTACACCAAGCCGCAAGTGCGGGATCTGGCGCGAGAGTTGGGATTGCCGGTGGCCGCCAAGCCCGATAGCCAGGAAATCTGCTTCGTTCCGAATGGCGATTACGCGTCTTTCATCGATGCCTACTTCCGCGAGCGCGGCATCGCTCCAGCGAAGACGCAGGGCGAGATTCGCGACACCACCGGCCGCGTCCTGGGTGAACACGCGGGCGTGCATCATTTCACCGTCGGACAGCGGCGCGGGCTGCGAGTCGCGGCCGGTGAGCCCCTCTATGTCATCTCCACCGAACCCGCGTCACAACGTGTCATCGTCGGCCGCCAGGAAGATTTGCTACGCGCCACACTCACGGCCCGCGACATGAACTGGCTCTCCATCGCGCCCATTTGCGGGCCGATCCGGGCCCAAGTGAAGATTCGCAATAGGCACGCCGCAGCCGATGCCACCATCTCACCCGCTGGAAACGACGCCACGCGCATTGAAGTGCGGTTCGACCAGCCCCAGCGTGCCGTCACTCCCGGGCAAGCCGCGGTGCTTTACGATGGCGATCTCGTTCTAGGTGGCGGTTGGATCGAATAGCAGCTCTTCTACTCTGGTCCCTAGCTCACGGACCGCTTGGCCTGGCCCGCTTTTACACCACCCTCCTCGATCTTGCCATCCCCCGCCTCCGCCGCACCGCCATGCGCAACCTGGAACTCGCGTACCCGGACAAATCTCCGTCCGAGCGGCGGGCCATCACCAACCAGGTTTTCCACTCCATCGCGCGCCTGATCTGGATCTTCGCCCGTTTCCCTAACATCAATCGGCAGAACATTTCCGAGCTTATACGTTACGAAGGACTGGAGCATTATCTCGAAGCCAAAAAGGCCGGACGAGGCATCCTTTTCGCCACCGCCCATTTCGGCAATTGGGAACTTAGCGCCTTCGCCCACGCACTGATGACCGAGCCGATGCACATTATGATCCGTCCGCTCGACAACCCCGGCATCGACCGCTTAGTGGAGGGCCGCCGCCAGCTTTCGGGCAACCATCTGATCGTCAAATGGGATGGCGCACGAGCCGTGCTCCGCGCTCTGCATCAAAACGAAGCCGTTGGTGTTCTAATCGATCAGAACACTTCCCTGCAAGAAGGTGTCTTTGTCGACTTTTTCGGCACCCCAGCCTGCGCCAACACCGCGTTTGCAAAGATCGCGGCTAAGACGGGCGCGGCAGTTATCCCCGGCTTCGCGGTATGGTCTGAGCAGGAAGCCAAGTACATTCTTAAATTTCATCCTCCACTTGAGATTTCGGGCGACCCAGCCGAAGACACCCGCCGTCTCCATGCCGTGCTCGAGCAGGTTATCCGCGAGGATCCCGGCCAGTGGCTTTGGATACATCGCCGCTGGAAAACGCGCCCCGAAGGGCAACCAGGTTTGTACGAAAATACTTGAGATGTCCCGCGCTAAACAGCTGTTAATTATAGCCTTCGCTCCGCTAGCAATTTATCCTCAGGACTTCACCACCGACGTCCGCGTCGTCAACCTCTACGCCACCGTTCGTGACGCCCAAGGCCATGTGCTTCCCAACCTCACCAAGGACGATTTCACGCTCGAGGAGGACGGCCGCCCGCAGACCATCCGCTATTTCTCGCGCGAAACCGCCCTCCCGCTCACCGTCGGACTCCTGGTCGACACCAGCGTCAGTCAACGCCGTGTTCTGGCCGAAGAGCGCGCCGCGAGTTTCCGCTTCCTCAATCAGGTGCTCCGCTCAGAGCAGGATCGAGCCTTCATCATTCACTTCGATCGAACGGTAGAGTTGTTGCAGGATCTCACATCGTCGCGCGAAAAACTCGGCGCAGCTTTGGCGCAACTGGATACTCCTAAGCGGCAGCCGGGCAAACCCTCCTGGTCCGAAGGCGGCACCGCGCTCTATGACTCGGTTCTGCTGGCAGCCGAAGATTTGACGCAAAAACTATCCGGCCGCAAGGCGCTCATCCTACTCACCGACGGCGTCGGTCGGGTTGTCGCAGGCCATCGAATCCGCCCAGCGTGCCGACACGCTCGTCTATTCCATCCTCTTTTCCGATCGCAAAGCTTACGACGGCGTTTACGCCGGTCTCAACGGCAAAAACGCTCTGCAGCGCATCTCGCGCGAAACCGGAGCAGCCTTTTTCGAAGTTTCCGCCAAGGCTCCCATATCGAGCATTTACATTCAACTCGAGGACGAACTCCGCAACCAATACAGCCTGGGTTACACCTCCGATAGAAGCGGCGTCGCACCCGGATATCGTAAAATCCACCTGTCTGCTAAGCGCGCCGGCTTTCTCACTCAAACACGCGATGGCTACTACGCCAGCCACTAGCCACCAGCCACTATTACCAGCCACGGTGGCCGAAATGCACCAGCCTGGCTTACCTCGGCCAAAGCACCCCCATTCCAACCTCTTTCATTGCAGCACTTAGATGTGGCAATCCAGATGCACAGTACGTTCACTTGAGAGGCACGACGATCATGAAAACAAAATCTCTTCCTTGGACTGTTGCTTCTGNNCTGCGCCCCCTGCAGCTGCTTCCGGTGGATGGCGCAAATTCCAACCCCAGGACCAGGCCGCAGCCGATCCGTTGCCCGCGCCCCCGGCCGGCGACCCGCAAGATCAAGGTCCTCCGCCTCCGCAGCCCGGCC